>CALCVT010000124.1 GCA_937906495.1 uncultured Prevotella sp.
CGGTACGGTAGTTTTCAAGACTACTGTAATCGACCACTCTACCATCTCTCCTAAGCGTCGGAGCTTTGTTTCTCGTTTGCGGTTGCAAAGGTAGTATGTTTTTTTGTTTTGACCAAATGTTTGCTCGTTTTTTTATGAAAAAAATCTCTTTTCTTGAGTTTGGAGGCTCTGAAAAGAGATTTTTAGGTTGTTTTGATAAGTTGAAATGTCAGATTATGGGGGATCGGGCGGTTGGTTGGGGCGTGGAAATCTTGATTTGCGGTAAATGGAATTGTGACCCAGAGCAGTTGTGATGGGCCAGTTTTGTGTAGACAGCCCAAAGATTTCCTGCCAACCCCCCATGGACCGATAGCCGGCGTAGTGCGCTGGTTGATGTAGATACTATAGACTCCGTCTGTTTGCCTGCCGCTTGGAGAGGTATCAGAACTTAGGTATGTTCAGTCCGGGGATACTGGTGTGGCGAGCAAGGGTAGGAGTGGTATCGCCTTGGCATAAGCTGCTAACGGTTCAGAAGGTTGCGCAAGTATTTGACGCGTACCCCGTAGTTAAAGTTTTGAGTAGTGCTGATGCCGGCATAGTTGATGGCTACGAGTTGTCCGCGCAGGTTGAGTACGGGAGAGCCGCTGCTGCCCGGCAATGAGGGGATGGAGTACATGAGGCGCTCTTTGGTTTGCTGGCTGATGCTGCCGCTGTTGAATTGCGACTTTACCCCCTCTTTGGTTAGTGCCAGGGTAGGGCCTAAGTTGTAGCCAATCATAAAAAGTTTACTGTTTTTATCGTCGCTCAGTTTGGCAGTTATGTTGTCCTGAAAACTGTAATTATCCAGCGGATCTTCGGCCGGCACCTCAAAGATGTGTTTACCCGTGGGAGTCTGTTTGTCTTTGAGCTGAAGGAGTCCCAGGTCGTGTTCTTTGTCGTAGTCAATGACCACGCAAGGTGCGAGGTCCCGGGGGTTGGTAATAAAGGTATTGTTATAGGCAATGCTTATTTCGTTCCGGTAGTTGATTTCGGTGTCTTCGGCGCGTAGGTTATCGAGTTCGTTATAGATGGTTACGTACTCGTTGAGTTCCTGTTGCAGTGCCTGCCGGTAGTCGCGGATGCGGTAGAACTGTTCGTAGCTGACGGCATTGCTGTAGCGGGCTATTTGGAAAGCTCGCTCGACCTCGGCAAGCGTTTCCCGTTTTTCGTTGTAGGCTTCAGCAAACAGGCGTTTCAGGGTTATCATCAAATTGCTGACCGATTGGCTGAGTTGTTTTTGGCCCGTCATGTCGGTGATGACGTGTGCGTTGGTAGCAATGAGTCCGTCGTCTGATACAAAGAAACCGGTCCCGAAGGACACATTCTTTTCGACCGAGTCGCGGTTGGTGGCCAGTCCTTCGAAGTTGCCTTCTTCGTCGATTCCTTTAAAGTAGATTGTTTCGCCGTCGGCAAATTTTACTTCGTAGTAGCTGTTGTTTTGAATGAGTACGACCCCCGATTCAGCTTCTTGTTTAATGGTTTCTTCGCTGAGGTTGTTGCAGGCTGCAAGCAGGCTGCAGCACAGGCATCCTATCCATAGGCAGAGTCTGTTCATGGGTTCAATGATTAAGAAAGGTTTGTACAGTTTTTTTACTCAAGATGCAATAAGCACGATGATGGGTTGTGGCCTGCACCTTGCGCATTGGCTGGGGAGGAGTGCAGGCGAAGCTGTTGCATGTGTTTGCTGCAGTTGGCAGAACTCAGGCGCAGGTGCTTGAAACTCTTATGAGACTTATTAGAGTTCCAGTTCGGTCATGTGGTAGCCCATGGTGCGTAACTGCAGGGCCATGCCCATGAGGTAGAGTTGATGGATGGCCGAAACATAGGCTTTGAAGGCCTCGGGAGTGCCCGGCTCTACGTTTTCGCGCCGGAGCATGCTCCAGGCCCGGGCTGCGCAGTTTCCGGCTACTTTGCTCCGGCTGTCGGCTTGCTGAGGATTCAGGTGGAGAACTTCCTCGAGGATGTATTCGTCCATGCAGTCGTAGCCCCGCTGGTCGCGCAGGCTTTCGTACAGGTTGCCGGAGTTGCCGTATGCTTCCCAGTTTTCGTCCCAAAGTTTGGCAACAGCCATGCCTACAAACATGGGCCATCCCAACGAGACGGTGGGATAGTCGGCAAACTCGCGCATACCGTCAGGCAGGTAGGCTGTGGCCAGGTTGGGCCATAGGTTTTCGAGATCCGGGCATTCGGGCAGGTGTTTGTCTACCAGAGCTTGTTCTAACAAATAATTATGAAGTTCTTGTTGCAGTTTGTTTTCAAAGGTTTGTTCCATAGGGAGTAATGTTAGCAGGGTAGGTATCGTGTATCGGCGGTTTGCGGTTACTCTTTCAAGGCGGACTATTGCCGAAGCGCATCGCAAGTTATGCAAAGTTGCTGAAAGTTTTGTGCAGCAGTCCGAATGAAAGTTTATTTTCAAGGCGGACTATTGCCGAAACGCATCGCAAGTTATGCAAAGTTGCTGAAAGTTTTGTGCAGCAGCCCGAATGAAAGTTTACTTTCAAGGCGGGCTATTGCCGAAACGCATCGCAAGTTATGCAAAGTTGCACATTCTTGTTGAAACAACCGCCATTGTCGGGCAACTATATGCGTCTTGCAGCAGCGTTCTGCATAGCACGACGTTGTTTACAGCCTTACCGGGGGACTGTTGGTTCGCAGCTGAAGGGAGGGCTGTGCCGTTTAAGATTGTGCGTAGCTACTGAGATTAAAGGCCGGGAACTCCAGGGTGGAGGAATAGGGATGCAGTTGCGTTGGTTCAAACAGAAGAGGCGCATCTTTATACAGACGCGCCTCTTAAGTCATTGAAAATGTATAACTTTAAATCTTACAAGTGTATGCTGAATGTTTAGAGCACGAGCTTCTTGGTGACGCTCTTGCCGTTGGCCGTTACGCGTATCACGTAAACGCCCTTGCCGAGTTGAACGGAAGTCTCGCCGTTGAACTGCTGGGCAGCCATGCGTGCACCGCTGGCGCTGTACACTTCGAGAGCCATATTACCCTCGCCCGATACGGTGAGCACACCGTTGTTGGTGCGGAAACGGGGAGCAAAGCCGTTATTTGTTGCATCTTCGATGCCCGTGGCAGCCTCTTTGAAAGTTATCTCGTTGGCGTTGACAATCACACCATCCTTATTGAATACCAATACAGCTACACCGCAATTGTCAATATTTTTGGCATTCGAAACGTTCATGCGGTAGGTATAGGTAAGGGGTTGGTTGGCTAAAATTTCCTGTCCCGTCCAGTAGTTGATACCGCCGAAGGCTGAAATATCGCGTGCCACATCGTCGAAGACGAAATCTTTAATCTTGCTGGGCATGCTGCTGTACTTAGCCAAATCTTCGGGCTGTCCGGCAGTACCAGCATAGCTGTTGTATTGCGATCCAATCAATCCGTCTTCGAGCAGAACGAAGGCAACCTTGTAGTCGCACTTGCCCATATCGCCGTAGAATAACAAGTTGGCGGTGATGTTCTTGGTGGTGGCATTGCTGCCGTCAGCCACATCGATAAAAACGTCGAAGGGAACAATCTTGGCGGCACGTTCTTTTACCAAGTTGCCAATACCAAATACTGTATTGTCCTGTCCAAAGTAGGGGTCGCATGTGATTTCACGATCCACTACAGCTTGCGGAGCACCCTGAACATATTGTTGGATGGCAGCATAGCCCTGGATGGCCATATTATCACCGCTATGTGCTGCTATACATACCGACTTGTCTTTGAGGTCGCGGGCCAGGCGTTCCATACCTGCTGCACCACGTACGCAGTAGCCACACCAGCTTCCGGTATATTCTTCGACCACTACCTTGTGCTGTCCGAATTTGCTGAGCAGCGGGATGCTGAGGCTGGCTTCGTTGTTGCTCATGTCCTCGTCGGCATTGCCGTTAATCTTGGTGATTTTGAGGTTGAGGTCAGTTTTGTTCCCTTCGTTGGGTGCGGTAATGTTAAGGGTGCAGGTGCCAGATCCAAACGTGCCGATGGGCTTGTTTTTGTTGGTTGTAGCCTTTACGCCTTCGAGTTTTTGGGTAGCACCATTCATGGTATACTCCACATCAACCGTACTGATGGGCTGTTTGCCGAGGTTGGTAATATTTATTTCAACAGCACCCTCTTGTCCGCGTGCAAAGTAGTCAGACTTTATATTGTTGATAGCCAAATTGTTTTCGAGCGTCTTACCTTCGCCCACAGCCATGATAGCCAGTGCACCAAAGCCCTGTCCGTAGTAGTTGGTCCAGGCGCCGCCGTTCAGTTGAAGGTAGATGCCGTCGGGATGGTCCGTGTCTGTACTAAAGCCTACAGGTCTGGACTGGGTTTGCACGCTGCTGGTAGAGTTTACCGAGTAGCCGATATAGAACTCTTCGCCGTCGGCAATGTAAGGTTTATCCAATGTTATGTCCATCCACGATTTGGCAGAACCCTTGTTAAAGGCGTGTGCCTGTTCGGTGATGTTCTTTGTATCGTTAAGATTTTTACGAATCCATACCTTAGCATTGGTCAATCCCTTCACACTGAACATACTTACGCGCAGGGTATGAATTTTATGACCTTTGATAGCCTGAGCCAGTTCCTTGTTGATTTTGATGGCTGCTCCAATCTGGCAAGGTTGTCCTGTTCCCAAGCCATTGAGCTGGCTGTATTCCGGGCAGTAGGAAAGAAAGTACTCTCCATTTTTCAGAATGTATTTGGGGTTGATAG
>CALCVT010000125.1 GCA_937906495.1 uncultured Prevotella sp.
TGTCGCTAGCAATTAGGTGTTAGTTATTTAAATTTGCAAAGACAAGATTTTGAATTCAAAAACATAGTGACACTTAAATCCTCTTAAAATTCTCTACTCGTTCCTTTGCTTCGGTCAAGGCTGTTGAAAGCGGTTATACACATGTTTTCATCCATTTTCATTGAGTAAGCGAGGTTTCGGTTGGCCTGTAGCGTTGTTTGGGCTTGACTGTGCGTGCGGCTAAGTGTGTTATTCAATTTGCTTGTATCATTTTTGTTCGAAGTGCGCCGGGGTTCCGTGGCCTCATTTGATGTAAAAGTAGCTGTGTTCGCCCGATACGTGTTTCTGAAACCAAAGCTTTAAGATAACCAGCTATGTGGAATTTTTTTGGAATACTCAGTAATTCCTTCGGAAGCCTTTTAATAGGTATTGTGGCATCGCTTGTAGTGGTGGTATTGGCATTGGTGCTTATCCGGTCGTGGCAGAATAACCGGCAGTTTACCCCTATGAGTTATTTGATAGGTGCAGTGCTTGGTGCCTGTTTGGCCTTTCAGTTTGTATGTGTGTCCGGTGCATTGACCGTGCGCGGTTATTGCGACGATTTGGAACAAGTCCTTACCCACGTTGAGCAAGTGGTATCCGACGGCACCTCCCCGCAGGACGACCCCGTAGCCGTAGTCAACCATTACATCAGCAGCGAGTGGCCCCTGCTTGCCGGTTATGTCGAGCAAGCAGGCGATACGGCCGTGATGAACGGCACCGCACTGGTCGACAACCTGCGTAGCGACATCAATTATTATCTTTTGCGCCGGGCCGGATGGAGCATGCTTTTTCTGACCATTGGCATCTGGGGCATTGCCAGGAGCATGGAGCGCCCCCGAAGGTCGTCGCGAGGCAGCTATCATAGTCGACCGAAAATCTACGACGATTAGCTGAGGTTCAGGTCCGCGTGCAGCAAGCCCGGCCACCGTTGCCGTAAATTCGGCATCCGCCATCGAGCGTGCGGCACCCAACTTTTGCCATCCGGCACCAACTCTCGCAAAATCGGAACCCTGCTTTCGAAAATTCAGAAATCCGCTTTCGAAAAATCAGATTCTGTTTTAAAAAATTCTACCCCCGTTCCCGTAAAAACAGAGCGTCCGATTCAGGAGTTCAGGCATAGGCAGACGTGCACAGATGCCCCGCTACCTACGCCTGGCGGCGCCCTCTTGCCAGCCTGCTCGTAACATAATCTATCACTACCATCCCTTTAAAAAATCATACATCAATATATTACCATGGCAAATCATCTAATCATTGGTTTGGGAGGAACCGGCGGTTCTATCCTTTGCGCCTTACGCAAACGTATTTACGAAGAATTTCGTTCGAACAATCCCCAAGGCAATGCCAACATCGAGTATCTGTATGTCGACTCCAGTTTGGCCGACCTCAATAACGAGAGCGATTGGCAAACCCTGGGAGCCTCGGTACAGCTCTCACCCTCGCAGCGCCTCTCTATCAATGGCATCGGGGCTGCTGTGCTCGATAATCTGGACCAATACCCTGGTCTGAATGCCTTTATCAACCGCAAGGACCAGTCGCTCCTGAACGAAGGCATCGGAGCCATTATCAGCGAAGGTATTGGAGGTCAGCGCCGCCGTTTCGGACGTATGCTCTTTGCTAACAACATGTGCGGCTTACCCCAAAACACCTTTGTCGGGCAGCTCCATGCCCGCGTGCGTGCTCTTAAGGAGCGTGAGGATAGCCGTGACGTTACCTTCCACATTTGTGCCGGTCTGGGCGGTGGAACCGGTTCCGGATCCATTGTCGATGCCGTTACACAAATACGCAACGAGTTTCAGCGTACGGGCGATAACCGTACCGAGTTTAATATCCAGCTCTACCTCTACGTTCCCGAAAAAATTATTCAGATACCCGGAGGCGAAGACAGCAACCGCTTTTACCAGCCCAACGGCTATGCTGCCCTGCTTGAGCTTAACGCCATGTCGGTGGGTAAATACCATCCTACCGATGTGAAGGGCAATACCGACGAATATGGCAAAGTGCGCCACCTGCTCAAGGGTCAGGATGCCTTCGATATGGCTTACCTCTTCAGCAATGTGAACGAAGCCGGCAAGGAGGTCAACCTGCATAAGGTGTTGCCCGGCATTGTGGGCGACTTCCTGTTCCAGAAAATTGTGGTGGCCGGCTTGCTCAACGAGGGTAAGATGAGCCGCCTCGTGTCGAACGAGAACAACGGCATGCTTCCCGAAGAGAACGAGGTGCACGAACCCGTACACAGCCGCCGCTTCATGACCTTTGGTGTCAAGCGCATAGAGTATCCCGAGAACGAAGTGGTAGAATACGGTGCCTACCATTTTGCACGCCAGGCTTCGCTCCAGATGTTGCACGGCCTGTGGGACGATACCCGCGGTTTTGTAGACGAATGTACCGAAGATATGGTGGGAAAAAACCTCAAGGCCGACATTTCGAAGCCCGAGGAACTCGAGTCGAATCTGCTGACCGACGAGTACCTTACGCTCGGCAAACCGCTTCCCTCAATCGAAAAGAATGTAACCAACTGGAAACCCATTATTTCGGGTTGGGAATTTTATATTGACCGCTACAAACAGGACGTAGAGAGCGAGTACAACAAGAAGGAGTGGTTCCAGACCTTCAATCAGTTGTGCGACAAATTCTTCGACAGCATGTACCGCGGCAAAGGCGTCAAAAAGTTTTATATCGACTACGAAAGCGAGATATCTGGCTTTGCTGAGGAGATTGTGCGCCGCATCGAAAATAACCTCTTTACCAAGTGGCAGAACGGCGAGATGTCTATCATTGAAGTGCATAAGTACATCAGGCTGCTCGTGGCCGACTGCGAAGAACGCGTCGAGGGCTTTCAGGGAAAAGTCAGCAAGTATGGCAAGTACCTCAACGAAGATTTGGGTCAGAAAATCGAGGAAGTGCGCAAAGACTGGAACAACATCGGCTGGCTGCGCGATGCCATTACCAACGCATCGACCAAGACCTTTAGCCGCTTTGCCGAGGTGAAGCGCGAACAGCTCACCCTCATGACCCAGGTGGTTGCTTACAACTATGCAGTTAAGCTTATCAACGAAATTAAAACCATGCTTATGGTGCTCAACGCCAACTGCATCGATCCCTTCCGGGCAACGCTCGTTGACTTTGCCGACAGCATGAAGCTGCAGGCCGAGGAAAAGTGCAAACTGTCAGATGCTGACAGCACCAATGTGCAGCGCGAAGTAATCAAGGAGTACGATCCCCGCATGGTGCGCCAAACCGTGGTCGGTTTTCTCAAGAACCAGCAGAACCAGCGGGAGTATGCCACTGCGCTCCGCCTAAATATTATCAACGCGGCCGGATCGGAAAATGCCACCTTCTCTTTGCTGTCAAAGAAAATCAATGTGGGCGTGCTGCAGAGCATCACCCTCAAGAGCTGCATTGAGAATGCGCGCAAGGAAATGGAAAACTACTCAACCATTAACCCCAACCAGCGCCTGGTGAAGGTGAACATTCTTGACAAACTCAGCAGCACCGAGTGCAGCACTCCCGAAAAGATGAAGAAGTTTGTGCAGGACATTTATAATGCGGCGCAGAGTTTCTTGACCTTCAATACCTCGGAGGAGGGACAAGGCAGTCCCGAAACGGCAGCAAATCATCAAAAAATTGTGCAGCTCTCCTTGCCTAAGTACGAGGAGAACGATGCCTTCCGCAACGATTTTATTGCAGCCTTTGGCAATAGCGGCAACATACCCTTTGACCGCGACCGCGACGTGTCGGTCAACTTCAAGAGCAATCAGATTATCGTGGTAACGGCTCACAGCGGCTTCCCCCTCCGCTATGTCGACAACCTGCGCGTGCTCAAGGAAAAATACGATATGCTGACCCGCAACGAGGTGAACCGTATGGTGGTTCACACCGAAAGCTTTGCCAAGGAACTCCCCTCGCTCTTCCGCGTAGACAAGATGACGATGCGTAAAAAACTCATACCCTATGTGCTCCTGGCCTATGCAATCGACGGAATCATTGTGGAACGTGAGGACGTTGAAACCGGCGAGAAGTATAAAGCATTTGCCGGCGAGAAGAATAAGATGGGCCGTATCAGCCGTTGGGTACATGTGGGCAATAATCCCATCGAAACCCTCGAGGAACTCAGCAAAGCCACCCGTGCCATGGATGCTGAAACCCTGAAAAACGTGGTGACGGCCGAGATGGAGGCTAACTACAAGCACATTGACAAACGAAATGCTCTGATGCTCAAATTGGGCGAACTGCTCGACAATGTGCTCCTTCCCCTGGTGGGCGACAACGAGAACAATCCCGAGTTCATGGCCTTTAACAAGGCAGCCGAGGAACTCTGCGACAGCGACTTGAAATTATAATCCTTTATACTCCGTTTAAATAATGGCAAAGAAAGTAGGTAAATGTATTAACATTGAGTGTGATAACTATAAGCAGCTGGTTGAGGTAGAGCCGGGCGAGGAATTTGTTTGTCCCAAATGCCATCAGTCGCTCGAAGAGGGCGCTTCAACCCCTCAGACCACCCGGAAACCGCTAGTGAAATGGCTGATTGTGGGACTCCTGGCCGTTGCGGCCATCGGAGCTGTAGTGGTTGTAGTGCTTGGAACGGGCAGCAAAAAGCCTGAACCGGTTGACGAAGCTACCGAACAGATGGAGCCGAAGGACCAAGCTGCCGAAACCGTTGCTCAAAAGCCTGACGAAGATACCGATACCATGGTTGCCGCCCCAAGCGATAAAATTGAGTACACCCGCGAGGACTCTATCCTTTTCGGTTTGGGTAAATACGCGAAAGGTGATGTTCCGGTCGAAACAGCGACTTCAGGCACCCCGACGAAGGATGGAAACGTTCAGGGCACCAGCACCAATGCGAAGGGTGGAAACGTCCAGGCCACCAAACCTTCGCCGAAGAAGGTTGCAAACGGCAAGGGTACTGTTAACTTGGGTTATGGCACCTATCACGGCGACTTGAAGAACGGCAAGCCCCACGGTTACGGCAAGATAACCTATAAAAAGAATACCCGCATTGTACCGTCGAAGGATTTTGTAGCCAATCCCGGCGATACCTTTGAAGGCGAGTTCCGCGATGGCCGCATCAGCGGCATCGGATACTGGTCGCACAATGGTAATCAAACAGCCGTAAAACCATGACCAAACGCTTGTGCGTAACAGTTATTTTCATCTCGGCTTTCACCCTGGTGGTGAATGCCGGGGTGACTTTCCGAACCCGTTGCTTGGAGCAACTGGCCAGGGCCATGCACCTGGAGTTGCCCGGGAAGTTGGGTCCGGACGTCAACAACGATTCCACCTGGACCTTCAAGGGAAAGCCTTTGCGTGTGTGCACCAATAGTCTGGGCGATATTTCGCACATAGGCTATAAACTCTTCAACACCGGGTGGGCCGCCTCGTACCGCCCTGCCGAGCTGCTCTACTTTATTGAGCGCATGGCACTCGAAGAGGACGTGCAGGTGCCCGGAGTAGATCGTGCCGAACGTGAGGCCCGCCGCAACGTGATGTTCGGAGCCGGCCACGCAGGCATACTGAAGCATTTTAGTCCCGACGACGCTACCGGCATCGAATCGCGCGGCAAAAAAGGATTTGTGGTGCGGATGCAGCAAGTGCAACGGGAGGGGCAAAAAAAGCAGCAACGGGTTGAAATGGCTATACGCACCGACTATCAGGTACTCTCGGGAGCCAATGCCATTGAACTCGAAAACATTGTTGAGCGCGACCTGCCCCGCATGTCGGCCGAGCCCGTGACCGCCGAACAGGTGCTGAGCGATTGGAAAAAAGCCTCGTTTTCGCATGCCGAGGGCTATTCCATAGCCAGTAAGGGAACCTTTCTGTCCAATCAAATCAGGGCCAGTCTTTATCTGCAGGGTAAGGGTTCCCAACAGTGCCTCGTGATGGACAGCAAGATGCCGCTGCAGAGCCTTCACAACCTCCTGCTCACGGGCTGCTCGCCACGGCCCATCCCCCTGCAACTCACGCTCAACAAGTATGGTTACCGCCAGCACCACCTGAAGGTGACGCTGCAGCAATTTGTACGCTATTGTCAGGCCGAAGGCTGCATTCTTTATTTGGGCATAAAGGATAAAGATGCGCAAACAGTCAGCTGCACCCTTTGGGCCGTAAATCACACGTTGGCTTACAGCCACATGCTCATACTCAAGGTGCCTGTCAATTTGATTGCCGGCACGCCTGGCATGCTAACGGGTACGCTCTACACCTATACGCCACTGCAGTCAATGACCGATAAGTTTTTCAATAATTCCCAAACTTCTATCCAATGAAACTAAGAAATCTGCTGGGCGCCCTTTTGCTTGGAGCTACTGCTCTTACGGCTGGTGCCGACGACCATAAAGACGTGCGTAAGGAGATAAACCGCATCAAGAAAAACTCCAGCTACCTCTATGCCGAGGCTACAGCCCCCTCCGAGGCCAATGCCCGCAGTGCGGCCGAACTCAAGTTGTTTGATGCCATCAGCGAATGGGTCGAAGGGCAGCGGAAAGTGCGCAACAGCTCCAACCTGATTGTCAATAACCGCTCGGAACTCTGGACCAGTCTTTCCATGCCCCGGGGCAGCAACATGTACCGCTACTTTATTTATGTAAAGAAGAAGGACATTATACCCACCGACAACGCTGTAGTGATTGCCAACCCCAAGCAACCCGCTGTGGATAAACAGTTGCAGGACGAAATTCCCGCACCCATAGCCGAATTGGCTGCCTGTAAGCGCTATGCCGACCTGGCAGCGAAACTCAAGGCACTCGAGAGCCAGGGCAAACTCAAGCATTATGCGCGCTATGCCAACCTGACCAACCCCGAGACTAACTACCTTTTTATTTATAACCGCGACGGCGACGTGGTGGCCGTCCTCACTCCCGGCGCCGAGCGCACCAACGTTCGTACTGGCAAGGCCGATGGTATTGTGAATTACCGCGGCTGTGGAGCCATCGGTGTCGAGTTCTAAACACATACGCAATCAACTTCTGAACAACAATGAAGCAACTATTTTCGACCTGTGCACTGTTGTGCGTCCTGCTGTTTAGCACTTTGCGCCTGCAGGCTCAATCAGTTAATGTTACCCTGACCATTGACGAAGGTACAGCACACCCCGCAATCCTGACCAAGGCGGCCCACAATATCAGTCAGGTGCTGAGCGAAATTAACCGCGCGCAGGCAGCCGGTTCGGTGCTTACCACCAAAAACCTGCCTATGAACGACTTTGCCCTCAAGTCTTTGCTCCGGCTGTGGGCGGTGACCCCCTTTTACATTGACGACGAAGAGGTGGTAGAGCGTTGCTGGATGTTCAGCAACGGCTCGATGCAAGTGAGCCACGTCCCCCTGATTATTACGCCCGTCGACGAAAACTTTGGCGTCGGAACCTATCAGGAAGCCGTTATTGAGTGCGACCGCAACGGAATCATTACCGACTTCCGCCTGGCTCTTGATGCCCATATGGCCGAGAGTATGGAGCGTTGCGGCGGTGTGGTCGATAAAGAGCGGCAGATGATTATTATGCAATACATCGAGCGCTTTCGCACCGCCTATAATCAGCGCGACATCAACTTCATTAACCAAATCTTTAGCGGCGATGCGCTGATTATAACCGGCAAGGTCGTAACTGCGCGTACCGGCAATGATAATGCCAAGTGGACCCAAAAGGTTACCTACACCAAGCAGTCCAAGCAGCAGTACCTGCGCAACCTGCGCATGGCTTTTGCCCGCAACAAATGGATTGACGTACAGTTTTCAGAAATAGGCGAGCATGGCGAGGGGGGTGGCTGTGCCGGCATCACCCGCTCGCTTGTTA
Organism: uncultured Prevotella sp.; assembly: GCA_937906495.1. Lineage (GTDB taxonomy): Bacteria > Bacteroidota > Bacteroidia > Bacteroidales > Bacteroidaceae > Alloprevotella. The sequence goes on from CALCVT010000125.1 coordinate 7,817, forward strand.
ACCCCAACATGTACGGTGTGCGTTTGCGTCAGCACTGGAAGTCGAGCAACTATAGCGATGAGGGTTACCTCTTCCTGCTTTGGGAATTTCCCGATAACGGCGGCGATCCCACCATTCACGTACGTACCTGGCAACCCCAGTGGGTGAACGGGCAGAAGCAAACTCCAGACGATGACATCTCGACCCTTGGAGCCTTCGACCTGTAATGCCTGTTTCTTAATATGTAAAACGCGATGAAACGAATAAGTCTTTTCCTGCTCCTTCTGCTGCTGGCTGCTCCGCTTCTGGCCCAAACCGATTTTTTCATTACCAGCAGGTACGAAGAGGGCGACCGCATCGAGTCGCTCGACGGCAATAGCGGCGTGCTCATCCTCTCCAAGAGCAACGACCTGGTCATTAATCTCTAATGCAGCCAAGAAGTACGAGGTGCGTCCTAACGGCGAACGTCCCGACGGTCGGTTTGAATACCTGGTGGTAGTTGACAAAGCCGATACCCGTACGCCTAAAATCGAAATCAGCCGGCGCGGCAATGTGTACAACACCGAAATTTTACCCTCGCTCAAGGCCGACTATGCCATAGCCTATAGCATGGGCGAGTATTCGCAACCCATTCGCATCGACAGCCAGCAGCGTCCCAACGATGCTCATTTGAATGCCACAGAGTGCATGCTGGAGTTTACCACTACCATCAAGAACCTGCAAGTGGACTTCTCGCCTGCGCTGCAGGCCAAACTTACGCGCCACTCCAATCCTGTTGACCCCGATAAGGAGGAACTCCGACTGACTATCCCCATTCGCCCCAAAATGGAGGCCCGGCAGAAGGCCGACAGCTTGCGCAAACGGTGCAACCAACTCGAAAACTTGCTGCAGACCAAGTCTGACCAGGCTACTGCGGCCGAGTGGGAAGAGTTGGACAACCTGATTAAACTCTCCGATGAGGCCGAGGAGGCGTACAATGCGATGCTACAGATTGCGATTTATGCCGAAGGGTCCAACCGTTTGGCACTCGACGCCGACCTGGTGGGAAATATGGGACCGCGCGAAAAGTATGCGTATGCCGTGCTCCCGCTGGTGATTGAAAAAACCATCATTGTGGGTAAAAGCGCTGCCTTCTTTATGCAAGCATCCGAGCTCTATAAGCAGCGCAAGTACGAAGAGGCCCGCATAGCCTTTAAAAACTCACTGAATGTTGAGGGACTCGCCTTTAATATGCGCCCTACCATCAAGGAGTCGATAGCCCAGTGCGACTCGTGCATCCTTTACAACGATTTGGCCGCCAAGGCCATGTCGCGCCTTGTGAAGTTGAAGAAGCAGGGTACAGCATCGCAGGAGGAGGTGGCCCGTTATGCCTCGGCCGCTATAACTTATATGCAAACGCTCAATAACTACAACGCCAGCGAATTTTACACCACGCGCATCGGTAAACTCGAAAACATGCTCACCGGCATGCCGCTCAAATTTTTCTTTACCGTGGTAGAGTGGCAAACCCTTAACGAGGGCGACTACCTGCCCGGTGTGGAGATTTGGGCGTATCATGGCGTCGACCCCCTTGCTTCGAGCATGTTTACTTCCGACCGCAAGTTTACGCGCATGGCCGAAAAGAAATCGCAGGACTTCAAGCAGATTGGCGTGACCGATGCAAATGGTGTGGCCGAAATGGAGATTGACCGCACCAACTTGCCCACCGGTATCCTTTTCCGTCCCGGCAAGGAGCGCGACATCAAGATTAAGTACATGAGCATCGGCGAATTGTTCCGTCAGGCTACAGGTACTTATACCGAGAAGCGCTTCCGCCTGAAGATGTTCACCAAATAAGGCTCTGCCTTTCGTCTGCGGGTAGCAGCATTGTCATACTGCTGCAGGGCGTATCGCCTTGTGGTGCTCGTTAAACAAGCCCGTGTGCGGCTGCAACCGGAGTACGCAATCGGCATATTCACTTATAAATAACTCATAAACCATTTATTTAAATGAAAACATTTATTTTTAAAAGCCTGTTGCTTGTAGCAGCCTTTACGCTGGCGGCAACGGATGCTTCAGCCCAGAAGTTTTTGAAGAAACTCGAGAAGGTGGTTAATGCCCTCGATGCCAACAGCCAGCAACCCGCCGCCGACGAGGCACAGCAGGACACTGTGACAGTCGACACCAAGGAGATGCTGGCCAACGCTCCCCTCTACACCGTTATGAAGGTGGTACAGACGGACGAGAAGGGCGACACCCTTAAAAACGAAGACGGCACGATGATGTATCGGTACTTCCTCTTCGATCAGAACGGCAAGGTGTGCGATCGCAACACGGCCCGCAAAGAACTGGGCAAAGCCATGAAGTCGTTCGGTATCGTTATCGCCAAGGTAGGTGGGGGTGCCGCAGTCGGGGCCTTGACTAGTAAAAAAAAGGGTTGGGGTGTTCTCACAGGTGTGGGCGTCGGAATTTTGGCATCGGGCGGCGACATCAAGAAGATGAAGGAACATCTTGTCAAAATGAAGGCCTGCCGCAAAGTTTTGAAGGCCTACGAAACCACCTTTACGGAAGAGGGTACGCCCATTGATGCCTCGGTTGACCTGACCAACGTAGACGGCATTAACTTCACGGAATCCGCGGAGGTAACGAAAGATGCCAACGAACTCAAGCAGGAACTCATGCAGTCGAAGGAGAACGGCGAGAATCTTGATAATTTTGACTTTGACGCACTTTAGGCTTAAATCCCAGACTGGATATGTGAGTTGGCTGGCAAAAAGGAGTATATAAAACGAAGGAGGTATGATCCTTGTCTAAATGTATATTTCATACTACAATAATAAATGCCAGTTTCTAAAATCAAATATCGTCCTGAAATACAGGATGCTGTTCTGCTTAAATTTAATGGCGGGGCAGCATCCTTTTTGTTTGTCTGCAACTCTTTGATGAGGCAGTGGCGGAAGGGAACATAGGGGCTGTCGTGCAATAGGCATCCGCTTCGGATTGTTGAAGGGTAATTTGTCAAAAAAGGAGCATTCCGGATTGTTGTAAGTGGTGATTTCGTAAAATTCCAGTGCCACTCAAGTGTTTGACCAAAGTTCTGCAAGTAAGCATTTAGCGTTATGCAATTCACTATTTCTGTTAAGTTAAGGAATAACCTTGCGGTGAATGGTGGCAGCTACGTTAATAAAACTGCGCAAAGGTGCAATAAAAGCGCCTTTTCGGCTCGACTTCGTCAAAAAAGCAGTACTTTTGCCTACTCAAAACAACATTCGAAAATTATGATCGACATCTTTATCTGCGTCCTGCTCCTTTGGGCAGCTTTTAGCGGCTGGCGTGCAGGATTTATCAAGGAGGTGGTTTCGACCGTTGGTTTCCTGGTCGGACTCTTAATAGCTGCAACCTGTTACAGCGCGTTTAGCGAATTTTTGGCAGTAAAGGGTACAGAAACCAACATGCTAACCAGTGTTATAGCCTTCTTCTTGCTGTGGATTATTGTGCCCATCCTCTTAGGCTTGGTAGCAAACTTGCTGACTAAGGCTCTGAAGGGCATGCAGTTGGGCATACCCAACTCCATTTTGGGCGCAACGGTGAGTGTGCTTAAGTACGTAGTGCTTTTGAGCTGCGTGCTCAATGTGATGCAAGCCCTTCACATCATGAACGATGAAAAGACAGCCGACTCCCATCTGTTCAAACCCGTAGCCGGCGCCTTGCAAATGTTTTTTGCAGCCGACTCGTTCAAAACCGCACCTGCCGATTCGGTCGAGGCGCAGCCCGATACCATTTGGGTAGATGTCAGCAAAAAATAACCCGAAAGCCATGGCATCCAACGAATACGTAAAAGAAATAGCCGACAAAAAGTACGAATACGGCTTTACTACCGATGTTCATACCGAAATCATTGATTGTGGACTCAACGAAGATGTAATCCGTTTGATTTCGGCCAAAAAAGAAGAACCCGAGTGGCTCCTTGAGTTTCGCCTCAAGGCCTACCGTTACTGGCTTACATTAGAGCAGCCCGATTGGGCACATGTAAACCTGCCGGCAATCGACTACCAAGCCATCTCTTACTATGCCGACCCCACTAAAAAGCAGAAGGATGAGGGTAAAAAGGAGATAGACCCAGAGTTGATGAAGACCTTCGATAAATTAGGTATCCCCCTTGAGGAACGCATGGCGCTTGCTGGTGTGGCTGTCGACGCAGTGATGGACTCGGTAAGTGTTAAAACTACTTTTAAGGAGAAGTTGCAGGAAAAGGGCATCATCTTCAGTTCCATTTCAGAGGCTGTGCGCGAAAATCCAGAGTTGGTGCGCAAATATTTAGGTTCGGTTGTGAGTTATCGCGACAACTACTTTGCAGCGCTCAACAGTGCCGTTTTCTCTGATGGTTCGTTTGTTTATATCCCCAAGGGTGTACGTTGCCCCATGGAGTTGTCTACTTACTTCCGTATCAATGCCCGCAACACCGGACAGTTTGAGCGTACGCTCATTGTTTGCGACGATGGCGGCTACGTGAGCTACCTGGAAGGCTGTACAGCCCCCATGCGCGATGAAAACCAGCTACATGCAGCCATTGTAGAGATTGTGGTGAAAGAAAATGCCGAAGTTAAATACTCAACTGTCCAAAACTGGTATCCTGGCGATAAGAATGGTAAAGGCGGTGTATACAACCTTGTGACCAAGCGCGGACATTTGCGTGGTGCAAACTCCAAACTCTCATGGACACAGGTAGAGACCGGTTCTGCTATTACCTGGAAGTACCCTTCGTGTGTGCTCATGGGCGATAATTCGCAGGCCGAATTCTACTCGGTAGCTGTAACCAACAACTACCAGGAGGCCGATACCGGTACTAAGATGGTACATATAGGCCGCAATACCCGCAGTACAATCATATCGAAAGGTATTTCGGCCGGAAAAAGCCAAAACTCCTATCGCGGTTTGGTTAAAGTAGGTTCAAAGGCTTGCGGTGCTCGCAACTACTCCTCGTGCGACTCCTTGCTGTTGGGTTCGGAATGCGGTGCCCACACCTTCCCTTACATTGACGTACGTAACCCCGATTCTACTGTAGAGCACGAGGCAACTACCTCAAAGATATCCGAAGAGCAGTTGCTCTATTGCAACCAGCGCGGCATACCAACTGAAGATGCCGTTTCGCTCATTGTTGGCGGCTACGCCAAAGACGTTATCAATAAACTCCCCATGGAGTTTGCCGTTGAGGCTCAAAAACTGTTGAGCGTTTCGCTCGAAGGTAGTGTCGGATAGTTATAGCCCTTTGCTCCGCCATTTATGCAAAAACGGCTTGCAGCACATCCCCCCGGGGGGCGGAAAGGCTGCAAGCCGTTTGATGTTTTAAGTATGTTGCACAATGCCAGCGTTGTGGCGTAGGTTTAATTGGCTTTTACTCCCAACTTAAAGCGTACTCTGAAACTGTGCTTCTCAGCATCCCAGTTGGTACCAAGCAAGATAAATTCGCCAAGTTCGCTTGTGCGTTCTACATGACTCCCAATACACAGACACTGATCGTAGTTGCCAATACGCACCAGGCGTAGCAGTTCGCTCGCCCCTTCAGGCAGGCGGTCGGTAGCCACTCCTTCGGGAAGTTCGTTGGCTCGTACAAATTCGTACGTTACTGGTAAGTCGGCTTTAATCAGTTCGTTCATACGGTCAACAATTTGCTGCACCGTAGCTTCATCTGGCTCTTGGGACAGAATAAAACTGATTTTGCTCTTTTTACGTTCGATATGTGCGTTACGTGAACGTTCGCAGCCAAACATTCGTCCCATGGTTTGGTTGAGCAAATGTTCGGCCGTATGCATGGGCGGGTATTCCGCTTTGTTGTGCTCGTTTAGTTGCTGAGCAATTTCTTCGCTTGTAGACATCTTTCGTAGATATTATGCTTTACTTTGGGCAAAGATAGTGAAAGGCGAGCGCAGTGGCAAGCTAAAACTTTGTTTTCAAGCTATCCACTGCCGAGCCGCCTCCTATCTTCTTTAAAGATAGTGAAAGGTGAGCGCAGTGGCAACTCCTTCAGTTTACTTTTGCAGATGGAGGCATCCACCCCTTAATGGGTGGCAATCCCATCGGCCAAATCCCCCATAACTCCATTGTTCTAATGAAACATTTACTCCGTACCATTCTTCCGGCCTGCGCCTTGTTAGCAAGTGTGGCAGGATGCAGTTCCGATGTTGAGGACTATTATGCTCACGAACGCGCCTTTTTGCGTTTCACCCCTGTAACAGCTATCCATCCCCTTTACACGGCGCTCAATAACCCCGGCATGTTTTGCCAGATAACCATAGGCACGCGCACCTACGAGTTTAAAGGAACCGATGGAACCACCGGATCGTATCCGCTTACAGCCTTGGAGAACTATGGTAAGCCTGAGTGTATCGCCGGCTTTGTGGTAGGCATTCCATCAACCTACGACATGAACATGCAGCAGCGCCCTGTGGCATACGATTTGGCATGCCCTACTTGTTACGAGGAGAACATGCTGCAGCGTTCGCTCAGTTTTAGTGGTCCCGAAGAACTTACCTGCCCTCGCTGCCATTGTGTATACGATCTTACCAATGGCCTGTTGCGTGAGGGAGAACATGCTGTCAAACAACTCTACCGTTATCGTATCAGTTATGCTGCTGCCAACGATTTGGTGGTCATTATGAACTAACCCGTGCAGGCATCGTGCCCGACGTAATCAGTATTTCGTATAAAAATCCATTTTCGTTCTGACTATTATTTGAGTGTTCTACAACTCTCCCTAAAGCATATTAGCAAAACGAGGCCGACTTGCAATTGCAGGTCGGCCTCGTTAAGTTGATGTACAATGTTTGACATAACACCTCAAGGTTTGTATAGGCTGACTGTTGAGCATCGCCTTTTTACTTTTGAGAATGGAACGTGTGTTGAATGTTAGAATGCGTGTAGCCGTTGGTTGCGGTTGACAGATTGGGCTGCACGAATCGGCAGCGTAAAAACAAGCAGCGCGAAGCCTGTTTATGCAGGCCTCGCGCTGTAATTACAATAAGATGTATTGTGTATGGATAAGATTGGCCGCAGGGGCCGTTGTCCATGCAATTACTTATTCAACTTTTGCTCCACCCACTTGCGGGCATTAACAAAGGCCTCCATCCATGGAGTGATGTCTTCGGCCTTGCGGTTTGCGGGGTAGTAGGGGTTTTGCCAGGGGAAGAAGGCACGTTCAAGGTGAGGCATCATGGCCAGATGGCGTCCGTCAGCGCTGGCAATACCAGCTACCGAGTAGCTCGAACCGTTGGGGTTGCCGGGATATTCGTCGTACGAGTACTTGAGCACAACGTTGTATTCATCTTCGGCATAAGGAAGGTCGAACTTACCCTCACCGTGAGCTACCCAGATACCCAGGCGGTCGCCCGAGAGTGAGCCGAACATTACGCTGCGGTTGGTAGGTACGGTAACACCCAGGAAGGCGCTCTCGAACTTGTGCGAGTCGTTGTGGAGCATGCGTGCACGCTTCTTATGGTCGGGGTTGATAAGGTTGAGTTCAACCATGAGCTGGCAACCGTTGCAAACACCGAGCGAGAGGGTGTCTTCGCGTGCATAGAAGCGGTCGAGCGCCTCTTTGGCTTTGGGGTTGTAAAGGAAGGCACCAGCCCAGCCTTTGGCCGATCCGAGAACGTCGGAATTGGAGAAACCACCGCAGAAGACAATCATGTTTACTTCGTCTAGCGTTTCACGACCTTCAATAAGGTCAGTCATCATGACATCCTTAACATCGAAGCCTGCCAGGTAGAGGGCGTAGGCCATTTCGCGTTCGCCGTTCGTACCCTTTTCGCGGATAATGGCAGCTTTGATGCCGCTCGGCTCGCGACGGTTGGGGTTGAGGCCGAACTGTTCGAACTTGCCCGTAAACTCCTTGCGAAGATTAAATTCGATGGGCTGTTGCTTGTAGTTCTCGTAGCGCAATTTTGCGCAGCCGTTCATGCTCTGCTTGGTGTCGAGCAGGTAGGAAGTTTCGTACCATACGTCGCGCAGATAGTCAATGCCAAACTGGTAGGTAGCATCATTCAGGGTAACCATAATCTGGCGCTCTTCGGCAGGTTTACCAATTTTGGCATAGCCAATACCGGCTTCATCAAGCATTTCCTTAAATTCCTTCTTGTGCTTGTCGGCCACCTGTACCACAACACCGGGGTTTTCGGCAAAGAGTAACTTGATGAGGTCGTTGCTGCCGAATTTGTCGAGACAGATGTCCATACCGCCTTCGGTGTTGGCAAAGGTCATTTCGAGCAGAGTAGTAATCAAACCACCAGCCGAGATGTCGTGTCCAGCTAAGATGAGACCCTGATTAATGAGCTGCTGCAAAGCATTGAAGGCATCGCGGAAGTATTCGGGGTTCTTAACCGTGGGCACATCAGATCCCACAAAACCCTGACTCTGTGCAAAGGCTGAACCGCCGAGGCGTAACTCATCGAACGAGAAGTCGATGTGGTAGAAGGTAGACTTGGGCTCGTTCTTCATGACGGGCGAAATGACCTTGCGGAGGTCGCTAACCTCGCCGCCTGCACTCACAATGACGGTACCCGGCGAAATAATCTTTTCGCCACCGGGGTATTGTTGCGAAAGCGAGAGCGAGTCTTTACCTGTAGGCACATTAATCTGGAGGGCGCAGCAGAAGTCGCTCAAGGCTTCAACACCGCGATAGAGGCGGGCGTCTTCGCCCTTCTGCGAGCGGCAGGGCCACATCCAGTTGGCCGAGAGCGAAATGCTGTCGAGGCCTTCGGCCAGCGGAGCCCAAACAATGTTGGTAAGTGCTTCGGCAACCGAGAGTACTGAGCCGGCTGCAGGGTCGGCAAGTCCGGCCTGCGGTGCATGGCCAATGGCAGTGGCAATACCCTTGCAGCCGCGGTAGTCGAGGGCAACTACACCACAGTCAGAGAGGGGAAGTTGAATTTCGCCCTGTGTCTGTTGGTGGGCCACTTTACCCGTTACGGAGCGGTCTACCTTGTTGGTGAGCCAGTCCTTGCAGGCAACGGCTTCGAGCTGAAGCACACGGTTAATGTAGTTATCGAGTTGAGCCACGTCGTAGGTAACGTTGCTATAAGTGCGTTCAACGGTTTCGTCAACCATAACTGTTTTGGGCGAGTGGCCGAACATTTGAGCCACATCGAGGTCGAAGGGACGCTTGCCGTCAGCCTGTTCAAAGGCAAAGTGTGCATCACCGGTAGTTTCGCCTACTACGTACATCGGGGCGCGTTCGCGCTCAGCAATCTGGCGTACGTGGTCAATGTGTTCTTCCTGAATGAGCAGACCCATGCGCTCCTGGCTTTCGTTGGCAATGATTTCTTTGGCCGAGAGGGTGGGGTCGCCGATAGGCAACTTCGACATGTCGATAAGGCCACCACACTCCTCAACCAATTCAGAAAGGCAGTTAACGTGGCCGGCCGAACCGTGGTCGTGGATAGAAACAACGGGGTTGACATCCTCCTCGCAGAGTGCGCGTACCAGGTTGCTGGCACGTTTTTGCATTTCGGGGTTGGCACGCTGTACGGCGTTGAGTTCAATGCCGCTGGAGTAGCGTCCGGTATCGACCGAGCTGACCGAACCGCCGCCCAAACCAATGCGGTAGTTATCGCCACCAACAACCACCACTTTGTTACCCTTGGTCGGTGTGCCCTTCAGGCAGTCGCGTTTGGTGCCGTAGCCCACACCGCCAGCCAGCATGATAACCTTGTCGTAGCCATACTTCTCTCCGTTTTCCTGATGCTCAAAGGTGAGAACCGAACCGGCAATAAGGGGTTGGCCAAACTTGTTTCCGAAGTCAGAGGCTCCGTTCGAGGCCTTAATCAGAATTTGCTCGGGCGACTGGTAGAGCCACTGGCGTACGGGCAGAATTTCTTCCCATTCGCGGCCACCATCCAAACGCGGGTAGGCTGTCATGTAAACAGCTGTACCAGCAATAGGCCATGAGCCAACACCACCGCCCATACGGTCGCGTATTTCGCCGCCGGTACCGGTCGAAGCACCGTTAAAGGGCTCAACCGTGGTGGGGAAGTTGTGCGTTTCGGCCTTGAGCGAGATAACGCTTTCAATGTCCTTTACGCGGAAATAGTCGCTGGTAGAGTGGTCTGCGGGAGCAAACTGCTCAATAACAGGACCTTCGGCAAAAGCCACGTTGTCTTTGTATGCCGAGATAATGCGGTGCGGATTTTCCTTCGTCGTTTTCTTAATCATGGCAAAGAGCGACGAGGGCATTTCCTTGCCATCGATGATAAAGGTTCCGCCAAATATTTTGTGGCGGCAGTGCTCCGAGTTGATTTGAGCAAATCCAAAGACCTCCGAATCGGTAAGCTGGCGGCCAAGTTGCTTTTCTACGCCGTGCAGGTATTCAATTTCGGCCGGCGAAAGTGCCAGACCCTCCTGCTCGTTGTACGACTCAAGGTCGGTAATGAACTCAATGGCAGCAGGCTCAATATTGATGGTAAAAACCTCTTGGTCAAGGCCGTTGTACATGCGCTGCAGCATGGGGTCGTGTTCGGCCTCCTCGTTAGCCACCGGGAAATATTCTTCAATACGCGCAATGCCGTGGAGACCCATGTTCTGGGTAATCTCTACGGCATTGGTGCTCCAGGGAGTGATCATTTCGCGACGGGGGCCAACAAACCAACCCTTCAGCGTTTCGGCTTTTTCAAGCGTCGCCTCACCAAAGAGCCAGCACAGTTCGTTCACTTCGTTGTTAGAGAGCGCATGGTCCACCTGAGTGGCTAAGATACTCTTCTGCGGAGTCTTAAAAAACAAAATCATAACGAGTCGTGTTAGTAGTTCTTATTTTACGAAGCAAAGGTACTGCAAGGTGAGCGAAGCACAAAAGAAAAAGTAAAGTTTTTGCCCCTTAGGGGTGCCCTTTGTGCTTATGCAAAGGTGCTTGGGCATGTCCGGGCTGTATTGTGAAGGCAGGGTAGGTAATGACGGGGTTGGTTGTCAGAAGCGTTTAGCATTTCAGGTCGCGGATTACGCGACAGGGATTTCCGGCAGCAACAACTCCCGGCGGGATGTTGCGTGTAACTACGCTGCCGGCACCAATCACGGTATTGTCGCCGATGGTAACACCGGGAAGTACACTTACGCCGCCGCCTATCCACACATTGTTCCCAATTCGGATGGGGCGGGCATATTCCAGGCCCTGGTTGCGCAGTTCGGGGTCGAGCGGATGACCTGCTGTGTAAAAGCCACAATGAGGGCCGATAAACACATGGTTGCCAAAGGTTACGGGAGCTGCGTCGAGGATGACGCAGTTGAAGTTGGCAAAAAAATGATTTCCCACTTCAATGCGGTAGCCGTAGTCGCAGTAAAAAGGCGAGATGATGGTGCAGTCGTGTTGTACTTTTCCGAGCAGGCGTGTAAGGAGCTGTTGGCGTTCGTCGGTTTGGTCGGGATGCAGGTTGTTGAGTGCATAGCACAGTCTTTGGCAGCGGCTGCGCTCGTTGAGTAATTCGCTATCGTAATTGGCGTCGTAGAGTTCGCCACAATCACATTTCTCTTTTTCTGTCATAGGGGTGTGGGTAAAGGCTTTGTTGGCTGTGATTATCATAGCTGTTATGACGTAAGCTGTGGGTAGGTGCTGGACAGAATTTTATTGTGCAGGAATCGTTAAAGTGTCAGCGGGAATTGTCAGGTATTCATTGATACCTAACAATTCCCGCTGTGTGGCTGTTAATAAGTATTCGGAAAGGGAATCCGTTGCAGATTGCCGGATGTGGCAGTTTAAGGAAGCACATTGGTTGTACCGCTGATGTAGTTATAGGTGCCATCGAGCGAGATGCCTTTGGCGTCGGCTCCTGTTACATTCATTTGGATGCTGCCGCCGTTGAAGGTAAAGTTTCCTTTTACTTTTATGCCTCTGCACTTTGACTCCATTACAGGGTCGCCTGGCATAAAGGTACTTCCCGATACATCCATATCAATATGCAGGTCTGCTCCTTCGGCTTGTTGTACTGTCAAGTCGCTTCCTACGCTGAATCCTTTCGAGCCATTTCCGCTAACGTTTGCCTTTACATGTCCGCCGGTAAGTGTGAGCATTTGGTCGGTTTTGATACCTTTGGTATCGTTGGCGGCAACACTGAGGTTGAGGTTTCCGCCATGTATAAAAGTTTGTCCGTTGTATTCGTCGAGCGGGTCTTTTGTGATGCCCACATCAATACAGTCGCCTTGTGTGCCGGTAATGGTTATATTACCGCCACTCATTTCGAGGTATTGCTCAATGTGCAAACCATCTGAAACGGCCGATAAGATGTTGAGCGTGCCAAAACTTGATTTAAAGCAAGTGTACTCGTCGGATGCGTAGGCATGTTTGGTATTTCCGGTAAGGTTGAGCGTGCCGGCCCCCTTGAATTCTGCGTGTCCGTTGATAAACAGGCAGGCTTTGTGTGTGCCCCCGGTTCCGTCGGCCAGGGTGCTCTCCGTACCATTGGGCAGAATGACGTCAATTCGTTTGCCGTTCGCAATGTCAATAGCGGCCCCGGCAGGGTTGGTTAGCTGCAGGTTAGAAAGGGTGAGTTTGGCTTTATATTCGCCATCCATGTAAAAGGAACCTTCGTTTGCATTTCCGGTCAGGGTATAGCTTACTTCTTTATTCAGGGTAGGAGCGGCTATGATGCGAATATGGTTCCCGGTTGTCTGGATGTCAAGGTAGGGGGCTATGTCGGCCGATACTGTAACCCAGGCCCCTTCATTGGTATAGGCTACTTGCACAGAGGCCGGAATAACTTCAGTGCGGTCAATCAGAATCTGGTCTGTTTCGGCCACCTGGAATGTATTTCCGGACACAGTAAATGAGGTACCGTTGTTTTGAAACGTAACCTCGTTTACATGAGTATCAGGGACAGCCGTAATAACCTGTCCCTGATACACCTTCATTGTTTGTGCCTGCGCCTTGAAAGAGGCTGCCAATGCAATACACACTGTAAGCCCCCAAGCAGGTTTCATCATTTTGAAAGAACTTTAAAGCTTTGGTCGTTTACGCGAACTACATAAACACCCTTTTCAAGATTATTGGCGGGCACTTCTCGTCCGTCAAGTCCGTAAACTTTAACCTTGCTTCCTTCGGGAGCAGTTACTTGGAGTTTGCCGTCAACAATGCTGACTTCAATCTGGCTCTCGTTTCCAACAACGGTACCTACCGCAGTGATATCTTGAGAGAAGTAAAGCTTATGCATTTGGTTAAGGGCAATGGTTTTAGTGTCCGTTGCGTTCTTTGCTACCAGTTTGCCTCCTTCAAAAGTGAGTTTCAAACCATCTACGGCAATGCCTTCGACATTTCCATCGGTCTTTTGCAGAATGAGGTAGTCATACTGTTGGGCCGAAACGGTCACTGCGCCCATTGAGAGCAACAAAGTGAGGAATAATGATTTCATAAGCGTTGTTATTTATGTTTGCCTCGCAAAGATAAGTTACAAATTCGAATTGTGAACTATTCAACGAAGTTTTTTTGCAAAACGTCAGAATTTTAGTTTATACCCTATGGATAAGACGTGTTGGTTGGGACCGAAATCGCGGTCGGCTCCATGTTCGTAGATGTACGACAGGTTGAGACGGTGCTGCTTGGTAACTTTCCAGTTAACTCCTGCAATCAAACGGCATTTCTCGAGGTCGAGTTTGTCGGCAAGGTTGTTGGTAAATTCGTAGGAGATGCAGGGTGTAAGCGGTAAATTGTTGATGTCGTACTCCAGTTCAAAGCGTGAACGCAGGTTATGCCGGTCTTTTGCCTTTTTAATTTTGTCACCTGTTTTCAGTTCGGTAAAGTAGTAGCCTCCAAGGGGATAAAGATTGCCCGTCCAGTTTTCGGGCTGCATGCTTTCGGGCAGGGCATCACGATAGCGGTCGCGCTGAGTGGTAGCCTTTAAGTGGCGGGTGTATTGGTAGCGTTCGCGTACCGAAAAGGTGAAACGGCCGAATTTGACTTTACCGGTGATGTCGAAATTAACGCGGTGTTTGTTTCGCCAAAAACCATGGTCAACATTGAAGCCGTTGAATTCGGGGCGGCCTTGTTCGTCGTATTCAATGTTGCCTTCGTTGTCTTTTTCGTAGTCAATATCTATTTCGGTGGGCTGATAGTCGTGAATGAATACATAGCCAACTCCAAAGGACAAGTTTTTGAAGGGTTTATACGAAACGCCCAGCGATCCTGCCCAGCGGGAGGCCCGCTGCACATGATTGTCGCTGCGGAATTCAACACCGGCATCGACCGAAAACTTTTTGCAAAACTTTTTTTCAAAAGAGGCTTCAGTCCAAATGCCAAAGTCGTCGTTGGCCATGGCCGGAAGTGCCAGCATGGAGCTGCTTAGTAATAGTGATGGGATAATTCTCATTGTATGAACAGGTTCGAGGTTCTAAAAAAAGGAAGTAAATGGGGGCCGGCGCTCTCGGGTTGTGCTGGTGAGCGCATGTGCATCAGTCGCGCGGAACTTTAAACTGACGGTCAACCTCCTTAATCTGCGTTTCTGTGTCTTCGTAGAATACGCGTAGCATTGTCATATCGGTCAGAAAGTCAACAGCGCCCACTTCGATTCGTATAATTTTTAGCCCTAAGCGCATTTCAAGGTCGGCTTTGAGTTCGTTGTAGCGTTCGGGTTTGATAAGGTCTATGTTGTCGTATTTTACAAATTTGCAGCCTTCGTTGCGCGATGCTAAAAAATGCTCGCAAATCCATGCACAAACAATGAATATGCCGTTTACCAGGAGTTGTTCGAGCAGGTTCATGTTGTCCGACTTGCCATTGAGCACACTCAATGCTACCAGAAAGAACAGGTAGGTCATCTCGCGGATTGGCACACTCTCAGTGCGGTAGCGTATAATACCGAAGATGGCAAAAAGTCCGAGGGCAGCTCCAATGCCCATGTCGTGTGTGTTGCGCAGCAGGAGTGCCACGAGCATGTAGATGCTTGCACTGAGCAAGATGAATGTAAAGTAGTAGTCGCGTCGGTGGCCTTTGGGATAGTAGAAAAAGTGAACAATAATCCAGGTGACTGCCATATTAAGCACCAGACTGAATATGAGGTTCATGGCCAATGGTGTAAATTCGAAGTTGGCCGGTGAGAAGAAATAGGAAAGAAAATCGGTCAGCATAAAAAAGTATTCTTCTTTATTAAGGTTTAGTGTATGTATCGAGGTTAGAGGTAATTTCCGGTTGTTGGCGGTCGGCTATTTTCCGAATTTTGATAAGGCGTTTTTTGAAGCGGTTTACAGGGAGTGAATCAATGGTTAAGGCAGCGCCAATGCAGTATTTGCTGAAACCGGCCGGTTTGATGCGCAATTCGCGCAGTATAGGCAATATCGGCGAGGGTACACGTCCGTCGCGCTTAAGTTCAATCACAGCAATATTGGGCATGGTTTGCTCTGCTTGAGTTTCTGTATTGTAAAAGTGCAAGTCAAAATCAATGGTCAGCCGTTCGGTTTTGGCATAATTTACCAGTGTAATGCGGTTAAAGCGGTTGCCGACGGTGGGTTTGAGCAATTGCAAAGAAAGTCCCGAAGTGTTGTGTACAAATTCATGTCCGATTTTGCCCGTAATTACATCGTTAATGGAGGGTATGCTAATGCGGGTTTTAGCCGTTTTTCCGTGGTTGTCTTTTTGTTTAACCTCTAAAAACGAAAGGCCTGAATTAACATAGGTGCGTACGCGCACTTTGGTGCGTGGGCGGTGTCCGGCTTGGTGGCATCTAAACATACTGTGCTGCTCATCGTCCCAATAAGTAGTGGCATAAGGGCATATGCGCAAACCATTGATATCTTGTATAAAATAGCTTCCGCGTGCCAATTCAAGTAGGCGGTATAAGGTTGCTAAATCGGTTAGATATTTTTGATCGGTACGATTCATCAATCGGATAGAAGACATCTCCTCAAGGGTAATGGGGGGAAGGTTTTCGGCAACCTGCTCGATGCTGTGCTTAACCGTGTGCATGGGTGGTAAATGTTTAGTAAGCAGTAACAGAATAATCGGGTTGATGAAGTTACTGTCATAGGTTGCTGCAGGTTAACTACAATGTAGTTGGTTAAAAATGCAACCTGTTGTTTGCTATTATATGTGCAAAGATAAGGATTTGTAACTTATTTAGCAATATATTTCGTAATTCTTTTGTAATATATAGAGTTGGAAGCGTATAAAACGTTGAGGCTGTATGTGCTTTTAACGCGCCAAACAGCCTTGGTCTATATTTTTTAGTAAAGTTAAGGAGTTTAAAGCTAAACGCGCTGTCGTGCAGCCTTTATTCAAA
The DNA here is from genome assembly GCA_937906495.1 of uncultured Prevotella sp. Lineage (GTDB taxonomy): Bacteria > Bacteroidota > Bacteroidia > Bacteroidales > Bacteroidaceae > Alloprevotella. Next base: position 24,019 of record CALCVT010000125.1, read on the forward strand.
GTAGAACGACAGTACTACCATACTGACAGTTGCCTTGTCAATGCTTTGGGTAAAGATAAGTTGCGAAGGGTCGGTCAAATCTTTTCGTTTTTTATTCAACACATTGCTCAGTCCGAAGCAGAACTTCAGTTCCGGAATGAGTTTAAAGAAGGGCAGATACATGTCGCATCCCAGTCCGGCTTCGAGCATCAGGTTAAAAGGCTTGGCTCTGAGTTTGGTTTGTTTGCTCGTTGTCAGGTCGTACATGGGGGCCACGCCGGCTATAACGTAAGGGCGGTAGTTGTTAAAACGCGGTGCTGCAATTTTCAAGTCAACAGGCACACCGATGTAGCACGATTTCATGTCCTGGCTGTCGGTATCGCCCGAACTTAAATCGCGAAAACTGATGTGCTTCGATCCAAAGTGCAGCGAGGGCAGCACCCTGAGCGCCAGGTAGCGCGACATTTTCCATTCACCCAGTACACCTACCGAGAAACCAAAATTGGTGCGGTCGGCGGCAGCTACCCACTGCTTGCCTGTAGCGGGGTCGATGTACCCGTTGTTGGCTAACTGCAGGGTTTGGTCGTGCATACCCACAAAAAAGCCGTAGTGAAAACGGCGTTCGTCAATAAAAGGCTTGTTTTGTACACGGCGTTGCTGTGCTCCGGCTATGGTGGCCAGACACATCATATATATAAGGAGTAAATAGCGCAGGTACATGGTGTCATGTTTTTGGAATATCATACATTTGCCTTAACGCAAAGTGCGGGCATTTTATTGTATCGGTCAAGCATTTTCGGTAGAAAATAAAACCCGGCAATGGGTTCGCTTTCAAAAAAATATGTAACTTTGCCACGCATTCTGCCCGTTGTTCATAAAGCCCTGAGCCTGTGAATAACGCAAACGAAAGCATGGACAAAAACTCATTTACAACAATTTTAATTCTACAATTATGGCTTACGTAATTAGTGACGACTGCATTGCATGCGGTACTTGCATCGACGAATGCCCCTCTGGCGCTATCTCTGAAGGCGAAAAGTATTCAATCGACCCCAACGTTTGCGTTGACTGCGGTACTTGCGCTGATGTATGCCCCTCGGGTGCTATCTCTGCAGGCGAATAATCCGTTTGCAAAACGTCAACTTAACTCTACTGCCGTGTTCCGTTTAGGAATGCGGCAGTTTCTTTTGCCTAAGTTGCAGCTCCTCAGCTATTCTTGATACCGACGTAATATTGGCCGATGGCGCGTGCTCTTCGTAATTTATTTATTACCTTTGTCGCAAATTCAAAAATACTCCTTTCATGGCAGAAAACTATAGCAACAAGAATAATCCCAACGAAGAAAGTTTGATGGTCGACGGACATAAACTTTCGATTGAGGAATACTTGAATCAGGACGAAAAGAAAGATTTGCTGCGCCTGCTCACCGCAGGTTCGGTCGACGATGGAAAGTCAACGCTGATTGGCCGACTGCTTTTCGACTCCAAAAAACTCTATGAAGATCAGCTTTCGGCGCTCGAGCGCGACTCGCAGCGTGTGGGCAATGCCGGTGCCGGACAAATTGACTATGCCCTGCTTTGCGACGGACTTAAGGCCGAGCGCGAACAAGGCATTACGATTGATGTGGCCTACCGCTATTTCTCGACCAACAAGCGTAAGTTTATCATTGCCGATACCCCGGGACACGAGCAGTACACCCGCAACATGATTACCGGTGGCTCAACGGCCAACTTAGCCATTATTTTGGTCGATGCACGCACCGGTGTTATTACCCAGACACGCCGCCACACCTTTTTGTGCTCGCTCCTCGGCATCAAGCACATTGTGCTGGCTGTGAATAAAATGGACCTGGTTGATTTTGACCGGCAGGTATTCGAGGGCATTGTCAACGAATTCGAACACTTTATCGAGCCCTTCCGCATTCCCGATGTGCGCTGCATTCCCCTTTCAGCGCTCGAGGGCGACAATGTGGTGGAGCGCAGCAGCCGTACGCCCTGGTACGACGGCCCCTCGTTGCTTGAATTCCTCGAAACGGTTCACATCGGCAACGACCATAACCTGCACGACTTCCGCTACCCCGTGCAGTACGTGTTGCGCCCCGACCTTGACTTCCGCGGGTTTAGCGGTAAGGTAGCCAGCGGCGTTATCCGCCAGGGCGACGAGGTGATGGCACTGCCCTCGGGCAAACGCAGCAAGGTTAAGCGCATCGTGTCGTACGAGGGCGACCTCGACTACGCCTTTCCGCCCCAGTGCGTAACACTGCAGCTGGAGGACGAAATCGACATTTCGCGGGGTGAGATGATTGTACATCCCGACAATCTGCCGCAAGTAGGCCGTCACTTCGAGGCCATGCTGGTATGGATGGACGAGCAGCCTATGGATGTGAAAAAGTCGTTCTACCTGAAGCAGACCACCAACACCACCCGTTGCCGCATTGACCACTTCGACTACAAAATCGATGTTAATACCCTCGAAAAGAGCAATGTAGACCATTTGGAACTCAACGAGATAGGCCGTGCCGTCATCGTGTCGTCCAAGGAGTTGTTCTACGATGCTTATCAGGCAAACAAGGCTACCGGTGCCTTTATCCTTATCGACCCCATTACCAACAACACCTCGTGTGTAGGTATGATTCTTGGTCCGGTCGAGGAGCAGGCTCTGCATACCGGCGATGCCCTTCCTACGCTCGATCTTCCTAAACTCGGTATTGCCCCTGAGCACTATCCGGCCATCGACAAGGCTGTAGCCGAGTTGCGCCGCCAAGGCATCGAAGTCAGCGTTAAAAAACAAGATTAAACACTACTTTTAGCCCGATTGTGCCGGGGCATGGACCGCAATCCACCATGCTCCGGCACAACTCTATGACTTCGAAAAACACCGTATAATACAATTCTATATGAAGGCACTGAAAGAAAGAATTTTGCGCGACGGCAAATGTTTTGAAGGAGGCATCCTGAAGGTCGATAACTTTATCAATCACCAAATGGACCCCATCCTGATGAAGTCGATGGCCGTGGAGTTTGTGCGCCGCTTTGCCGGCACCGAAATCAACAAAATACTCACCATCGAAGCCAGCGGCATTGCTCCGGCCATTATGGTGGGCTATTTGCTCGAACTCCCCGTGGTTTTTGCCAAGAAGAAAACACCCAGCACGATGGAGCGTATGTTGCGCACCGAGGTCTTTTCGTTTACCAAACAGCGAAGCTACGATGTGTGCGTAAGCAGCGACTATCTTGGTTCGGGCGACAAGGTGCTCTTTATTGACGATTTTTTGGCCAACGGCAATGCCGCCAAAGGCATTATCGACCTGGTGCAGCAGGCAGGCGCCGAGCTTGTGGGCATGGGCTTCTTGATTGAAAAGGCTTTTCAGCACGGTGGCGACGAATTGCGGGCACAAGGTGTTCATGTGGAGTCGCTGGCCATTATCGACAGTTTGGACCATTGCGAAATAAAACTGCGCTAAATCTCCTTCCGGGTATGAAGAAGAAAACCGCCGTAACGGTATACCTCTTGAGCATCTGCCTGGTGGGTATTGCATCGTTCGGGCAAACCAAGCACGGGGTAGTGTTGCTGTTGTTGCTGCTTGTGGGTACTTGGGGGCTCGTACGCATTTTAAAAAAAACGTCATAGCGGGAGTCGGAAGCAAAGGCTCGCGCCCCATGCAGACCGAAAAGGGCTATGGTCAAAATAGTACCTTTCCGGTCTTTTTTTTGAGTATAACAGAAGGGGGTGTATAAAATTTTACCCGGCAGTCTGAATGCCCGGTATTCCGCCTCCGAATGAAGGTAGGGGCATATGGATGCTGCATCCTCCTGCATAGCCAAAGATTGCGACATTTAGCACACTCTTGCTATGAAGTATTTGTTTACCTTTTCGCCATGAAAACTATCCGACAGTTGTTCGTTTTTGCTCTATTGGCCATACTGCTCACTGGTTGCGAAATATTTGATTACCATCCCTACGACACCCGTGTCAAGGGGAAACATAACATCAATGCGCAGAATATTGCTCGCATTGAGGCGGCTTGTGCGGGACGCGATAGCCTGCGCTTTGTGCTCATAAGCGACACGCAGCGTTGGTACGACGAAACCAAGGCTGCCGTGCGCAGCATCAATGCGCGGGGCGATATCGACTTTGTGATTCATTGCGGCGATATTTCAGACTTTGGGGTGACCAAAGAGTTTGAACTGCAACGCGACATACTCGAGAAACTGCAAATGCCCTACGTCGTGCTGCTGGGTAATCACGACTGCCTGGGAACAGGAGCCGATACCTACCGCTACATTTTTGGTAACCCGAACTTTGCCTTTAATGCCGGCAATACGCATTTTTTGTGCATCAATACCAATGCCTTTGAGTACGACTACTCTACCGCCGTGCCCGACTTTGGTTACATTCGTACCGACCGCGAAAATTTGCCGGCCGGCATCGAACGTTCGGTAGTGGCCATGCACGCGCAGCCCACGTCTGAGCAGTTCAACAACAACGTGTCCGACCTGTTTCAGTACGAAATCAAAAAATACCCCGCGCTGGCCTTTTGCATGTGCGGCCACGGACATCAAACTCAGGTGAACGACCTTTTCGGCGACGGCACCCTCTACTACGAGTGCGCGGCGGCCAAAAAGCGCGAATACATTGTTTTTACCCTTAAAAAGGACGGAGGCTACACCCATGAAGTTATTCAGTATTAACACCCCGGTGCTGCTAAGAGTCTGCTTGCTCATCGGTATGTTGTGGGGCCTGAGCCGTCAGGAAATACAAGCCGCACGCCATTTGCAGGTTCCGGCTGCGGCGGACAGTGCGGTAGTGGTACGAGTCGATTCGGCCACTACCGTCACGCTGTCCGACTCGCTAGTGCGCGAGCTGGCCCTCAAAATGGGCATGATTGATGCCTCCGAACTGCGCCAGCGGGCCGAAATGATGGGGCGTACCGACCTCGATACCGCGCAGACCGTACACCTTACCCGCTATGAGCGACGCCGCATACGTGCCATCAAGGGGTGGGCCAAACTCATTCCCAACCAGGCTACGCTGCAATATGCCGGCAGTATCGGCATATTCAGTGCCGGACTCGGCTGGCACTACGGGCGTAACCACCATTGGGAAACCGAGCTGCTTGTGGGGCTGGTGCCACGCTACCACTCTGAACATGCCAAAACCACCTTTACCATTAAGCAGCGCTATGTGCCCTGGCATTGCAATCTGAGCTCGCGCTGGACATTGCAGCCCTTGACAACGGGCATCTTTTTCAGTACCATTTCGGGCGATGACTTTTGGAAAAACCAACCCGACCGTTACCCTAAAAACTATTATGGCTTTTCGACCAAGGTGCGCACCAATGTGTTTATAGGTCAGCGTCTGCGCTACAACATTCCGCGTAGCAAGCGCATTTTGCACCAGGCCGTATCCATCTATTACGAACTCAGCACCTGCGACCTCTACATCGTGTCGAAAGCCGTGAACAAGGAATTTCCCTGGAAGGATACCTTCTCGCTCGCCTTCGGGCTGCGGTGGGAAATGTAGGGCTTTGAGTACGGGCTGCGCGAGGAGGCAGTATAAAGTAGGATTCAACTTTATGATGGACAGTAAGTGTGCTATGTATAGATGTTCAGTACAAACTGTGTTGCTTGGTTATTTAAACAGATAATTGAAGTTGATTTTTAACCAGTTATCAATATTTCCCTTTAGGCAATCATGCCGACACACCGGCAGGTAATATCATATAGAGCTTACATAAGGAGAAAGGCAAAAACAAGCCGCCGCCACCCCGCAGGCTTTTGGGGTACAAAATGCCAAAGCTCATTAGGGCGTTTTCTTTACGCACCTCTGACGCTAATGCTTAAAATGCTCCAATGAGCCAGCGGGATTATACCCCTCAGGACTCCCCACATGATTCCGACAGTTGCGGCGAGTTTTCCCCTTGGTTATCCTAACCGAAGCTGAGTTACTCTAAAGTCGGAACTCCTTTTTCAATGGTAGCAAGTTTGTGTTTTGGGCATACCAAAACTTTTTCATTTCCTCCCGTTGGCCTAAATTCGGAAAATCCCACAAGCATCAAATGTCAATCAGAATACAGGCTGTGCATTATAGCATCTCTGTAAACATTCCCCTCCGGAAGTGTGACTGCCGAGAAAGCTTCTTGAACTTTATAGACCGTTGTACAATGTTCTTCAATTATGCCTAATGGTAATATTGCTCCATCCTTACAGGCCTCCGAAGAATTTACATCATACGCAATGAAATGAATTGATGCTGGTTGATATGGAAATGATGGGATTTTTTCTTTTCCTCCTAAGCGCTCAAGCACACGGTCATGCACGGGTTTGGGAGATACAAAGAATAGTCCTGATTTGCACAAATCCTCTCGTTGTAGCACTTGTCCTTTATATATAAGTTGTGGAATTATTCGTTTATTTACATTCTCCCAATTCAATCCGACAGTGTCACTGACAATTTCCCTATTATCAATCAAGGCTTTTCTCGCAGTTTGGTAATTTCCGGTAGTATCTATTGTCTGAACTTCAATAGCCGTAAACTCGATTAAATCTCCATGCCCGTCAAGACGGGCAAGAACCCAATCTACAAAGTAAACCCCTCTTCCTTTTCTCTGAGGCAAACGAAGTTCACCGCCCCATCCTTTACCGAAAACAGCTATGGCTCCATTTTCTTGTTTCGCTTTCGCAACCGCAATTCTCCCTGCATACAAGTTGAATTTTTGCTTAAAAGCTTTATATGCTATATCGCGCAGCATGGCATAATTGTCTGCATAAATCCGAATGGGACAGCATATCACACTTGGAGAACCTGATGTCTTTTGTCGGATAGTGCATACACCGGATGGAACTTGTGCGCGAGACAGGATTTTCACACACGAAGAATTTGTAAACGGACATAATTTCTTTGCAGCGGCTCTAAGTGCTGTCTCTGATTTATCTTCCGCCCTATAGCCGAAAAATTCTGATATATAGCCTGACATTTATTCTTGTTTTAAATGATTTATAATGGACAGACCAATGGCTTTAGCCAATAATGGAGGAACAGCATTCCCAACCTGAGCAAATTGTTCCGCAGAATTTCCATAAAAGACATAGTGGTCGGGAAAGGATTGTATTCTTGCTGCTTCTCTCACCGTAAATGACCTATCTTGGGAATAATGAAAATACGCTCCCCAATGTGGGTCGCATTTCGTCAAGATAGTAGATGCGAGACCGTCAGGACGAACACGGCCATATCGCATGGTGTGGTCTGACTTGCGAGCTTTCCGCATTCCCTTAGGAAGTAGGTCATCAGGTATGTCAGTCCAATTTCCTCCTGGTTTGATATATTTCATCCGTTTCAAATTCGTTTCAGACAATCTTGGCGACTCGTGATTATACACTCCTCCGGAACCAACACGCATCATTTGCTGGTACTCACATTGAGGCTTCATGAAATAATCTTTCACCGCTTCCCCCCTTTCTCCGCATTTCAGAGGAGGCAAGTCTCCTATCGCTTCTTCTACTGTCGTGAATTTGGCCAAACTTTCCGAAGTCGGAAGTTTCACCAGTTGCTTACCATCAAAAATAGTTGTGAAATTCGGGCGGATGGGAGCATGGAACAATGGACTTGGGAATGCGTCTGTTGGCACTTCCTTGCCTCTAAAGCCTATGATAACAGTACGCCATCTCATTTGAGGAACACCATAATAAGCAGCCCCTAGTATACGCACATCTGCACCATATCCTAAGTCGGCCAACGCTTCAATTATGGCATGAAGTGTTGCCCCTTTTTCAAAAGACACAAGACCGGGTACATTCTCTATAAGAATAGCCCGTGGAGCAAAAGCATCCACAAATCTAAGATATTCACGAAAGAGGTGGTTCCTGCTGTCCTCATTACTGCGCACTGGGGCATTTATGGAAAAACCTTGACAAGGAGGACCGCCAGCGATGAGGTCAAGCTCTCCTTTCTTTAAGCCCAAGTCCCGCAAAACATCACAGGCGTCAACAGTGCGTATATCCGATGTCAGGACTTTGGTGCCAACATGGTTTCTCATATATGTCTGAGCATATACAGGCATGACCTCATTTGCAAAAAGACAATGAAATCCTGCTTCAGACAAACCTTCGGATAAACCTCCAGCACCGGCAAATAAATCTATACATCGTGCCATATTACAGTGTTTGATATTTATTGGGTAATAACAATTCTCGGACATCAATTTCTAAAATATCGGCTATTTGATATAGTACAGATATAGGAGGCTGCACTTTGTTTGTGGCATACAGATTGACCATATTGAAAGTCTTTCCAAGCTAATTTGCCAATTCCGTTTGACTAATGCCCTTAGCCTCCAATACCTCTTTTATTCGATTCATATATGCATTCTTTTATCAAACGGGTACAAAGATACCAAATATTATTTGGTAAACGGTTTGATTTAGAAAGAAAGAGTTTTGTTTGCATCAAACAAAAGCGTTATTTGAAAAAGCAAGGTTGGGAAATGCAATGAAATCAGCAAGTTTGCAGATACTGACCCATACAAGTTGTAATTTGCCGTAAACCTTTTTATAAAAGTAACTTATCTGTCTTTGGATTTTATTGATACAGGAAAAAATTTTTGAGTTCATTTTCTCTCTGGTAGTGTTTAGACGCAAATTGTTCGTTAGGTTCTATGAGAACAGCCAATTCGGTCTCTTTCCCATTGGGTATCCAATAATGTATCCATCCCATCTACCCCATATTTCATTAAATCTTCATTGTTCAGAACTTT
>CALCVT010000126.1 GCA_937906495.1 uncultured Prevotella sp.
ATATATACAACCTCTTATTGTATTAATTTACTTGATTTAATTCCGCCAACGGGTCTCAAAACACTCATCCGCTTTGCCAAAGCCGATACCAACGAGGGAAAAACAGTTATTGCCATCGACACTCCCGAGGACTTGAAGGACGAAGAAACGGTGACCAATGGTGCCGACATTCTGAAAATTCTTTCATGCTTTGCCAAAGACTACGATGCCACCAGCAGCACACTCGATCCGTATATCGAAGGCGACAACGAAACACTCAGCAAAACGGCCTCACTCATACAATCGTACAACCGACTTGTCGACCTTTTGGACAGCAAAACGCTGCGCGGCATTAAAAAGCAAATTCTCAACCAGCTATCGGTAGTTATTGAGGGCGACTCAACCCTGGAACTCTCCAACGAGTTTGAGGGCATATTTGGCGAGGAGGACGACATGAAGGAATTTAAATCATCCTTCTTCGAAGCACCTAACAATGCAAAAGAGCAACGCCAATTCTACAACATCTTCAGAGGCATTTGCGCCATGATGAACAATCGCGGTGGCGTGCTCTACCTGGGAGTCAACGACAAGGGCATTCCCTTGGGCGTAAAGGCCGACCTGGAATATATTTCAAAGAAGCATAACCTTGCACCCACGCTCGATGCCTACATGCTGTACATCAGTAAAATGGGCGAAGAGTGGTTTGGCGAAACGTACTGGAAGTATGTTACGCTTAAACCCATTAGCGAACACAACGTGGTGAGTATCGTAATCGAACCCTACCCCTACGATATTGTCTACCTCAAAGACAGCACTACCTACTTGCGCAAAAACAATGCTTCGGCACCCATTACCGACCAATCAACAATCGAGGACATTCGCAGACGCAGGCTTGAAAACTTACGCAAAACCGACGACAAAACCATCATTCTGCAGGATGCCATCCAAAAGGAACACAAAGCAAGGCTCATGGGCTACTGCTCATCGAGCAGCGGTACCATCAAGAACCGTGTGGTCGAGGCGTTCCATATTGACGACAACGAATATATTCACTGCTACGAACCGGAGACGGACATGATTAAAATATTCCGTATTTCGAGAGCCGACAAAATTGTAATGCTCGACGAACCCTGGGAATTTAAGAGCAAACACAAAATGCTCAACATCGACCCCTTCCACATGTCGGGCGACCAAAAAATCACCATTAAACTCAAACTCAAATTACAAGCCAAAAATGCCATCGAAGAGTACTTTCCAGGCATCACACCCTACATCAAACAATTAACGGGAAATACCTGGATGCTCAACACCTTTACCTACAACATCAACCCCATCATGATGTTCTATCTGAGCCATGCCCCATACATTGAAATTGTAGAGGCCAAAGGACTGAAGGAGGCTACCATTGAATACGTAAAACAAAACTTGCAGATTTAATAAACCCAAGCGGAGCATAACTGCCTTAAAGGTTATGCTCCGCTTGCTATTTTCGGGGTTCTGAGTTGCTATACCACGGCCTCAACACCTACTTCCGGAATTGCCCAAAAACTCCGGGCAATGCCCTGCGCTGCCTGACAACTCCGAGGGGGCCCGTCCTTCGCACGAAACACATGAAAGAAGAACGCACTTTGAAGCAAAATCACAGAATAAAAGCCTATATTTGCATCTTGAAAAACATCTAATACTTTTATGAAAGCCATAACTCTGCGAAATATTAGCGTTATGACACTTCTTTTCGTTCTCGGAACGGGAAGTGGTCTGGCAAACGACAGCCTGAAGAACGAGAAATTCTCGCCAGATGCCTCACTCTTCGAAACGGTTACCAATATCCAAAAAAAGACGGACAAATTCAACCTTTACCTCCACACAAGGGGCAGTTTCAATGCACACTTCAACAAGGGGTTTCGAGAGGGTAAATTCTTGATGGACGAACTCCGTGTCGAGGCTAAAGGCAACCTGACGAACTGGCTATCTTATCACTACCGCCAACGCCTGGCCGGATCGAACGACCGTAACAACCGCGCCGACAATCTGCCTTCTACCATCGACTGCGCAAGTATCGGCATCCAACTTAACAAGCGGGCCAGCCTCAAACTGGGTAAGCAGTCGGCTACCTACGGAGGCATCGAGTTTGACCAAAACCCTATCGAAATTTACGAACTATGCGACATGGAGCAGAATATGGAATGCTTCATGACGGGTGTGAACTTTGGCTATGATATCACACCTAACCACCAAATTAACTTGCAGATTCTGAACAACCGCAATGCCTCGTTCAACCAAACTTACGGCGTCACACCCAACGAACAGGGCGAACTGCCCGAACTGAAAGATACCAAACTGCCGCTCGTTTACAACATTAACTGGAATGGAAACTTTTACGATGTGTTCAAAACGCGCTACTCGGCTGCCATTCTGAGCGAGACCAAAGGGCATCTGATGTATTACTACGCGCTGGGTAACGAACTCTGCCTGAACAAATGGAATGCCTTTTTCGACTTCATGTACTCAAAAGAGGGTATTGACCGCACCGGCATCATCTCTAACATTGTGGGACGCCCGCAAGGCTACAACACCACCAATGTGAGCTACCTGGCCCTGGTTGCCCAGTGCAAATACCGCTTTCTTCCTAAATGGCAGGTCTTTGCCAAAGGCATGTACGAAACGGCATCGGTCGACAAATGCTCCGAACATGCTCCTAAAGGCAAGTACCGCACCTCATGGGGATACCTGGCCGGCATTGAGTTCTACCCCATGAAGAGCAACCTGCACTTCTTTCTGACCTATGTGGGCCGAAGCTACGACTTTACTGCGCACGCCATAGCCAAAGGCCAAAACAACTACAATACACACCGCATATCGGCTGGCTTTATCTGGAACATGTGCGTGTTCTGAACGCAACATCTACACCATCAGCACCCTCTGTCAACATGTGGCAAACGGCAGCAACCAGCCGGCCGGACTCTATGCGGGAGTATAAACTTTAAAGCGCCTTCTGAATACCCCAACTGCTCTTGGGGATTTTCAGAAGGCGCTCTCCATTTTGCTGCAGTTCAACAGCATGCTCCCCCCGGGTAACCTTACTCGCAAAAACCTCTTTCTTGATAACTTTCTATCAGGATTGGCTGCTGGGCACGGCTTCAGTTTTAAACTTCAAGCTGTTGGTTGAATTGCAAGGCTAACTGCATGCAGCCAAAAGAATGGGAACGGGGCATGGCCCTGCTACTCCGAAGGAATTATTGTAAGGGTACTGCTGGAGTTGTTACCTTCCTGGTTTACCTGAATCTGTACCGGAATATTGGCTTTAACCTCATCCATGTGGCTGATTACGCCTACGTGCCTGCCATGCTGCTGGTGCAACGTACGCAGAGTATTGATGGCATTGACCAACGGCTGCCCGCTCAAGGTACCAAAGCCTTCGTCGATAAACAGCGTATCGACCGACAGCCCTTCGCCCATATCGGCCAGGGCTAGTGCCAGGGCCAACGAAACCAAAAAGCTTTCGCCACCACTCAGCGAGTCGCTACCGCGGGTTGCAAAGCCCTGATAGGCATCCTCGAGCATAATAAACAGGGTGCCGGGCACGGCACGCAGGGTGTAGCGCGGAGCCAGGCGTTGCAAATAAACATTGGCTGCATGCAGCAAACTGCCCAATAGGTAGCTTTGTGCAATTTTCTGAAACTTCTTGCCTTCTTTATCACCTATCAAACTGTTCACCCGGTTCCAGCGGTTATATTCGGCCTCAGCTTGCCGGGCCTGTTCCAACAGTTGAGCCAGACTCTCTTTCTTTTTGCAATCGCTCTCCAGTTCCTGCTTTTTCACACCTAACAGCTGGTTGTTCTGCCCCATTTGGCGCTCAATGCCAGCCAACTGTTCAGTCAGGCTCTCAGCCGTATCGGCATCGGTCAGCACCAACTGTGCAGCCAGGCTGCGGTGCGCGGCCAGGCGTTTACCCACATCGTCGAGCAAGGCTTGCTTTTCCTGCAACTGCTTTTGAATGGCCTGACATTCGGCCTGGTATTGTTCTACCACCCCTGCTTCAAGCACATACAGCTGTTCCACCCGCTCACGGCTAAGGTGCTGATGGGTCAGCAAGAATTCGTTAATGCTACGCTGCAGTTCAACAATGCTTTGCTGTTTCTCGGCCGTCAACGCTGCATTCGAGTTTATTTTACCAGCCAGTTTCTGGAGGGCTTGTGCCAGATATTCAACTTGGCACGGCTCGCCACTCTGCTGCTCTTGAGCATAGGGTTCGACTGCAGCTATGGCTCGCTGGGCATCGATGGCACTGCTGAGCGTTACTTTGAGTATTTGCCGGCGGTTTTCGAGTTGCTGGAGTTGTTCCACCTGCTGTTTGAATTGCGCAGCCTGCAGTCTGAGGGATTGAGCATAGGCTTCGGGGGCCGAAGTCCAAACCTCATCGGGAACAAAACGGGCTATCTCGGTATGTGCATGCGTGTACTGCTGCTGCAACGTGTGGCAGGTAGCCTCAAGTTGGTCGATGGTACGCTCACAGGCATCTGCCTTACTCTTGCAGCGCTCGTAGGCAGGCTGAAGCGTACGCAGCATTTCGTTTTCCAATTGTTCGAGCGCCTTTCGGGCTTCGAGCACATCTTTTTCGCGCTCTTCGCCAGCTGCTATGCTTTCCGACAATTGCAACAAGGTGGCTTTGCACGCTGCATGTTTTCGGTCGAGTTGTTCGAGGGCATCGGCAGCAAGTTCGCCCAAGTTGCACCGGGCATAATCGTCAAGGGCCTGCTGTTGGGCACGGGCCACTGTTGTATCTGTTCGGTGCGCTTCGGTTTCGCGTTGAAGCAACACTGCCGAAGCCTTGACGTCGGCCTCAAGCTGCTGGTACTGTCTGAGCTGGGCTGCGTAGGTTTGTGCAGCCTCATCGTAATCTTTCTGTGCCTGAAGGCAAAGGGTTTCGAGCAGGTCTTCGTGAGGTAAATCATGCTCAATGGGCTGTCGGCAAACAGGACACACATCGCCCTGACGCAAATTTGCCCGCAACTGCTTGGTCCATTGGTCGATGGTTGTTTTGAGTTTGTCGAGGGCGGCCTTACACGTATTCATTGTGCTCTCGGCTGCAGCCACTTTGGGCATCTCGCACTGCAACAGGTGTTGCCGGTCCTTAAGTTCGTCGGCCTTTTCTGCCAGTTCGGTAGCTTTACGCGCTTGTTGTTGGCGGGCGCTATGCAGGTCGTTGACCGACCTTTTGGCCAAATCGATAAACCTTACGAGTTCGAGCATCTGCTGCTTCTGTCCGCGCAGAGTGGGCAATCCAAGCTGTTCCAGCGCGTTCTGCCTGGTGGCAATGCTTTGTTTGGCCAACTCTACCTTACGCTGCATTTCGGCCATACTTTGGGTTGCGGCCTGTAGGGCAGGCATTAACTGCTGTTGCAGTTGCTGCCGGTTTTGGGCACAAGCCACTTGTGCGCTATTCATTTGCTGCTGGCAATTGACCACCGTCTGCAAATGGGCAAGAATGGCTTGGGCATTATCGTAGAGTGCCTTTCGGGCTTCGTTTGCTGCAAGATACTGGCGGGTCTGACCTATGAGCAACTCTACTTTTTGCTGTTCGGCCTGTTCGTAAGCAATGCCTCCGAGCAGCAACCGGTATTCCTTGACTAAGGCTTGCTGGCCTTCCTTGAGCACCTGCAGGTCAAGGTTGCCTTGCGCCACATTGCCCAGCCAGTGGCGTACATCGGCTGTTTCGTGCCACTCGTTCACATCCTTTTGCTTGGCACGACAATCATCGCTTGCGGCACGGACCTGCGCTGCGGTCCACTCGGCCTGCAAATTTGCTTGTTCGGCCACAAGTCGCTGCTGGTTGTCAACCCATTGTTTCCGGGCGTTGACCGCTGCTTTTTCGTGTTGTTGCTGCACAATCAAGGCGCTAAGGTTGTGTATGTCCAATTTGAGTTGTGCAACTTCATCCGGTGTCAGTCCGGTGTCGGCAGCTTTTTCGCAAATATCTTCCCAGGCCTTTTTCTTTTCGGCTGTTACGGCAAACACGCGCTTGCCAATGCGGGTATAGGCCGAAAAGCGGGTAATTTTTTCGAGTATCTCGACCTTCTCATTCTCACGGCTCTTTAGAAATTTGGTAAACTCGCCCTGGGCAAGCATCGTTGTACGACAAAACTGGTTGAACTCCAGCCCCACGGCTTGCAGCATGGCCCGTCTCACCTCGGCGTCTTTTTCGCCCCGGGCGGTATAAACCTTTCCGTTTGTAAGGTCTTTAAGTTGCCAGGTGGCAGGACTGAGGGCTACACTCACCTTCTTTTTCGTGCCGCGCTGCACGTGCCATTCGGCCTCATAATTATGTCCGTCAACCCCCTCGAAACTCAGTTTTACGAAGGCTTCGCCGGTGTTGCGGCGCATGAGCTGGCGGGGATCGTCGAGGGCCAGGTTGTCGCTGTTGGTTTCGACTTTGGTAGTTACACACTGGCTCAAGCGGGGCGTGGTGCGGTAAAGGGCCAGACAGATGGCATCGAGCAAGGTGGTTTTGCCCGCACCGGTTTTGCCTGTTATCAGGAACACATCGCTATTGCTTAGGGGCGGCTGTGTAAAATCGATAGTCTCGTTTTCGATAGAGGCAATGTTGTAAAGGTGCAATGTCTTGATTTTCATGCTTCGGTTGCTTCGTCTGGGTGTAACTGTATATACTGCTTAACCTCGTTGAGCACGGCTTTCATGGTATCGTCAAAAACCATTTGCTTTGATTCTACCCACATCTGCGCCACGTCGACGGGGTCGAGGGCCTTAAGTTCGGAGGTGGTATATGTACGTGCTGCATTGCCGGTTTCGGCCAATGCCTTGCGGCGCGAGTTGATCAGGCAAAAATGGCAAGCTTTGCCTTTTGCAATGGCGGCTGCCTCGTCGTTAATGCCTGCCGGCAGATGCTCGTCTACTTCAACATTCAACCGGATGTAGGCCTCAAGGTCGTCCGGAAAATGCTCAAACTCATGTTTTACCTCCTGCCACGAGGCATAGCCGTTGGCGGGAATGTTTACCAGCGGTCTGATGTTACGGATAGGGAGCAGGCGTGCATGCACCTCGCCACCATGTTGGTTACACTCCATCAGCATCACCCCATGCTTGTTGCCAGGATAAACTTCATCAAAGCTCACGGGTATTGGGGTTCCGCTGTACCAAATGTGCCGGTCGGGATGAACCGACTGGTTTTTATGAATATGGCCTAAGGCCACATAGTCGTACCCGTTGCCAAATACGGCAGCATCCTGGCAGTCGAGTCCGCCTATCACACTGTCGGTCGATAGTTCGTGCCCCTGGTAGTTACTCCCTTTAATAGCCAGGTGAGCCATCAGTACCACGGGCAACTGCTCGCTGGCATTCTGGCTGCCAACGAACTGCGCTACCTTCTCAAACACGTTGTCGGGCATAAAGCGGTCGGCTGCAAAGGGGATGGCTGCAATGTAGCCTTTGCCCGGAATTTTTACCACATAGTCGTCAAGAGGGCTGTCCTTGGCTATCGTTCCTATCATGTGCACATTCAGAGCCTTCCAGGGGGTACTGAATATCATGTGGCGGCTACCGCTGTCGTGATTGCCGGCTATACACACAATGACCATTGCCGGGTGGGCCTCGTGAATCTGGACCAGCGCATTGGCAAAAAGGGTTTGTACGGCAGCCGACGGCTGAATCGTGTCGTAAACATCGCCTGCAATGAGCAGGGCATCGGGCCGATGTTCCCTGACGTATTCGGACAGTTGGTTAAGCATACTGTGCTGCTCGGCTTCGCGCTGGTAGTTATAAAGTTGGTGTCCAAGATGCCAGTCGCTGGTTGCTATTATCTTCATGGAGGTATGGATATGTTCGAACGGTGCAAAACCGGCAAAAGGCGAGCGCATTGCCGGAGTTGGGCAAATATAGTGAAAGGTGAGCGAAATAACAAGACGAAAGCTTGCTTTCAAGGATTGGTATTTCCGAACCGCATCCTATATTATTCAAATATAGTGAAAGGTGAGCGAAATAACAAGACGAAAGCTTGCTTTCAAGGATTGGTATTTCCGAACCGCATCCTATATTATTCAAATATAGTGAAAGGTGAGCGAAATAACAAGACGAAAGCTTGCTTTCAAGGATTGGTATTTCCGAACCGCATCCTATATTATTCAAATATAGTGAAAGGTGAGCGAAATAACAAGACGAAAGCTTGCTTTCAAGGATT
>CALCVT010000127.1 GCA_937906495.1 uncultured Prevotella sp.
CAGAGCATCTGCCTTACAAGCAGAGGGTCGGCGGTTCGAATCCGTCAGCGCCCACTACGAGAGATTGCTATTTTAAGCAATCTCTTTTTTATTACCCTTCTCTGCCTCCCAAACGCACCACCACAGCATGGGGGCACCCCGATTTTCGGACACCAGGTATATTTGTATTTATATCTCTGTTTACTACGCTGGCCCCTAACTCATCTGATATGCATTTCAAGCACACGCCAGGCAATTCACAGCCGACCTGTTTTTCAGATATCCATGCTGCAAAACTCTTGGCCACACATACATAGAAACTGCTTTATAACAAAAGGCTGTATGCAGCTAGCTG
Organism: uncultured Prevotella sp.; assembly: GCA_937906495.1. Lineage (GTDB taxonomy): Bacteria > Bacteroidota > Bacteroidia > Bacteroidales > Bacteroidaceae > Alloprevotella. Next base: position 335 of record CALCVT010000127.1, read on the forward strand.
CATACAGCCTTTTGCCGTTTTATAATTATCAAAAAAAGCAAGACTTTAGTTGCACAGCTACCTCTTACAACCTACCGAAGTCTACCTGATTACCTTTCAGAAAGACACGCTCTACCAAAGGTGTGGTATAGGCATAAGGTACAAACTCAGGCGATGATGCCGGTTGGGCAATAAAGAAGTTAGCAACCTTACCCACTGCTATAGAACCATAATTATCGCTCAAATCCATTGCTGCAGCCGCATTAAGGGTTGCTGCATTGAAGGCTTCAGAAGGAAGCAGACGCATTTTGATGCAAGCCAATGACACCACAAACTTCATGTCGCCCGAAGGGGTTGAACCTGGATTGTAATCGCTTGCAACAGCCAGTGGCAGTCCGGCCTCAATCATTTTACGTCCCGGTGCATAGGGCAAATTCAAGAAGAACGACGTACCAGGCAGTGCTGTTGGTATGGTGTTTGCACATTTAAGCGCCTCAATACTCTCGTCGGCCATGCGTTCAAGATGGTCTACCGACAATGCCTGATAATCTATACCAACCTTCACACCTCCTGAAGGGGCCAGCTCTTCGGCATGAATTTTGGGGCGCATCCCCCACTTAGCCGCAGCATCGAGTATGCGCGCTGTTTCGGCCACCGTAAAGAAGCCTTGATCGCAGAACACATCAACAAAATCGGCTAACTTTTGGCGTCCTACCTCCGGTATCATTTCGTTGACAACAAGATCTACATACTTTTCCTGCGAGTAGCCACGGGCAACGGCATGAGCCCCTAAGAAAGTCGATACGATGCACATGGGCATCTCTTCGCGCAAGCGTTGAATAACGCGCAACATTTTAAGTTCGTCCTCCAAATTCAAGCCATATCCACTCTTAATCTCGACACAGCCTGTACCTTTGGCCATAATTTCGCATGCACGGCGGCGCGCCTGCCGATAGAGTTCTTCTTCGGACGTAGCATGCAGCAGGTCGGCCGAATTAAGGATACCCCCTCCACGGCGGGCAATTTCTTCGTAGCTCAATCCTCTGATTTTGTCTACAAACTCACCTTCACGGCTCCCGGCAAACACGATATGCGTGTGCGAATCGCACCACGAAGGCATAACCATTCCGCCACGGGCATCAACAACCGTATCGGCCTTTATACTCTGCGCTTGTGCCTCGGCTGCTGTTCCGAAAGCAGCAATACGTCCGTCTTCAACCAGCATATAGGCATCAGCCAGTGTTTCGTAATTCTGCATCTCCTGCCCTTTCAGGCAGCGTTTGCCGTGACGGTCTATGCCGCACAAGCGTGATATATTGGTTACGAGCAAACTCATAATTTTTTACAATAAGCAGGCCGGGACGAGTCCTGCGCCCAAGGCTATGCTACAGCCTTCCGGCACCCGACTTATCCCGGCCGTCAGTTCGATTAGTTATTCTTCAAGAACTCGATGCTATGCTGGATATGCGGATACATCACCTCATCGTTCACAATAAAGGGAACGACCTCACGATATGCCTTATGCAATGCCATGTTGGCGGGTGATGACTTGAGCGGGAAACGGAACTCAAGAGCCTGAGCAGCATTAAAGAGTTCGATTGCAAGCACACGCTCAGCATTGAGCACTACCTTATAGAGTTTAATGGCAGCATTGGCACCCATGCTCACATGGTCTTCCTGTCCCTGGCTGGAAGGAATACTATCAACCGAAGCCGGCGAACATAGACTCTTATTAAGACTTACTATTGAAGCCGCTGTGTACTGAGTAATCATGAAACCGCTGTTCAATCCGGGGTTAGCCACCAGGAAGCTGGGCAAACCACGCGTACCCGAAACAAGTTTATAGATACGGCGTTCCGAGATATTTGCCAATTCGCTTACGGCTATGGCCAAAAAGTCCATAGGCAGGGCAATGGGTTGTCCGTGGAAGTTACCGGCTGAAATAATCAGGTCTTCGTCAGGACAAACGGTAGGATTATCGGTAGCCGAATTGATTTCAGTCTCAATAACCGAAGCTACATAGTCGATAGTATCCTTCGAAGCACCATGCACCTGCGGGATGCAACGGAACGAATAAGGATCCTGTACATAATTTTTGGGCTGCTTTACGATTTCGCTGCCTTCGAGCAACTCTTTGATGCGTGCTGCAGTACTAAGCTGTCCCTTGTGAGGACGAACTAAATGTACTGCCTCGATAAACGGCGAGGTCAGGCCAAAGTATGCATCAAGCGACATTGCTGCAATACGATCGGCCCAATTGCTCAAACGGCGGCTCTGAAGTACAGACCATACAGCAAAAGCGCTCATATTTTGTGTACCATTGAGCAGTGCAAGCCCCTCCTTCGAAGCTAAATGGATGGGTTTCCATCCCTGACGCTCCAACATCTCGGCACCACTCATTACCTGGCCATTTACTTCAACCTCGCCCAAACCAACCAGGGGCAGGCAGAGGTGTGCAAGAGGCACGAGGTCGCCCGATGCGCCCAGCGAACCCTGCATATAAACAATGGGGTAAATATTGTTGTTGAAGAAATCGATGAGGCGTTCTACAGTTTCGAGCTGACAACCCGAGAAGCCATAGCTCAGCGACTGAATTTTAAGGAAGAGCATGAGCTTTACAATTTCGTTGGGCACACGGTCGCCCGTACCGCAAGCATGCGACATCATAAGGTTTACCTGCAACTGGCTAAGTTCATCGGGACCCACCGAAACGTTGCAAAGCGAACCGAAACCTGTTGTCACGCCATAAACCGGTGTGTCGGTCTGAGCTATTTTATTATCTAAATATTCGCGACAGCGCACAATGCGGTTACGTGCATCATCACTCAATTCAAGGGTTGCATTCGAAGCAATAATTTCACCGAGACGCTCAATAGTCAGATGCTCGGCCGATATAGAATGTATCATGGTTTTGATTGGTTAAAAGTCGGGTACAAAATAAAGATATATAAAGCGAGGAAGGGGGCAGACTACCCCCTCCGCTCAAAGGTTATAATGCTGAATTGATAATGGCGTCGTCTACCAGGTTAGGCATTGTAACAGTAAGTCCTGGAGTACGCTGCATTTCGCGTTCAATACTGCTCATTGAGCCACTATTGCGTGCCCAGCTGCGACGGGCTATACCGTTATTCACATCCCAAAACAGCATTTGACGAATGTGGCGTTCGCTATCGGCACTACCGTCGATAACCATACCAAAGCCGCCATTAACCACTTCGCCCCAGCCTACACCGCCACCATTGTGCAGCGATACCCAGGTTGCTCCACGGAACGAGTCGCCAATAACATTCTGTACGGCCATATCGGCACAGAACTGCGAACCATCGTAGATATTGCTGGTCTCGCGGAAAGGTGAATCGGTTCCCGAAACATCGTGGTGGTCGCGTCCCAACACTACCGGCCGTGTAATTTCGCCTGCTGCAATAGCACGGTTAAAGGCTTCTGCTATTTTGGTACGGCCTTCGCAATCGGCATAAAGAATGCGTGCCTGCGAACCAACAACCAGGTGGTTACGTCCGGCCTCGCGTATCCAGTGCAAGTTATCGGCCATCTGTCCCTTAATTTCTTCGGGAGCTGTTTGCATCATTTCCTCAAGAACTTGTGCTGCTATGCGGTCGGTAGCCTCGAGGTCGGCAGGATTGCCCGATGTACATACCCAACGGAAGGGACCAAAGCCGTAGTCAAAGAACATCGGCCCCATAATATCCTGCACGTACGAGGGGTAACGGAAGTTTCCGTCGGCACCAACAATGTCGGCACCGGCTCTCTTTGACTGAAGCAAGAAGGCGTTTCCGTAATCAAAGAAGTACATGCCATCGGCAGCAAGCTGGTTGATAGCTGCCACCTGACGACGCAACGACTCTTCGACACAGGTGTGAAAGCGCTCCGGCTCTTCGGCCATCATGCGCTTTGACTCCTCGAGCGAGTAGCCCACGGGGTAATAACCGCCTGCCCAAGGGTTGTGAAGCGATGTCTGGTCGCTGCCAAGATCAACCTTGATGCGCTCTTTAGCCAAGCGCTCCCAAAGATCAACCACATTGCCTACATATGCCATCGAAACAGTTTTGCGTGCGGCAACAGCTGCGCGAATGGCAGGTATAAGTTCGTCGAGTTCGCTATGAAGTTCATCTACCCAGCCCTGTTCGTACCGTTTTTCGGCTGCTTTAGGATTGATTTCGGCCACTACGCTCACCACACCTGCAATATTGCCGGCCTTAGGCTGAGCGCCCGACATACCGCCCAAACCCGACGATACGAAGAGCATGCCATGAATATCCTTACGGTCACCCATACGCTTACGGGCAGCATTGAGCACGGTGATGGTCGTTCCGTGTACAATACCCTGCGGGCCGATATACATGTACGAACCGGCTGTCATCTGTCCATACTGGCTCACGCCCAGTGCATTCATGCGTTCCCAGTCGTCTTGCTTGGAGTAATTAGGAATGACCATACCGTTAGTAACCACTACGCGGGGAGCATTGGGATGCGAAGGGAAGAGACCGAGCGGATGACCGGAATACATCACGAGAGTCTGCTCATCGGTCATTTCGCTCAAATACTTCATAGCCAGCAGATACTGAGCCCAGTTCTGGAAGATGGCTCCGTTACCTCCGTAAACAATGAGTTCGTGCGGATGCTGTGCTACTGCCGGATCGAGGTTGTTTTGAATCATCAGCATAATAGCTGCTGCCTGCCTGGAACGATGCGGATACTCGTCGATAGAACGTGCATGCATTGCGTAGCGGGGGCGGTAACGGTACATATAGATACGTCCGTAGGTGGCCAGTTCTTCGGCAAATTCAGGAGCAAGTTTGGCGTGCAACTCCTTGGGGAAATAACGCAAGGCGTTGCGCAAGGCCAACTTTTTCTCCTCGTCGGTAAGTATCTCCTTACGTTTGGGAGCATGGTTCACCTCGGTGTCATAAGGCATAGGTTCGGGCAGGGTGGCCGGAATACCGGCACTGATAGCCTGCTTGAAAGCTTCGTTTGTCATGGTATGTTGTTTCTATTCGGTTATGCGTTCTTCAACCATCTGAATGATTTCAGCCTCTTGCTTGATGGCCTGGGCAATGAGTTCGTTGGCTTCGGCTACAAGTTTTGAAGCAAGTTCTTTATCTTTAAGCGAAAGTGCGTTGATTTTAACGTTCATGCCCGCACCAAGTACGGCACTGCGTGCTGCCAGTGCACCAACTCCGGCATCCGACACGCTGTTGGGGTTACCCTCGAGCACCATTGCGCGGCAAAGTTCGAACACTTGGAAAGAAGTTTTCATGGTTTGCAGGGGCACATTGGCTGCAAAAAGTGTTGCCTTCTGAATAGCTTCAGAACGCAAGCGCTTGTCCTCCTCGGTTGCCTTAGGCATGCCAAAGGCAGCCATAATTTTATTGAAGGCTTCAGTATCCTCGTCAACAAGGTGCAGCAAGTCGCTTTCGAGCTCCATACCCTTTTCGGCCCATGTGCTAAACTCCTCGCAACGGTCGTCCCAACCTGGTTTATGACTGGAAAGGTTGGCCACCATAGTACCAAGTGCGGCCCCAAGTGCGCCCATGTAAGCCGATACCGAACCACCTCCGGGTGCGGGTGACTCGCGGGCTGTTTCATCGGCAAAGCCCTTTACGGTCATTGCAACGAGCGAATGGTCGTTCTTACGGTCGGCCTCGAGCATATACTCAACCACCTTCTCCTCAGGGCAGAAGGGTTTGAGGTCGTCCAGTCCCATCGACTTGATGGCTATTTGTATAATGTCTTGCTTAGGAATACCGGTTGAGCGGTTCTGTTTGCGCAAGAAGTGCTTTCCGGCTTCTACCAACGTACGCTCGGGTACAAGTCCTACAATTTCTGTTCCGGTTACACGCAAGCCACGAGCTTGAGCTGCCCGGCAAACTTCGTCGAAGGCTACGTGCAAAGGCGTTACATTGATATCGGTAATATTCATCGAAACCTGGGCTATGCCATACTCCTCGATAAACCATCCTATGGCCTTGGTAGCCTTCAGTGTACCGGGGCGCATGATGGGATTACCCTGCTCATCGCGACGGATTTTACCGGTAATCGGGTTGCCTTCGCGCTCGGGGCGTCCTTTTTCGCGTACATCGAAGGCTATGGCATTGGCACGGCGGGTTGAAGTGCTGTTAAGGTTATAGTTCACTGCAATAAGGAAGTCGCGGGCACCAACAGCGGTACAGCCGGTGCGGGCAACATCCTCGTCAAAGGCACGCGCACCAAAGTCGGGTGCCTTGGCATTATCAGTCATCTTTTCGGGCAATGCCTCATATTCACCGGCGCGGCATACGGCCAGGTTGCGGCGCTCGGGCTTCAGGGCAGCGGCTTCGTAGCAGTAGCAGGGAATACGGAGTTCTTCGGCAATGCGCTCAGCCAGTTTTCGAGCCAGCTCAGCACATTCCTCGAGCGTGATTCCGCTTACGGGCACAATGGGGCATACATCGGTAGCACCCATACGCGGGTGGGTTCCATGATGGTGGCGCATATCAATCAGTTCACCTGCTTTACGCACAGCCTGGAATGCGGCTTCGACCACAGCCTCGGGTTCACCGACAAAGGTCACCACGGTGCGGTTTGTGGCTTCTCCCGGATCTACGTCCAAAAGTTTCACACCTTCATGAGCCTCGATTACGTCTGTAATCTGCTTAATCACATTCAAGTCGCGTCCTTCACTGAAGTTAGGTACGCACTCTACAATCTGCTTTGTCTTAGCCATAATTAGATTTATTGTACAGGTTATTGTTGGTTAGTTGCAATGGTATTAACGCAGCGAAGGTAAGAAGAGTTACAGAGATAAGCAAAAAAATTTCCGTTATCTTTCTAAAAAGTGACAATCAAACATTCCAAATGGGCCATATTGGCAGCAGAATCAACAAGGAGACCTGCCTTTTAGCACTTTATGCACACCCTTGTTGCCACATTTGCCTGCCAATTTAAGACGAAACGGTTATGGATTTTTTCGGCAGGAAGCAAACAACTTTAATGCTCTAAGTATGCCTTCCGGATATATGCTCGAATGCAAACAAAATACCTACAAGCAATGCCCAAATCAAAGAACTGTAAAAGGACAGAGGGGGGCACCGACTGACGTACCTATAGTTCTAAAGGAGGGGGAAACCTGCTTTAAGTATTATGTCCCGGTGAACACGGGAGCGTGCAAAATGTTGATGATAAAAGCAAGCATTAAAAATTCATAAACATATAAATAATGTGGCCCAAAGCGCTTTTAAAGGCTTTACGAAATGGCTCTTTAAATTTATTTCGATGTGAACCGGGCCTTGGTATGATAAAGGAAACATGCACTGATACGGAACTGTAAAACTGTGCTACACGTGGCAAAGAACAAGCTATGCGACCGTTTGAAGGGATTTATATGTTAATTTTTTTACATCCGGTGCAATAAATTCAACAGCAGCTGCTGAATTTTCTAAAGGAGCGATAGGATTTTCTAAAGGGGCGATAGAAATTTCTAAAGGAGCGATAGAAATCAACTATTGGGTATGCAAAAAGTGCTAACCGGTTATAGCCGGTTAGCACTTTACTTGACCGAGGCACTGAGGGCCCCGCTATGATTACTCAAAGTTAAACATTTTTGAACACTCAGCCAAATGTATTTCGAAACCTGCCGGACTCAGCATCTGCTCGATATCTATTTAACTTTGCAGTTTGAGGGTAAAATAACTGTTCGTATACTGCACTGCCTCCACCTTCCATCTGTACTGCTACAGACTGTTCTGTGCAAACACCTCAATTCTACCCTTATATAGGCCAGCAGTACTCGCTGTCGTACCACTCAACAAATGGCAATTCGCAAGTGAGGGGAAAATGGCGCAGCGGGTGGCCATTGGCATCGAACACTACAACTTCGCGACGGAACTCCTGCCCATCGGGCATTGTTACCTTGGAGTAAGCAATACAACGTTCCATGAGTTTACTTTTTCAAACGGTTAGGTCGCACATGCACTTTACTTGGATCGAGCGTTATGACGCCTCCTGCTGCTTGATTCGACTTCGAGGACGATGAACTATCGCTATCCTCCTCCCACTTGCCTCCAGTTTGCAACTGCGGCTCGGCATCGGGCTGCTTACGTACCCGGAGTAACTGGAAACTATGCATAACGAGCAAGCGCGGACGTTCTGTCCAGGGGCTGTCCTGGTATACAAAGCCTTCAACACGCTTAACCTTGCGGGCTGCTACAGGCATTTGGAAACTCTGTGCACTGCCACTGAACACGCGGTTGGTGCTGACAGCTACCGAGTCGCCCTCGTAGTGAATGGCCATAACTACAATGGCATGGCGCAAGCCTTCGTTGTAATGCCAGCCAACCTGGAATTTCCAGATTAAGCGGTCGCCCTCGGCACAGACCGTATCGGCAGGCTCGCTAAACTGCAAACGGTTTTGACTTTTTGAGTTGAGTATTGCATAATTAGCACCATGCCAAATGTTTAATGTATCGCCCGATGCTGTTTGCTCACCAGGTGCTAAAAGTTTAGCACTACTTGACACGGCAGCCACATCGCCCATACGCTCAGAAAGACGGGTGTAGATTTTTCCCAACTCCGCAGTATGGCGGGCGTACCACTCCATAGAGCGGTCAAAAGTAGCTGCATCGATATCGTATTTATCGTACACAGCCAGCTGATAAAGACGTGTGTAATAATTCATGCTGTCGCTACGCGCCTGCATGGCCAGCCCTTGTGCCATATGGTAGTCGTAAAGTACGTCCTCCATCTTTCCGGGAGATAATACTCCGCTGGGGACACCGGGCTTGCAGGATTGCAAAACAACAAGCTGAAGCACGATGATGACATATGCAAAAATACGTATGCGCATGACTTATGATTTGGGCGCTGAAAGGAAACCCTTTCGCGATAGATACTTATAATAAAACAATGCCAGTGCTACTGCTCCACAGCTAATGGAGGCATCGGCAAAGTTGAATACAGCTCCAAAAAACACGTTACCTCCAACCAAAGGTACCCAGTCGGGCCAGGTGAACAGAGGAAAGTAGAACATGTCGACTACCTTACCCGAAAGGAAACTGCCATATCCCTGGCCAAAGGGCACGAGTTCGGCAGGCAATCCGAATGGCTGACTTTCGGTAAAAATAAGTCCGTAAAACAAATTGTCAATAATATTGCCCAATGCACCGGCTATAACCATTGCTACACATACAATCAGGCCGTAAGGAGCCCGTATACGCACAAAGCGATAAAGAACAACACAAAAAAAGGTAATGGCCACTACTCTAAACAATGCCAGAAACATGGTTCCTACAAACTGCATGCCGAATGCCATACCTCTGTTTTCTGTAAAAAGGATATAAAACCAGTCGGTTACGGCATAGGACTCGTGTAGCGAAAAGGTGGTTTTTATTTCAAACTTAATGAGTTGGTCGATAACAACAACAACCAACGGAATGAGTACGGCTATAAAACCGCGGGTGGATATACGCATAGAAGTTTATGTGTCGAATAGAACACTTATCCCCTCCCTTAGGCTCGAAACGACTATATGCTCTAATCAAAGAAAGCCTTTGAACTTATTGAAAATAGAGAACATACCGGCGATGGAGCACGAAGGGCGGGGATAAGCAATTGGAATTAGTCTTTACGATCCTTCATCTGCTTGGCCTCAATGCTCAATGTGGCATGAGGCACTGCACGAAGGCGCTCCTTTGGAATCAGTTTGCCAGTAACACGGCAAACTCCATAGGTTCTGTTTTCAATACGCACCAAAGCTGCCTGCAAACCCTGTATAAACTTTTGCTGGCGAGCAGCCATTGTTGTGAGTTCTTCCTTAGTTTGGGTCATTGAGCCCTCTTCAAGAACTTTATAAGTTGGCATCGTATCGTCTACGTCGTTGCCCGCACGGTTGGTCAGGGCATCCATCATTTGCTCGTAGTCACGTCGAGCCAACTCTAACTTATCTAAAATTATTTGCTTAAACTCAGCCAACTCTTCGTCTGAGTAGCGTGTTTTTTCTGCCATGGCTATTAGCTGTTTATTTGGTTGATCGTTTCGTTCTATATACATACGGAGCAGTTTGCAAGGCCCTTAACGGACCCTGCAAACTCTACTCTGCTTTATCTTAAATCTTTGCAATATGGATGCCCGCCTTGAATTCATCAAAATCAAACTCCTGGGCATCGGCGGGCAACTGCTCGCTCAATACAATGCTGTCTGCAAGTACTTGAGTTGCAATATAATCGCGATAGGCATTGACAGCCTCAGCTATTTCAGAATTAGCTGCTACTGCAACGGCTATACGGTCGGTTATCTCAAAACCACTCTCCTTACGGAATGTCTGGATTCGCTTAACAACCTCACGGGCAAGACCCTCGGCACGAAGTTCCGGTGTAATTTCAAGGTCGAGTGCCACGGTAAGGGCGCCTTCGTTGGCAACAGTCCAACCCGGCATGTCCTCGCTGATAATTTCGACATCGGCGCGCTCTATGAGTGCCGGCTGTCCCTCTACAACGAGTTCAAGTTGTCCTTCGCGGTCAAGGCGGTTAATCTCATCTTGAGTCATGGCAGTTACGGCCAAATTCACAGCCTTCATCAGCTTGCCGAACTTTTTACCCATTACACGGAAGTTACATTTAACCTTCTTCTCAAGCATATTGGCATCGACAAAGCGAAGTTCTTTTACATTCACCTCATCGAGGATCAGTGAACGTACACCTTCAAGGTCTTCGCGAAGTTGCGGTTCGGTAACCGGAATTGAAATGCAGTTGAGCGGCTGACGCACAATGATGTGTTCTTTTTTACGAAGCGAAAGGACCATCGAGGTTATATGCTGTGCCAACTCCATGCGTCGCTCCAGATTTTTATCAATGCAAGCGGTTTCGCACTTGGGGAAGGTGGCTAGATGCACACTCGAAGCAGCTGCTGCCCGACCTTCGGTCAAATCGCCGTACAGACGCTCTGCATAGAAGGGTGCTATGGGAGCCATCAGCTTAGAAACTACCAACAAGCACTGATAAAGTGTTTGGTAAGCACTAAGTTTGTCAGCATCCATCTCGCCACCCCAGAAACGCTTGCGGCTCAAACGAACATGCCAGTTTGAAAGATTATCAATAACAAACGACTGAATCATACGTCCTGCACGTGTAGGCTCGTAGTCGTTGTAGGCCTCAGTTACCTGCTGCACTAATGTATTGAGTTCTGAGAGAATCCAACGGTCAATTTCCGGACGCTTTTCTAGCTGTACTTGCGGAGCCTCGGGGTCGAAGTTGTCCACATTTGCGTACATGGCAAAGAAGGAGTAGGTCTGGAAAAGTTTACCAAAGAAGGTACGCGCTACCTCTTGCACACCATCGGCATCGAATTTAAGATTATCCCACGGTGCCGAGTTGGTTATCATGTACCAGCGCAGAGGGTCGGAACCATATTTACGGATGGCTTCAAAGGGATCGACAGCATTGCCCAAACGCTTTGACATTTTATTACCATTCTTATCGAGCACCAAACCATTACTGATAACAGCCTTGAATGCTACACTATCGAACACCATAGTTGCTATGGCATGAAGTGTAAAGAACCAACCACGGGTTTGGTCTACACCTTCGGCAATGAAGTCTGCCGGGTAAACTGTGCGGTTGTCGAGCAGTTCCTTATTTTCGAAGGGGTAATGAATTTGAGCATAGGGCATAGAGCCTGAATCGAACCATACGTCGATAAGGTCGGTTTCGCGATGCATGGGTTTTCCGGTAGGCGAAACAAGCACGATATGATCAACGTAGGGACGGTGCAAGTCGATGCGGTGATAGTTCTCGTCAGAATAGTCACCGGGAACAAAGCCTTTATCCTTCAAGGGGTTTGAGGTCATTACACCGGCTGCAACACTCTTTTCGATTTCTGCATAAAGTTCCTCAAGCGAACTGATGCAGATTTCCTCACGGGTTTCAGCATTACGCCAAATGGGAAGCGGTGTTCCCCAATAGCGCGAACGGCTCAAGTTCCAGTCGTTCAGGTTTTCAAGCCACTTGCCAAAACGTCCGGTTCCGGTAGAACCGGGCTTCCATAGAATAGAATTATTGAGTTCCATCATGCGCTCCTTAAGAGCAGAGCTACGGATGAACCAACTGTCGAGCGGGTAATAAAGTACCGGCTTGTCTGTACGCCAGCAGTGCGGGTAATTGTGCACATGCTTTTCGATTTTGAAAGCTTCGCCTGCCTGTTTCATCTCCATGCAGAGCACGATATTCAAATCTTCGGCCTTTGCAGCAGCCTCTTCGTCGTACTTGCCATTGGGATTGAACTTCTCGTCGTAAGCGTTCTTTACATAGTCTCCTGCATGGCGGTTATAAGATTCCTGATTTACACAGGTTTGAACAAAGTTTACGTCCAGTTCGTCCAAGAGGTAGTATTTACCTGAGAGATCTACCATTGGACGTGTTTCGCCCGCCTTATTAATCAGGAAGAGCGAGGGGATGCCAGCATCCTTTGCCACCTTGGCGTCGTCGGCACCAAAGGTGGGGGCAATATGTACGATACCGGTACCATCTTCAGTAGTTACATAATCACCCGGTATTACTCGGAAGCCTTCATCCTCAAGATTTACGAAACTATCGCGTCCGGCTGTAAAGCACTTTTCGGGATGGGCGGCAGCATAATTCTTAACAAAGTCGGCAGCATTCTCATCAACCTTCTCAGTGGGGCGTACCCAAGGCATAAGTTGAGCATAGTGCATACCCACCAAATCTGAGCCTTTCCATTGTCCCACGACGCGATAGGGGATTTTCTTATCGCCGGGTTTATAACTATCAAAGTCGGCATTTTCGTCCTCGGGTTTGAAGTATGCGGCAAGGCGCGACTGTGCTACCACTACGGTAACCGGTTCGCCGGTATAGGGATTGAAACTTTCTACTGCCACGTAATCAATATTCGGGCCTACGCAAAGAGCCGTATTCGAGGGCAATGTCCAGGGCGTAGTAGTCCAGGCCAGGAAGTAGGGTTTACCCCATTTGCACATCTCAGGCTTCGGGTCGCGAATAGCGAACTGTGCAGTGACGGTTGTATCTTTTACATCGCGGTAACAGCCGGGCTGGTTCAACTCGTGCGAACTAAGTCCGGTTCCTGCTGCGGGCGAATAAGGCTGAATGGTATATCCTTTGTAAAGAAGTCCCTTCTTATAGAGTTGGCCCAACAACCACCAAAGAGTTTCGATATACGAGTTCTCGTAAGTTACGTAAGGGTGCTCCATATCAACCCAATAACCCATCAGGTGGCTCAGGTCGGTCCACTCTTGCGTAAACATCATTACGTTTTGGCGGCAGCGTGCATTATAGTCTTCAATAGAAATGGTTTTACCGATATCTTCCTTGGTTATGCCTAACTCCTTCTCTACGCCAAGTTCAACGGGAAGTCCATGGGTATCCCAACCAGCCTTGCGTTTTACCTGGAAACCCTGCATTGTCTTATAACGGCAAAACACGTCCTTAATGGTACGCGCCATCACATGGTGAATGCCGGGATGTCCGTTGGCTGATGGAGGTCCTTCGAAAAAGACAAACGAAGGGCAGCCCTCACGTTCACTCATACTCTTGTGAAACAAGTCTTGCTCGTCCCACGCTTTCAGTACAGTCTCATTGACCTCAAAAAGGTTCAGTCCGGTACGTTCGGTAAACTTCATAATTCTTCTATTTATCAATTTTTGGCTGCAAAGATAGTGCAAAGCAAGCGCAAATGAAAGAAATAATGCTTTTTTTCTTGTCTTTACCCTCATTCATTTGTCTTTGGCACAGCTTTAAGCGCCTTTGCATACACAAAAAGCCACAAAAAAGCCGTGCATACTTGCGTTTTTAAGCATACCGAAAGGGCTATGCCTACACACAAGTGTGCACGGAGCAAACTATAAACTCTATAAGAGTATGCAAACGCGTGTGGATTACATCGGGCCATTACTGCAATTCACTCCCTTTTATAGGGATAAGGTTTCGGCCGAAGGTTCCCTCTTACTTACCCAAAGCAAGTAGAGTAACAGCGAGACCACACTTAACAACAAATCAAAAGCCACATGCTCCATAGCAAAATAGGCACTGCTTAAGAAGCCAAAAGCAAAAGCCAGTCGCCACGAAAGCATATAAGTGCTTTGTGCTGTACCGCGCTGACAGTGGTCAGCTGTTATGAGCCAGGCAAGCAAATGGCGCGAAGACACAGCACCTACACCACCTCCTATCAAAATATAAGCAAGATAGTTGGTTGCAGGTACGGGATATGCAATCAGTAACCATGCTACCACTACACACAGATAGCCCAAAGCTACTGCAATCCGCTGACTTAGGCGATGTTTGCCCATAAGCTGAATGATAAATGCCAATAAGGCACCAACAGCCATAGATAAGCATACCCATCCACCAGGAAAGTTACCAACCACACGGCCCATCATCCAAGGTGCAGCAAACATGGTAAGGCTTAACGGACACGACTTGGGCAGGAAAAAGCGGTCGCAGGTCATTAATGCCACCTTGACTGGAGCTTTGACTGGTACCTGGGTCTGTGCAACCAACAGGAAAGATAGGGCACAAGGCACCAGCGCCCACCACCAGGCGTCGGTTATTGGCAAGAAGGACATCCAGGTGTATCCCAACAGCAAGCCAAGGGGAATTCCCAAACGGCCGGCCCACGCATAATAGGCATCTCCACGATTGCGATAGCGGGAATAGAGCACATCGTTAACGAGCGTGGTGCCAAGAGCTGTTTGAGCAATACCGAAACCGACTCCCTGCATGCCATGCAACACAATCAACATCCACGGAGCTGTAGCTACACTATAGCCTATGGTTGAAAGCAAACCGGTAAGGAGCAAAGATTTAAGAAACACTTGTTTACGCGAACGGCGCTCCATTAAATGAGCTCCAAACGGCCCCGGAAGAATCATACCTATTGCAAATGCAACTACGCACCACCCTACCAATAAAGGATTGGCGCTGAATTCTCTTGCCTGAGCATAAAGCAAGGGAATCATTGAATAGACGTAAAGATGTAAGAACCAGTTGGAAACGCACATATTGATAAAGCGCGACGAGGTCAACGGGTTTTGCACTTGTTGTGTCATTGTTCCTAATAGCTTGTAAGTCTTTGGGCAAGAAAGTGCCTTGGTAAGCATCGTCTACCTAAGAAGGAAGACAGCTACAGGCTACTTACCTTAACCTGCATCAATAGCGTTCGTTTTCGTTCGGAAAATCGCCCGACTTTACGTCGCTTACATATTGGCCGATAGCATCGGTCATCACCGTATAGAGATCGGCATAGCGACGCAAGAATTTGGGCGAAAAATCTTTATTCTTGCCAAGCATATCATCGACCACGAGCACCTGGCCATCGGCAGGTCCACCCCCGATACCTATAATAGGAATGTCGACCGACTCTACGGCTTTTACTGTAAGTTGCGCTGGAATTTTTTCGAGCACAACACCGCAACATCCGGCATCGGCCAAAGCCCGAAGGTCTGAAAGTAGTTTGGCTGCTTCGGCTTCTTCTTTGGCACGCACGGCATAGGTACCAAACTTATTGATGCTTTGAGGGGTAAGTCCTAAATGTCCGAATACCGGGATACCGGCATCAAGAATACGTTTAACGGCTTCGATAATTTCGATACCTCCTTCGAGTTTTACTGCATCACAACCAGTTTCTTTCATAATACGTACAGCATTGCGCACAGCCTCTTTAGCATCAACCTGATAGGTTCCAAAGGGCATATCGCACACCACAAAAGCTCGCTTTACGGCTCGGGCTACAGCACTGGCGTGATAAATCATCTGATCGAGCGTAATGGGCAAGGTTGTTGCGTTACCGGCCATTACATTCGAGGCACTGTCGCCTATCAGGATGCAGTCTACTCCGGCTGCGTCCACAATCTTTGCTGTAGTGTAATCATAGGAGGTGAGCATGGCAATTTTCTTGCCTTCTGCTTTCATTTCCTTAAGTCGGTGCGTTGTTACCTTACGCGAATCGTCTACCAAATATCCTGGCATAATGGTTATCGTTTGAGGTTGACTAATTGTTCAACCTTAATGTTAGTAAAGTCTGCCATCGTATGGCAGCAATAGGGTTTAATTGTGTTTTCTGTGTTGGTTGTTGTCAGTCCTACTACAATAGCTCCACTATCGTAGCCGGCACGGAGACCATTTATAGAGTCCTCAAACACGTAGCATTCAGAAGCCTCAAAACCTAAACTGCGGGCCGCTGCTATGTAGCAATCGGGGGCCGGCTTTGAGCGAAGGGCATCTTCAGCTGTAAAGATGCGGTCAAAATAAGAGGCAAAATCGGGGTGATGCCGTAAAAGACAGGCAAATTTAGCCTGATTCGAACTAGTGACTACGGCCGTTCGATAACCAGCAGCACGCAAAGCTTCGACAAAAGCCAAGGCACCGGGGATTAAGGGAAAATCCATTTCGAGTTCAAACCGGTTTAGGCGCGATGTAATACTTGCCTGCTTCTCGGATTGTTCATGATAATACTGATTATAAATTTGCACCAAGGTATGTCCCTTGATACGGGTGGCAAAATCGGGTATTTCGGGAAAATCCTCCTCGCCTACGGCCTTCCAAAAGCGGGTGTACTGCCCTTCGGTATCCACCAACACGCCGTCTAAATCAAAAAGGGCTGCTGTCTGCATACGGTATTCTGTTTGGGATAAATGTCTTGGGGCTAAAAAGATTGCTATTTACAATAAACATGATGCTGCTTATCTTTATAGGCTCTGCTTCAGCCCTCAAAGCGACGCGCAAAGGTAGCTCAAGGGGAGTGAAGAACAAAAAAAATAAATAGAAAAGGTACAATTTTCTTCCCTTTCTCTTGAGTTTGCACTAACTTTGCTATCGCAAATTCTCAAAACACAGTCATGGAACAAACGATTAACTTTAATAAACCACGCAGCATCAAGGCCTGTGTGATTGATGCCTGGCGCATTGGCGCACTCAATTGGCGCAACTACTTAAAGGCGCTATGGCCACATTTGCTACTGCTTGGCATTACGGTTTCACTATTTGTTGAAGTTGCGGTGCGCTATGCCACACAACACTTGCTACCAGCCTACAAACTTATGCAGTACGAAAGCGAACCGAAAATCATACAATATGTTGCCACACCCAATCTATCGCTCGGGGTATGCCTGCTGATTGCTTTTATCTGTTTCTTAATTGGCATCTACAACTTTGAAGGCCGCCTTTATTACTTGATACAACGTTATAGCGAAACCGACCAGTTTGAAACGGCCTCACGGATTAAACCCATAAAAAAGGCACGTAACAACAGCTCGCGACTGCTACGCTGTGATGCGCTGTTTATGCTCTGCACCATACTGCTTCTACTTACAATTGGTTTTGCGGCACTGAAACTAAGTTTGTGGATTTCGATTTTACTGCCCTGCCTTTGCATTTATAGTTGGAGCACAGCCAATGTGGCACGCATGCAGTATGCTTTTGGCCGTAAGCCACTGGGTAAAGCACTAAAGTTTGCCTTCCGGCGTAGCATGGGCATGTCGTTTATGGTTCAATTCATTACTTTTATACCCGCTGTATTACTATGGCTCATATTCGGAATGCCTGCTATTATCTACCTGCTCACCGAAATAGGCGGACACACATCGGCACTCATGGGTGATGCTACAGGACTGCCCGCCTACTTGCCTTTTATATTCTTTATACTTAATGCCGGGGGACTGGCATTATGCGCATTGGTTGACTCCGTACGTACCTGGGCACTAGCCATGAAATAAAGAGCCTGCACGCAGCCCACGCATGCTTGAATGCTTTGGCACCACCAGGGTAGGACCTTTAATTATATAGTGAGCGCTGATAGATGACGAACTAAATGTCATTTACCAGCGCTCATTTATATTTAAAGAGTTACCTTACCGATATGTGTGCTGCAGACACCCGCAGCAGGCCCAACCATACCCAAGGTATAGAATTTTATACACGGCGTTTAAAATTCTAGCCATACGTTTGGCCGAAGCACAAAGCTGTGCAATTACTCTTTGTGGCAAGGCTCTTCGCAGAAATCATCGTCTATGCGTATCAGCGAAGCTACTATAAAGGTAAGCACACAAAGCAACGTAGCTACAATAAAGAAGTTGAGATATCCCACTAACTCTTGCAAATAGCCAGCAACCATGCCCGGAAGCATCATACCTAAGGCCATAATGCCTGTACAAAAGGCATAGTGAGCCGTAGTTGACTCGCCTTTTGCAAAATACATCAGGTAAAGCATATAAGCTGTAAAACCGAATCCATAACCAAACTGCTCGACAAACACACAAGCACTTACCCATCCTAAGCCCTCGGGCTGAAAATAAGCCAATCCTATATATACGGCATCGGGCAAGGTGATGCTCAACACCATTGGCCAGAGCCAACGGCGCAAACCTCCGCTTTCGGCCGCCACACCGCCCAATATTCCACCAAGGGTCAAACCTATCACACCTAGTGTGCCCTGAACGATGCCCAAATCGCCGGTGGTTAGACCTAAGCCTCCCGATTCTACACTTCCCAACAGGAAAAGTGGACAAATTTTAACCAGTAAGGCTTCGGGCAAGCGGTAGAGTAACATAAAAAGAAGAGCTACGCCAATCTGCGGCTTTCGAAAAAAATTTGCAAAGGTGCGGAAAAAGTCGGAAAACACCTGACTCCAAGCAATACGTTCGCGCTGCGCATCGGCCGACACTTTGGGCAGAAAGCGTGCATGGTAACACACAATTATAAAAAAGAAGACCGAAACCACAGCATATGCCCAAGTCCAGGCCTGAACTGGACGCATAATGGTTTCGAGCGTGCCCACAAACATAATGAGCAATCCCTGGCCTACAACACTGGCCACACGGTAAAAAGTTGAACGGATACCCACATAAAACGCTTGTTCCTTAGGCGAGAGTGCCAACATGTAATAGCCATCGGCTGCAATGTCGTGGGTGGCACTGCTAAAGGCCATGAGCCATAACATGGCCAACGACCACTGTATGTAAGCTGGTGCCTGCAAGCTAAAGGCTAAACCTGCTAACGATGCCCCAAGTACAAACTGCATCCATACAATCCACCAGCGCTTAGACTTCAGCAAATCGACAATCGGACTCCAAAAGGGCTTTATAACCCATGGCAGATAAAGCCAGGAGGTATAAAGTGCTATCTGGGCATTGCTAAGCCCCAGACGTTCGTACATAACTGTAGCTACAGTCATTACGATTACATAAGGGATACCTTCGGCTGTATAAAGAGTTGGAATCCATGCCAAAGGGTGAATACGCCGCCGTGACCCACGCGGTGAGGCAAAAGTGCTTGCAGACGCTTGGCCGGGGCTGGAAGCGGATTTTTGAATATTATGGGGGTCGGTTTTTAATTTCTGCATGGTATAGATTGGCTTATATCGTGGGCAAATTGCACAAAAAACTACATTATGTATTTCTGCCCTAAGAAAGCATAGTCAGTTTACGGAATAGGCGA
The DNA here is from genome assembly GCA_937906495.1 of uncultured Prevotella sp. Lineage (GTDB taxonomy): Bacteria > Bacteroidota > Bacteroidia > Bacteroidales > Bacteroidaceae > Alloprevotella. The sequence continues at coordinate 19,765 of CALCVT010000127.1, forward strand.
TACGAAAAAAATAATAATGTTTCAGTGAATCTGCCGCATGGATATTTTATACATGCCTCCCGTATATGCTTTTTTAAAAAGGAAAAGGCAAGTGAAGCCAGGCAGATCCCTCAAAAGGGTATGACCTGTACTTCACTTGCCTGTCGGATACAATTAAACTTTATTTGGCATAGCTTACAGAGCGCGTTTCGCGAATAACAGTAATCTTAACCTGTCCGGGATAGGTCATCTCATCCTGGATACGACGAGCGATATCAGCACTGAGGGTCTCGATTTGCTTGTCATCTATCTTATCTGCACCCACAATTACACGTAATTCGCGTCCGGCTTGAATAGCATAAGTTTTAGTTACACCTTCATAGCTTGAAGCAATCTGTTCCAAATCGTTAAGTCGCTTGATGTAAGCCTCAACTATCTCGCGGCGTGCACCCGGACGCGCACCACTGATAGCATCGCATACCTGAACAATTGGTGCCAGGAGCGAGGTCATTTCCACCTCATCGTGGTGTGCACCTATGGCATTGCATATTTCGGGTTTCTCCTTATACTTTTCAGCCAACTTGGCACCATAAAGTGCGTGAGGCAGTTCGCTTTCCTCATCAGGCACTTTACCTATATCATGCAAGAGTCCTGCACGTTTGGCTTTCTTAGGATTCAAGCCTAACTCTGCAGCCATTACCGAACAGAGATTGGCTGTTTCGCGTGCATGCTGAAGCAAGTTCTGCCCATACGAGGAGCGGTACTTCATTTTACCAATGATGCGCACCAGTTCCGGGTGTAAGCCGTGAATACCTAAGTCTATAGCCGTTCGTTTACCGGTTTCGATAACTTCGTCTTCAACCTGCTTTTTAACCTTGGCTACAACCTCCTCAATACGTGCCGGATGGATACGTCCATCGGCTATGAGTTGATGAAGAGCCAGACGGCATATTTCGCGGCGTACGGGGTCGAAAGCACTGATTACGATAGCCTCGGGCGTATCGTCTACCACAATTTCAACACCTGTTGCAGCCTCAAGCGCACGTATATTGCGACCTTCGCGTCCAATAATACGGCCTTTTACTTCGTCGTTGTCAATATGGAAAACTGTTACACTGTTTTCAATGGCAGTTTCGGTAGCCACGCGCTGGATAGTCTGAATAACAATGCGTTTAGCTTCTCTGTTAGCCGTCATCTTGGCATCGTCCATGATGTCGTTAATATAGCTTTGAGCATCACTTCGTGCCTCGTCCTTCAAAGCATCAACCAGTCGACGCTTGGCCTCCTCGGCCGAAAGTCCGCTCAATTCCTCGAGTTTCTCGCGCTCTTTGAGTTGCATTTTCTCCAACTCTTCTTCGCGACGGTTGAGGGCTTGCTGCTGGTTGTTCAGGCGGTTATGCGTGTTTTCGAGTTCCTGTTTGCGACGCGAAAGTTCATCTTGTCTTTGATTCAAACCTATTTCGCGCTGCTTGAGTTTGTTTTCAACTTGCAAGATTCGCTGGTTACGCTGTTGCACCTCCTTTTCGAGTTCGGCCTTTTTGTTTAGAAACTTTTCCTTGACCTCGAGTAATTTTTTCTCTTTAATGACATCTGCCTCTTTATTGGCATTGTCTATCATTCGGAGATACTTCTTTTTGAGCACAAAGCGAAAGAATGTATATCCGCCGCCCGCTCCGAGAAGCAGACTTACGATTACCATTATTATTTCTGACATTGTTCTTTGATTATGTTGTTAATGAGGGTTTATCATGTATTAGTATTAACACCCTTTGGCAACACAAACGTTACATACTGCAGCTATGCATAACCTATCGGTAGTTTATGAAAAAACTGGATGCTACTTGTTATCAAGTGCTTCGGCCAGTTCTTTAGATAAACGTTCAACGGTTTCAGTATAAAGTGACTCATCCTTTAAGGCTTGAAGTTGTAATACTTGAACGGCAAAATCAAGCATTGTAACCGCTATATAGCGTTCCTGTCCCAAGTTTGGGTAAGATTGCTCATAACGTCCAAGTTTTTCGTTTATCATGCGCGAAGCTTTACGGTACATTTCTTCTTGATCACGCCGAATGGTGATGGGATAGAATTGCTTACCGATGAGCAATTGTATAACAAACCTTTCGCTTTGATTCTCCATTTACTTTCTATTTAGTCGCGGTATTCTCCTAAAAGTATTTTTAGTAATAGCTTCGAGCATTGCTACACATCGAGCAAGGCAATGCATTTATCAACCTCACGTATAAGTCGGGCTATACGTGCTCTCGAAGCTTTTATATCCTCACCGCTCACTTCAATCATGCGTGCCGTTTTAAGCAGTTCGTAGTCGCGCCTAAGTTCTTCGTTCTCTTTTTCTTTCTGTTCCAACTCCTGCCGATTTTTATCAAGCTCCTGTTGCAGTGCTTGACTCGTAGCCTGCTCGCGCTCATAGGCTCTCATCAACTGGCGTACGAGTGCTTCAAAATTACGCAGGGCTATTTCGTGTTCATTGGTCATAAGTAAATGAAAAGGAAAGAGGTGCGGCTCTGCTTCAACAACTTTTTTATACCGCCCTTATGGATTATACCGATATTCCGTCAGAGTTATGCAGTTTGTTGCACATGTTATTCGTCCTGGTTGTCGGGTTTGGGTTCTTTTTTGGCTAAGATAACAATATTATAGACATAGGCTGTCATCCATTCAGCACTATAGCCCAACTGCTGTTGGTAGCGACGAACTGAAAGACATGCCTTGCGCACGCCTTCATCCTTCCAGTTATCCTTAGTAAGCACATCGTTAACTGTCTTGGCTGTCAAAGTTCGCAAGGCGTTGCGGAAAAAGCCCGGCATACGGAATTTCCACTTCATCAAGTTTCCCATAAGCATCATCAACTCCTGCGAAAACCCTTGAAAAAGGAAGAGATAATTACGCACATCGTTCACATTGCGGCAATGACGCTTGATACTCTGATCTATCTCCTTAAAGAACGAATCTTCCATTCCATAAATTTCAACGAGCATCTTGCGACAACGATTCTTTTCGCCCAAACCAAGTTTGTTGTTAATGGTCGACACGTGCAAGGTTTGCTTAAACACGCGCAAGTCAGGCAAAGCTGCTATATTGCTGATACCCAAATTCGAAGCCATCACTGCTTGATAATAAACGCGAATCAGCATCATAAAATCTTCTACACCGCCTACGCGCCAGCCAGTCTCATTAGCTTGTTTCTTATGATTAAATATTTTTGATAAGAATCCCATATTATAAAAATTTGAAAGCAAAGATACCACTTGAGCATTGAAGCACCAAGAATTTTGGCTGTTTTTTAAGCGCAAGCCACAATTTCTGCTTTTTTTCCTAAAGCCACGATTTAAATGAGGGTTTTGCTTTTTACTCCAACACATTTGGCTTAACTTTGTCGGATATTACCAATATTAACTACCATGCAACCGACTCTTTTACTTCCGAACTGCAAAATAAACATCGGATTAAATATTGTGAGCAAACGCCCGGACGGATACCATAACCTCGAAACGGTTTTCTACCCTATCGGGCTACGCGATAATTTGGAATTCAAAGAGATTACCGATACTAACGAGCCCTACAGACTTATATGTACGGGAGTTCCGATAGCTGGCAATACAGCCGATAATTTGATTGTGAAGGTATACCTTTCGTTAAAGGATGAGTTTGATTTACCGCCACTTGAGCTCACACTCTACAAACACATTCCAACCGGTGCCGGTTTGGGAGGTGGAAGTAGTGATGCTGCTTTCATGATGAAAGGACTGAACGAGGCTTACGATTTAGGGCTTAGCAACGATGATATGGAACGCAGGCTGTCAGCGTTTGGGGCTGACTGTGCCTTTTTTGTCAAAAATCGCCCAGCCTACGCCACAGGTATTGGCAACGAGTTATCGCCTATTGCGCTCTCGCTCAAAGGCAAATTCATTGTAATGGTAAAACCCGAAACCGTTATTTCGACCAAAGAAGCTTATGCCCACGTAGTGCCAAAACCTGCCAAACATCCGTTGCTACAAGCAGTCATGCAGCCTATTGAACAATGGCGCGGACTCATTGTAAACGACTTTGAAGATTCGGTATTTCCCACATACCCAGAACTAGCTGCTATCAAACAAACACTCTATGACATGGGTGCCTGTTACGCAGCTATGAGCGGAAGCGGAAGCACGCTCTACGGCATCTTTGACCGCCCGGTACCCGAAGCTAAAAAGGTTTTTGCCAAATACTTTGTCTTTACGCAAAATATTGTAGGATGATATACTGGTTTTCTGGTACGGGAAACTCGAGGTGGGTGGCCGAATCGCTGGGCAGCGAATTGCATGATACACTCCTGCCGATGACCGAAAACACGCACTTTGTCCTGCCCGACATGCAAGAGGCTTGTATAGGCTTCATTTTTCCGGTCTATGGCTGGGGGCTACCTTTGGCTGTAGCCAATTTTATAGAGCGCATGCCACACAACACGAATCCGGCACACAATTATATATACAGCGTACTTACCTGCGGCGATGACATTGGGCGAACCGATCGTCTTTTACGAAAGGCTCTGAAAAAGAAAGGCTACGAACTTCATGCCGTTTTTTCTGTACAAATGCGCAACACGTATGTGTGCTTGCCCTTTTTCGACACTGACGACTTGGATGTTGAAACTGAAAAACAAGCTAAAGCAACTATCAGGTTGCACGAAATCGCCCAAGTTGTGGCTCAAAAGCAACAGTCTACTCCTGCTGACATCCATCCCGGAGGCATGCCCGGTTTTAAATCGTATATTTTACGTCCTTTATTCAACCGGTTGCTCACCAGCGACCACCGTTTCAAAGTAAATCACAACTTATGTACGCATTGCAAGCGGTGTATCAATTGTTGTCCGCTACATAACATCACACCTTCGGCCGATGGAACTCCACTTTGGGGCGGACACTGCACACACTGTCTGGCCTGCTACCACTCTTGCCCGCATCATGCCATTAACTACGGATGGTTTACTGCCCATAAAGGGCGCGTACGAGTCATAGTCCGGCCTAACAATAAGCCGTAGCTACCACGACCGAATATCTACACTGCCCAGAGGCGCAAAATAGTCATATTTTCGCTTTGCTCTGAGCTAGGTTTACACTAACTTTGCACCTTATCGTTTTTACAAGGTGCATTACGCCTAACATATTTATATCCATAAACTAAAGAAGACAATGAACAACGAATGGTTTGAGTGTAAAATCAAATACGAAAAGACTATGGAAAATGGCATGGTCAAGAAAGTAAACGAACCTTATCTGGTTGACGCACTCAACTTTACAGAGGCTGAACGCCGCATTATTGAGGAGATAACTCCTTATATGACCGGCACCTTCGAAGTAAGCGACATCAAACGTGCACGCTACGCTGAACTTTTCGAAGCACCGGGCGACGATAGCGCCGACCGCTTCTTCAAAGCAAAACTTTCTTTTATTACACTCGACGAAAAGAGCGGTAAAGAGAAAAAAACCACACAAAACGTACTGGTACAAGCTGCCGACCTCCGCGATGCCATCAAACGCCTGGACGAAGGCATGAAAGGATCGATGATGGACTATACCATCAGCAGTATGGCCGAAACTGCCATTATGGATGTATACCATTACATACAAACCAAACCAGGCGAAGACAAACCCGAATACGAAGCATAAAGTACGTCTGCCTGCCCCAACGCAAGCCTTACACAAGCCAACCTTAAGCTGCCCGACAACGAAACTACGGGGGCAGCTGATTGATGGTCAAAGCATACGCCTGCCACTGGCAAACACGACCTCTAAACCTTTTAAAGCCATGTTACATCTCAAGCAAGTCAAAGCCACTATTGAGCCGGGTGTTGAGCTCGTAGCAGTATCGAAGTTCCATCCTGCAGAGGCTATACTAGAAGCCTACGAACAAGGACAACGCATTTTTGGAGAAAGCCGGGCGCAAGAACTACAAGCCAAACACGAGGTTTTACCGCACGACATTCAATGGCACTTTATCGGCCATCTACAAGCTAACAAGGTAAAATACATTGCACCCTATATTACGCTTATACACACGGTCGACAGCCTTAAACTGCTCAAGGAAATTGACAGACAAGCCGAAAAATGCAATCGTGTAATTGACTGCTTACTCGAATTGCACTTAGCTCAAGAGGATACGAAATACGGACTAACCACCAAAGCCTGCACCGAATTACTCGAAGCTGGCGAATGGCGAGAACTGCAACATATTCGAATTACCGGCATAATGTGCATGGCAACCAACACACCTGATGAGGCACAAATTGAACAGGAGTTTAAACGTGCAAAACTTTATTTTGACGAAGTTAAACAACGGTTCTTTGCAAAAAACGACTACTTTTGCCAACGCTCATGGGGCATGTCGCACGATTATGCCATAGCCATGCGCCAAGGAGCTAACTTAGTACGCATCGGAACAGCTATTTTTGGCGAACGCGAGTATTGAATACCTGCCTTGCATACATAGATAATCGTCTAAAGTGCAACATAACCCCATTTATTCAACAGAAAGGCTGACTTTATTTATAAGTCAGCCTTTTTTATACTTAGTCCAAAAAACTTTCTAACCGCAATTATAAGATTATAGAATGCATATACAAATTATGTTGGAATGATGTGGTTTATACACCTCGTGCAAAAACATTTACACCTCATGTATAAACATCAATACTAACATCTCGGTACACAACTCACGGCAATACAGCAAATGGAACACGCATGTAGGATCAATTGCCATACATTTGCAAAATAGTATCGTTTACAAATGCTCCTTCCTAAGGTTAACGGCACCGATACTGCTTCTTCCTATTAAAAAAGAAACCAACATAAATATTGGCATAATTAACCGAATTGGTTAACGACAGGCGGTGCTTGCGATACATATACAGGTGTCCGATATACGAAGCTCCAGCAAACCAATGCGTATTGTTCCATACAATGCCCGCCCGCGAGGTACAGTCAAAACTCAAGTTCCTAATGTCCAATAAGAGTTCGTCGGCTTGCATTTTCTCTCCCTTGGCCTTGCGCAAGCCCAACGATGGCATAACCGAAACTCCAAACAGCCAATTGCGAGCAAACACCCAATTATACGCATAACCTGCGCTCAAATAATAATAATTATAGTCTACGTTCGAATACTTCAGTTCGTCAATAATAATTTCCTGACCGGGCTTTCCGATGAGTTCTTCCGGCAAACGTGTATAGTCGAAATCAACTTTTTGCTTGCTAAATCCTAGTCCTAACATAAACGATCCGCAACTTTTACGCTGCACTGTACTCTGATTATAAGCTGCCGGATACGAAAAGTGACGATGATTGAACACATAATAAGCACTAAACGAAAGCGTTTTGGCATCCATACCCGAAAATGGTTTACCATCAACAGACTTTGGATCTACGCCCTGAAAACCCACTGCCTTACGCAAACGGAAGTCGCCCGTATTGCGAACATACAAGAAGTCGCAACCCAACATTGAACTGTATAAACTAAGATTAAACTCGGACGACTTGCCTAAAGAACGGGGATGACTAACGTCAAATGTATAGCCCAAAAAAATCCAACGCCAGCCAAAATAAGGTCCAACCTTAAAACTTGGAGCCGGCTTGGTAGACAACGATTGCGTTACTCCTTCCTTGCTGGTAGCCGCAAGCCGATACACCTGAAAGTAGTTGGTGTTTTGCAGCATAGCCGTAAAGTTGTAATAATTGGGGGCTATATAGGTTGTGTCGTAATCGTCGAAATTTTTCACAAAACGATAGAAGATATTACCCGTACGCTTTACTTTGTTCTTTATACGTTCCCTACATTTGCGCGTACACACTGAGTCGGGCAGCCCTATGGACGATGTAACTGTAACTGGCACATCATCACCTTCGGGCAGCAATGAATCTGTCTGAGCAAAAACCGGATTCAGGCTTCTTCCTGCAGCTTTAGAACAAATGGTTGTCAAGCTAAACAGCGCACAAGCCAATACCAGTACACCTATATGACGCATGAGGCGGACGATAGCAAATTAATTTTTAGAGATTATACATTGTGACTTCGTAATACGAAATAGACCTACTTGACTCACTCACTGGCCATAAAAAAACTGCATTACGTACAAACACATTCAAACTCTTGCTAAGTTGTACGCAATATACAGACCCAAATGTTAGAATTTTCCCAATATGCGGTCGACCACCCAGTTAACCGAAGTTGCACTGATGCTGTCACAACGGCAAATAGCCTTGTTTTGCAAATGCTCGACCACCAATTTTATTAATGGAAGCTGTACATAGGGTGGATTAGGCACTACGAACTCTTGCCTGCCAGCCTCGTTTTGTAATACTATAGGCTGATAGGTAAATACCGAAAAAGAGAGCGATCCGCGGTCGCCTACAATATCGATACGGTCTTCTTTGGCCGAATCATGTGCCACAAAACACCAAGAGCCGGAACCTGGCAATCCAGAATCAAACTTGAAGCAGGCGCTTACCGAATCTTCTGTTGGGTAAAGGCCACCTCTGTTTGCCTTTATACCTTGCGCTTCGACAATAGGGCCGAACATCTCTTGCAAAAGGTCTATTTGATGAGGAGCCAAGTCGTAAAAGTACCCCCCACCGGCTATATCTGGCTGCACACGCCAAGGTAAATTGGTCTGATTGTAATCCAGATCGCGCGGGGGTACTGCAAAACGAATTTGCACATTAACAACCCGTCCTACCTGCCCCTCGTTAACCAGTTGACGAACTTTTTGGAAATAAGGCAAATAACGTCTGTAGTATGCCACAAAGCAGGGTATACCGGTTTTTTCGACGATACGGTTTATGCGGCAGCAGTCTTCATAGTTCGACGCCATAGGTTTCTCTACATAAACAGCCTTTCCGCTTTTCATCGCCATAATGGCATAAGTGGCATGGGTTGACGGTGGTGTGGCTATATATACAGCATTGACATCCGGGTCGTTAACGAGTTGCTGCGCATCGGTATACCAGCGCTTGATATGATGACGCTCTGCATACGAACGTGCCTTATCGGCTTTGCGGCTCATTACAGCAACTACTTTCGAACCTTCAATCAGGTTGAATGCCGGCCCACTTTTTTTCTCAGTTACTTCGCCGCATCCAATAAATCCCCAACGTACTTGTTCCATATTCAATGTGTGGTATAAAAATGACAAGTGTGCAGTAGCATCTGCCGCATGCCTATGCCTTCAGCTGTTGAAAAACAAAGGGCAGCAAATGCTCTGCACACTCGAACATTTAATTAAAGTGTCAGCAATACTCCTGCCAGCTGCGTATTTCCAGGTCGTCGAGCTTCACTTCGCAGAATGCAGTAATGAAAGCTGATGCCAAACGCGCATTGGTTATAAGGGGTACATTCAGGTCGATAGCTGCACGGCGTATCTTGTAGCCGTTGGTCAGTTCGCCCGAAGAGAGGTTTTTATTTACATTCACCACCATGTCTATCTCCTTATTATGGAGCATCTCTATGGCTTGAGGTTGCTGCGGTGCCTCGCTAGGCCAATAAACCATGGTGTTCTCAATACCGTTTTCGGTAAGGTAGCGACTGGTTCCGGGAGTTGCAAAAAGGTTGTAACCATGATCGCGAAGCATTGCGCATGCCGTGAGCATTTCAGCCTTTTGCTTTCCATCACCGGTTGAGAGCAGGATATTCTTCTGCGGAATACGATGACCTACCGAAAGCATTGACTTGAGTAATGCCGTACGCGAATCATCACCCAAACAGCCAACCTCGCCGGTCGATGACATATCAACCCCCAAAACAGGGTCGGCCTTCTGTAAACGGTTGAATGAGAATTGTGAAGCCTTAATACCTACGTAATCAAGGTCGAAGAGGCTCTTGGCAGGCTTCTCAACAGGCAAGCCAAGCATAATACGGGTGGCGAGTTCTATAAGGTTGATTTTAAGAACCTTGCTCACAAAGGGGAAGGAACGTGAGGCACGAAGGTTACACTCAATAACCTTGATATCATTCTCACGAGCCAGGAACTGAATATTGAATGGTCCGGAAATGTGCAATTCCTTGGCTATTTGCTTGGATATTTTCTTAATGCGACGCGCTGTCTCAACATAGAGTTTCTGCGGAGGGAACTGAATAGTTGCGTCACCCGAGTGTACACCTGCGAACTCAATATGTTCAGAAATGGCATAGGCAATAATTTCACCATCCTTAGCAACAGCATCCATCTCAACTTCCTTGGCATGTTGCAGGAAACGGCTTACTACCACTGGATGCTTCTTTGAAACATTGGCTGCCAGTTTCAGGAAACGTTCAAGTTCTTCTTGATTTGAGCATACATTCATAGCTGCTCCCGAAAGCACGTATGAAGGACGTACCAGTACGGGGAAACCAACACGGGCAATGAAGTTATCAATATCTTCCATCGATGTTAACGCACTCCATTCAGGCTGATCAACACCAATGCGGTTAAGCATTGCCGAGAACTTTTCACGATCTTCTGCATTGTCAATATACTTGGCCTGAGTACCGAGCAAATTGATATTCTCGGCATCTAAGCGCATAGCCAGGTTGTTAGGAATCTGACCACCAGTGCTCACAATTACACCATAGGGCACCTCAAGGTCAAGGATATCCATAACACGCTCAAAGGTCAACTCGTCAAAGTACAAACGGTCGCACATGTCGTAGTCTGTCGACACGGTCTCGGGGTTGTAGTTAATCATGACAGAGCGGTAGCCTTCCTTACGAATGGTATTAAGGGCCTGCACACCACACCAGTCAAACTCTACTGACGAACCAATGCGATAGGCACCTGAACCTAGCACAACTACCGAACGCTTATCCTTTTCGAACTGAATATCGTGGGCAATACCACTATACGTAAGGTAAAGATAGTTTGTCTGAGCCGGATATTCGGCAGCCAGGGTATCAATCTGCTTAACTACAGGTACAATACCAGCCTGCTTACGGCGGGCACGAACGGCCATAATGGCTTTTTCGATTTCCATTTCTTGCTCCATGCCTACGGCACGCGCAATTTGGAAGTCGGTAAAACCTTGAATTTTGGCACGACGCAACAAGTCGTTATCAAGTACGTTGATGGAGGTGCAGGCGTGGAGCTCACTATCTGTTTGATGGATGTTATAGAGTTTCTGCAGGAACCAGCGGTCAATCTTGGTCAGTTCATGAATCTGATCAATGGTATAACCTTGTGCAAAGGCCTTCTCGATAACAAAAATACGCTTATCTGTAGGCTCTTTAAGGGCGGCATCTACATTTTCTATCTTGAGTTCTTTATTGTCGACAAAGCCGTGCATTCCCTGACCTATCATGCGGAGCCCCTTTTGGATAACCTCTTCGAAAGTACGGCCTATAGCCATTACCTCGCCCACCGATTTCATTGATGAACCCAGTTCACGGTCTACACCACGGAACTTACCAAGATCCCAACGGGGGATTTTGCAGACTACATAATCGAGTGCAGGTTCAAAGAAGGCTGAAGTGGTTTTGGTCACAGAGTTTTTCAAGTCGAACAAGCCGTAACCCAAGCCTAACTTTGCCGCAACAAAAGCAAGGGGATAGCCTGTAGCCTTTGAGGCAAGCGCTGAAGAACGCGAAAGACGTGCATTCACCTCAATAACACGATAGTCTTCGCTTTGAGGATCGAAAGCATACTGCACATTACACTCTCCGACAATACCTACGTGGCGAACAATGCGGATGGAAAGCTCACGCAATTTATGATACTCAGAGTTGGTCAGTGTTTGCGAGGGAGCTATAACAATACTCTCACCGGTGTGGATGCCAAGAGGGTCGAAGTTTTCCATATTGCAGACCGTGATACAATTATCAAAGCGGTCGCGCACTACTTCATACTCCACTTCTTTCCAACCCTTCAAGCTCTTTTCGACGAGCACCTGGGGAGAGAAAGAAAAGGCCTTTTCAGCCAAACGATTCAATTCCTCTTCGTTGTCACAGAAGCCCGAACCAAGACCTCCCAGTGCATAAGCTGCACGGAGAATAACCGGATAGCCCAATTTTGATGCAGCTTCGCGAGCTTGTGCAATGCTTTCACAAGCTTCACTCTTGATTGTCTTAACGTCAATCTCGTTAAGTTTTTCCACAAAGAGTTCACGGTCTTCTGTATCCATGATAGCCTGCACGGGCGTACCTAGTACTTGCAGTCCATACTTCTCGAGCACACCGCTGCGATAGAGTTCTACACCGCAGTTAAGAGCGGTTTGGCCGCCAAAAGCAAGCATGATACCATCGGGGTGTTCCTTTTGAATAACACGCTCTACGAAATAGGGCGTTACAGGCAGAAAGTAAATGCGGTCGGCCACTCCTTCAGAAGTCTGAACAGTGGCAATATTCGGGTTGATAAGTATGGTTTCGATGCCTTCTTCCTTGAGCGCCTTAAGAGCTTGCGAACCGGAATAGTCGAACTCGCCGGCTTCGCCGATTTTAAGGGCGCCGGAACCAAGAAGAAGCACTTTCTTTATAGATGTCATAATGATAGGATTCGTTGGGGCTGCCTCCTGCTGTGCAACCAATGAATGTTGAGCAGGGTACAGTGTCGGTTTCTTACTTAAGAAGCTTAACAAATTCGTCGAAGAGGAACTCCGTATCTACTGGGCCGGAGCAGGCTTCGGGATGGAACTGGGCAGAGAACCAGGGATTTGTTTTGTGGCGTACGCCTTCGTTTGAGCCATCGTTCATATTGATAAAGTAGGGTTCCCAATCGGCAGGAAGCGTGCGGCTATCAACTGCGTAGCCGTGGTTTTGCGAAGTTACAAAACAACGTTCTGTACCTACCATGCGTACGGGCTGATTATGGCTACGGTGTCCGTACTTAAGTTTATAAATGCTGGCACCTGCTGCCTTTGAAAGGAGTTGGTTACCCATACAGATACCCATACACGGACGCACGTTAGGATTAGCAAGGAACTTGCGGATATTATCAACTGCATCAGAGCAGGTATTAGGGTCGCCGGGACCATTGGCAAGGAAAAGACCATCGAACTCGAGTTCATTGAAATCATAGTTCCAGGGCACACGGATAACTTCTACACCACGACGAATGAGGCAACGGATAATATTGTTCTTTACACCGCAGTCTACAAGTACAACCTTTTTGCGATCCTCGCCTTCGTTGTAGCGGATAATTTCTTTACACGAAACCTTTGCTACATAATTTACGCCTTCATACTCTGCTACTGGCACATTATCGGGCTCATCATCAAAGACTATCTTACCCATCATTACACCATGCTCACGCAGCACTTTGGTCAATTCGCGCGTATCAATACCCGTAATACCAGGTACCTTTTCGCGCTTGAGCCAATCGCCCAGACTCTCCACTGCGTTCCAATGACTATACTCCTCGCTATAAGCACTAACAATAATAGCCGAAGCGTGAATACGGTCGCTTTCCATAAATGTAGCCAAACCGTTAGATTCAACACTGAAGGGGGGAACGCCATAGTTACCTACCAACGGATAAGTAAGCGTCATGAGCTGACCGGCATAAGAGGGATCGGTCAAACTCTCGGGATAACCCGTCATGGCCGTATTGAAGACCACTTCTCCGGCCACAGGGGCTTCGAAACCAAACGACTTTCCATGGAATTTGGTTCCGTCGTCAAGAATTAGTGTTACGTTACGCATATTTTTCAATGTGCTAAGGGAAAACCATTCCCGTTTAGAACGGGAACGATTGTCCGGATAGGTTGAATTTGATTTGCTTATAGGATGGAAACTCTGCTTTTTCTCGGCAGAATAATTGAAAGCCTTAAACATTTGCGCCGGTTTGTCACAAACAAAAAGTCTTTTCGTAATAATTCACAAAGGCTCTATTTACCCGCATATTGCCTCCGGGAGTAGGATAATGGCCCGAAAAGTACCAATCGCCAGGACTGTTGGGGCAGGCTGCATGCAGGCCTTCAAGACTTTGATATACGATGTGTATTTCAGTTGTCACACCTTCAGGGCGTAACATCTCTGCCATTTTACATGAAATTTCTTCAGGAGTAAAGGGTTCATACACTTCGCGTACAAAGTTTTTTACTTGCTCTTTCGGCAAATCGATTTGTGCCTTACAGCGTTCATAGATATCTGCAAGCCTTTCTGAAATACCTTTATCAGTATGTAATGCAATTGCAGCACGGAAGGCAATAAACTCCTCCATGCGCGGCATATCAATGCCGTAATAATCAGGATAGCGAACCTGAGGTGACGAACTTACAACAACTATTCGACGCGGATGCAAGCGGTCCATAATACGCAAAATACTCTCGTGTAATGTTGTTCCACGCACAATACTGTCGTCAATAACCACAAGATTGTCAACTCCGGGACGAACAGAACCATAGGTCACATCGTAGACATGTGCCGCGAGATCATTGCGCGAGTTGCCTTCGGCTATAAAGGTGCGCATCTTGATATCTTTCCAAGCCACCTTTTCTGCGCGAATTCTCCGTGAGAGAATACGATTTAGGTTTTCGTGCGAAACATTTGTTCCAAGCCGTTCAATCTCGTCGGCTTTCTGACGGTTAAGATATTCATCAAACCCCTGAAGCATGCCATAGTAGGCAGCTTCAGCAGTATTGGGAATATAGCCAAGTACGGTATTGTCTATTTCGCCGTCCACAGCCTTCAGTATCGGTTCTACCAGAGTACGTCCGAGTTCTTTACGTTCGCGATAGATATCTACATCCGACCCCCTGCTAAAATAAACACGTTCAAAAGAGCAGGCAGCCAAGCGTGCCGGTTCGAGCACTTGTTCTATACGGATACCTCCTCGACGATTAACAAGCAATGCCTGCCCGGGCAAGAGTTCGTGTACCTCGTGAGCCTCGGCATCGAGAGCCGTTTGTATAACCGGACGCTCTGAGGCTACAACAAGCACCTCATCGTTACGATACCAAAAAGTCGGACGAATACCCCACGGATCGCGCAAAGAGAACTGTTCGCCCGAACCCGTCATTCCGCATATCACATATCCTCCGTCCCACAGTGGTGCAGCATCTTTCAGAACATTAACCAAATTAATATGCTCCTCAATATACTCCGTAACATCCTGGTTTTCAAGTCCCTGCTTACGTGCCTCAACAAAACATCGTTCGCTCTCGCGGTCAAGCCGATGACCCAGTTGTTCCAGCAGCAAATAGGTATCTGACATCATACGGGGATGCTGGCCCTTAGCTGCTACCGAACTGAATATCTCCTCTACATTGGTCAAGTTAAAGTTTCCGCAGATACAAAGGTTCTTGGCGCGCCAGTTGTTACGGCGCAGAAACGGGTGGACATACGAAAGGCCACTCTTGCCGGTAGTTGAATACCGGAGGTGGCCCATATAAATTTCGCCGGCAAAGGGCACACAGCGGGCTGCATAGTCCGCATCGTGCAATTGTTCCGACCGATAATTGGCAAAAAGCCGATGTACATTACCAAAGATTTCCTGAATGGCACCGCCACCCAGTCCACGTTCACGAAATAAGAATTCCTCACCAGCTGCAGCTTGCATTTTAACACAAGCCAAACCGGCGGCTTCCTGCCCGCGGTTATGCTGCTTTTCCATCAGCAAATAGAGCTTATTGAGCCCATACATCCACGTGCCGTATTTTTCTTCGTAGTAACTGAGCGGCTTAAGCAGCCTAACCATGGCCACACCGCACTCATGCTTCAAAGGTTCCATTCAAAATACCTTTATTTGGTTTTGCAGGCAAAGTTACAAAAAAATAATGACATCGGCATACCAATTTAAAAGTTTGAGTGAATAATGCGTCCGGGGGCTACTTTACGTATTCTTCAAACCTTACCGGCTACATGTGTAACTATTTAAACAAACAAAATATCATAGCACCAAAGTATAATTACTGAATGTTAAAAAGCACATCACAACATATGTGCACGCAGTGCCTATGAACGAAGTTTGAAAGGTGGATGTATTTTTTTTGGTTCTACCGTAATTAGTGTAAATTAACTATGCTCATATCCAGACCTC
>CALCVT010000128.1 GCA_937906495.1 uncultured Prevotella sp.
ATACCTTGGGTATTAAACTTAAACATAATGCGGCTTAATTTTGATTAGTTACTTACTTATAGACTTTTCTTTATGACAGACATACTGCCTCTTGAAGACTTTTTCCGCTTGCCTGAGCGTACCGGGTTTCAACTATCGCCCGATGGACGATATCTTTCGTTTCTTGCCCCTTATCAAAATCGCCTGAACTTATTTGTACAGCCGCTCGATGCCGACGGACAGCAGCCTGTGCAACTTACAAGCGAAACCGCACGTAGCCTGGCCGGCTATATGTGGGCCGAGAACGACCGCTTGATTTTTATGAAAGATACGGGAGGAGACGAAAATTACCAACTATACGGCGTGCGTCCAGATGGCAGCGACTTGAAAGCATATACCAACTTTCCGGGTGTACGCACTACACTGATTGACGACCTCGAAGAGGTGCCCGGACAGGTGCTCATCGGACTTAATAAACGCAATCCCGAGGTGTTCGACCCCTATCGCTTGGATATTGAAACGGGTACTTTGACATTGCTGGCCGAGAATCCGGGAAACTATCAGGGCTGGATGTGCGACCATGCTGGTAAACTGCGCGTGGCCACGGCTATTGTTGATGGCGTGAATACGCAACTGCTGTACCGCGATACGGAGCAAGAGGAGTTTAGACCGGTGCTGACTACTGACTTCCGCGATGTGGTGAGTTTTATGGACTTTACGCCCGATAACAAGCAGGTGTATGCAGCTACTAATTTGGGACGCGATAAAATTGTGCTGGTGCGCATGAATCCGGCTACCTGCGAGGAACTCGAACTGCTTTTTGAACATCCTCAGTACGACCTTTCGAGCATTGGTTATTCGCGTAAGCGCAAAAAGTTGCTCAGTGCTTACTGCACCGGTCATAAGGAACCCGTGCGCCATTACTTTGACAGCGAGGAGCAGGCTTTCCGAGAGCGTTTGCAAGCCCATTTTCCGAATTTACGCATTGGTATTGCCGACTCAGACAAAGCCGAAGAGCGTTTTCTGGTGTTTGCTGGCTCCGACCGCACACGTGGTGCCTATTGGCTTTATGAGGCAGCAACCAACCAGGTGCGCTTGCTGGCCGAACTGGCTCCTTGGTTACCGGCCGAAAAACTCAATGCCATGCATCCCGTGTGCTATACAACCCGCGACGGGCTGCAACTCGAAGCTTATCTGACATTGCCCTATGGGCTGACTCCCGAAAATGCACGTCAACTGCCTGTGGTTATTAATCCGCATGGCGGACCCTGGAGCCGTGATTGCTGGGGCTACTCTTCGGAGGTGCAATTTCTGGCCAACAGAGGTTATGCCGTGTTGCAGACAAACTTTAGAGGTTCGACGGGATACGGACGCAGTTTTTTGGAGGCGAGCTACAAACAATGGGGGCTCCGCATGCAGGACGACTTGACCGACGGGGCAAATTGGCTTATTGAGCAGGGTATTGCCGATCCGGACCGCATAGCTATTTATGGAGGTAGTTACGGGGGATACGCCACCTTGGCCGGACTGGCCTTTACGCCTCAGTTGTATGCCTGTGGTATTGATTATGTGGGCGTAAGTAACCTTTTTACCTTCTTGCAAACCATTCCGCCTTACTGGCGTCCGATGTTGCAAATGATGTATGAGCAGGTGGGAAACCCCGAAGCCGATAAGCAACAACTTGCCGCAACATCGCCTGCGCTCCATGCCGATAAAATTGTGGCCCCACTGCTTATTGCGCAGGGGGCAAACGACCCGCGTGTTAATAAGGCCGAGAGCGATCAAATGGTCGAGGCTTTGCGTAAACGAGGTGTCGATGTGGAATACATGGTAAAAGATGACGAAGGACATGGATTCCATAATCTGGAAAACCGCTTGGACTTTTATCGGGCGGTGGAGCGTTTCCTGGAGCGTTACTTGAATCCGCAAATGCCTGTAACTGCTTAGCTTGAGGACTTTTTGATTGCATAAGGTCTTTGGGTGAGGGGTGTAAAAAATTCATCACCCCATGTTGAATTTTCAACAGCCGTTGTTGGTGTTTTATTTCGGGATGTTTAGATTTATACCAGTCCCGGAGCGTGGCCCCGGAGCAGAAATAAGGCTTTTTGCTTGCACTTGGAGTTGAAAATTTCCTGTCTTTAGATAAGATAGAATACGGGCCGGCAATATCAAATCATTGAATTTCTGCTTTTAGATTTGCCATTTCGCCCGCCTTTTACTATCTTTGAATTGAAAATAAGAGGCGATGAGCCTTTGTTACTTTAGGCTGACTTGTTTCAACAAGTCAGCCTTTTTCGTAATGATGCCATTTCGTTCTTTTACATCGCTTTATGAGTTTGTTTAAGTGAAAATATTTAAAAAACAGCCGTAATCTGCTGTTTCTATCGCCCCTTTAGAAATTTCTATCGCTCCTTTAGAAAATTCTATCGCCCCTTTAGACCAAACAGTCGGGCCTATTGTCATTTTTAGTCAGCCATTACTTGTTTGTCCAGCCTTTTAAAAATGTTATAGCTGAGCATTGCTTCCTCACTCGTCTGCTCTAAGTTGTATTAAAAGAGCTTCGGAATTTATTTTACAAATGCTCAGTTTGCAAGATGCGGGGCAGTGCTTTGCAAGAACTTTTTTGGTTCTGTCTTTCTTTATTTTCCTTTCTCTTCGTTACCGCGTAATGTGCGTTGGCAAGGTGTTCGGAACCATGATAGGATAGAAGCCCAAAAACCGCAAGTACCATCGTTGTTCCGATGATACTTGCGGTTTTTGCTGTTTGTATGAGCTGCAGGTAATTAGTACACCTCAACTTTGTCGGCCAGACGCTTGGCTTGGTCGCGAGCCTCGTCAAGATTGCCGTCAACCTCGCGGCTGCAGAGCACTACACCCATGCGACGGTTTACGCGGGTTGTAGGTTTGCCAAAAATGCGCAGGTCGGCATCTTCCTCGCACGTTAGTTCGAGACCGCGGTAGCGTGGAGCCTCTTGCGAGCTGATGGGCGAAAGAATTACGGCGCTGGCACCTATGCGCAGTTGTTTGATGCACGGAATGGGGAGTCCGAGAACAGCGCGCAGGTGCAGTTCAAACTCGTTGAAGTTTTGTGTTCCGGCCAGCGTAACCATGCCAGTGTCGTGCGGACGTGGCGAAAGTTCGGAGAAGTATACCCCATTTTCGTGGCTAAGAAAGAATTCTACGCCCCAAATGCCTGCTCCGGTGAGCGATTCGGTTACCAGCGCTGCCATACGTTGAGCCTCGGCCAGATGTTCGGGAGCAATATGTGCAGGTTGGAAGCTTTCGCGGTAGTCGCCCCCCTTCTGTACATGTCCGATGGGAGGACAGAAGCGGGTAGGGCCATTCTTTTGTGTTACGGTGAGCAAAGTAATTTCGCTGTCGAAGCGGATAAATTCTTCTACTATAACCTCGTGCAGGTCGCCGCGGCTTCCTTCCATGGCATATTGCCAGGCACGTTCCAGGTCTTCGGCACACTTAACAAGCGATTGGCCTTTGCCCGATGACGACATGAGCGGCTTGACTACACAGGGGAACCCTATTTCGTGGGCATGGGCATGCAACTCGTCGTACGACTTAGCGTAAAAATAACGTGCTGTTTTCAGTCCGAGCTCCTTAGCCGCCAAGTCGCGGATAGCCTTGCGGTTCATGGTGTAGTTTACGGCACGGGCCGAGGGAGTTACCTGGATGCCTTGGCTTTCGTAGTCGTAAAGTCTTTCGGTGCGGATGGCTTCGATTTCGGGTACGATAATGTCGGGTTGGTGCTTGGCTACAGCGCGGTCAAGCGCTTCGCCGTCGAGCATGGAGAACACTTCGTAGGCATCGGCCACCTGCATGGCAGGTGCACCGGCATAGCTGTCGCAAGCAATCACATACTGGCCGAGACGTTGGGCGGCAATGACAAATTCCTTGCCAAGTTCGCCGGAGCCGAGGAGCAGAATTTTTTTCATATTGTATAGCAGTTAGTCGAATATTCATGTTTGCCGAAACCATGCTGCCATTGATCCGATTGTGCGAGTGCCGGGAGTGTCGGATGTGCATGCGGGGTATAGCTTTGGAGGCGGAGCATGGTCGGGGTAAAAGGGCCTTGCGGTGTTGGCATGGCCTATCGCAAGCAAAGTTACGTTATTTGAGGCGTTTGGAAAACCCTTTTGCGCAATAAATGCAAAAAGATTTTTACTTGCTCTTGATGCAGCTTGACAGCAGACTGCCAGGTGCTGCCGGCTCAATGTTGGTAGATGGCTGGCAGCATGCTTAAATGCGCCAGCGCAGTTGTACCGACAAATCGTTTTTCCAGGAGGAGTGGATGGCTGATATGCCCGACGAGATAGACGAACGGTTAAAGTAGCAGGTACTGCCGACGCGTAGCCCCAGCAATAGCGTTGGGGTGATGTGCCAATTGCTCACTACAACGCCGCGCATGCCGTGATAGGCAAACGAGGGGAAGGCACTGGCCCGGTACAGTTGTGGTTCGTATGCGTAGAGGGCCGATTCGTAGTCGTCGGTAAAGAACAGGCCGGCAAACCCCTTGAGCTGGTAGCGTTTTGAGGCTTTCCAAACGGGGCGTACCGATGCCATCCAGCCCACTGAGTGTTTACCTGTCTGGCGTGTGGCATAAGTAAGGTCGGCTTGTGCTGTCAGTCCAAAGTGCTTCAGATTGAGCAGGCTGCCCAGGCGCAATTTGTGTGTGTTGCGGTACTCCAGTAGCCGGTAGCCGCTCACGGTGCGTTGCTTTGTCTTGAGTCGGTAGCGCAAGATGAGTTGCCAGGGACCTGATAACTTCCATTTAGATTGTATAGAGGCCTCGATACCTTTGGAGCCCGGAAGTATGGCGGTATAAGTGGGAGTCTGGAAGCGGAAAATGTCAACATAGCCCGTCAGTTCCCAGTCCGGATGTGGCAAGCAGCGCATGCCTAAGGCAATTCCCTGCTCATTGCTCACCCGGCTGCCTTGTTGCAGTGCATGGCCATACAAACTTACAAAGCGCGGTGAGAAGTGGCGCACCTGTAAATTGAGTAGCAGACGTGGCGAAAAGCGGGCACTCACGATGTGTTCGGTAGCTATGTTGCACGAGGCATCGGTAGCCAGTTCACCCTGCAGATGCAGCCATTTGTATGTAACGTAGTAGAACAAGGCTGCCCCTCCGGCTGTTTGTCCTCGAAAGTAGTAGCGGTTGTAATAACGCTCCTCCGGATAGATGGGCAGACTAAAGTGCGACACGTAGCCCGATAGGGCTATTCCGCCCTTGGTTGCTTGCCAGTTTACCTGGGTTCCTGCGGTCAGACACCCTAAGTTGCGGCGGTTGTCAATCTCCGAGATGGTGCGGTGCAAGCCGGTTTTCAGCCAGGTGCGTATGGTGTCGGTTCCAGGTTCTTGTCTTCCGTCGAGCCGTCGGTACGAAACAAATGCCAGCATCCCTATGTTTTGCCATTTATAGGCGGCTGCAGCACCACGGAAGAATTCGGCTTCGTTGACCGATGTGTGCGGATGAAAGTTGATGGGTACTGCCTTGAATGGCTGTACCAGTTGTGATAGTCCGCCAAACGTAGGGCGCCCCAGCAGCAGCCCGCGTCCGCCTCGCAGTTCGTAGTCGCCGATAGCCAAGCTCCATTTGCGGCTGCGTGGTCGCAGCAATAAGTAGCCTGAAAGGTAGCCGTAGGGATAAAATCCCCGTTTGCCTACAGGCTCGCCAGCATCTTTCTCGAGGGTCAGTCCGTAAGCTGCTTCACGCCGTAGGTTGTAGCGATAGCGCACGATGTGGTGCATGGCGTTGCCCGTAAAGTAGTTTGTACGAGTGGGGTTTTCGGGTTTGTCAAATCCCTGCCGGCGGTAAAGGGGGATGTCGAGTCGGCTTTCGGCCTCATGTTTTCCCTGGCTTAGCAGGTAGCTCAACCGCTGTTCGGCCCTGTGGCGCTCCAGTTGTTCCTTGGTGGGCAGGCAAGCTGAGTCGCAGCGTGCAAAGAGTGTCAGGTAGTATCGTGTAAAGTAGTCGAAGCCTTGAATGAGTTGAAGTTCGCCAAGCGACAAAAGGCCGTGTTTACGTTCGCGGTAGGCTATAAGAGAGTCGGTTTGAGCTTCGGTCAGAAAGGGCAGTTCGAGCAGTTGCCGGCGAGTGCAGCGGTTCAGTTGTAACGGGTGTTGGTATATCTCTTCCAGTCGTTCGAGTTCGTCGTAGGTCGCACCTTCGGCATCGGCATCGTAGGAGTTGCTGTTGTTTAAATAAACCTCGGCAAACTCTTCCCAGCTGAGTGCCGGCTCTTGTTCGGCTGCAAGTTGTGCCGATAGCTTCAGGCAGCAGCATAGGCTGGCAAGTATTAGTGTGGCAGCGTGTTTCATGGTTTGGGTTTTAGTAGATAAACAAATGCTCCATCGTTGCGCACATCGTGGCAGGGTATGTTGGCTGCAGCGCATGCTGTGAGCCAAAGATTGCGGCGCCGGGTGGGTAGTGTGGGGTCGAGTACAACATGCCGGGGGCTGAAGTGGCGTTGCACGGTAGCTAACGTTTCGTAACTTCCGTAACCTACAACCAGGAGGTCAATAGCTTGAGGCCGTTGAGTGCTGGCAGCCGGCAGGTTATGGTGGAGCAGGAGCAGCCGTGTGGTGCCGAACACGAAGTAGTTGCCCTTGCGCAGCAGGTAATGGTTGTGCATATCTGTTTTTACTACGGGCTGTGGTGTGGCCATCCCGCGAGGCGTAAAAAAGTTTTTTTCGATGTAGACCATGCGTGCATGCAGGGTGTCGGGTGCTATAGGACTGAACAGATAGGAGCATTGGGCCGACTGTATAAAGTGTATGGCGGTGGTGCGCGGCAGGTTGTACACCATGATTTGTGGTGCGAGCCGTTGTGGCCGCAGGCGGTATGTTTCGATGCCGATACAGGCCACCAATAGTAGGGTTGCGAGTGTAATGGCTTGTCGGCGCTGCTGCCTGTTCTGACTATGTAGTAATTTAAATAGCAGTACCGGCAACACGCTTAGCAGGCAGAGCGTGAGTGCGTGCGGATAGAGTGTGAGAGTGGCGCCGGGCCAATGCGCTATATGGTCGAGGGCTGTAGTCATGCCATCGACAGTCAGTGTTAAAACTTTTACAAGCCATGTTTGAAACTCTACACACGGAATAGTAAAGAATAAAAGAGCACCACCCAGCAGCACATAGGCTGCAGGAATGACTACAAAGTTGGCCAGTACGGCATAGGGGCTGAAAGTATGAAAGTAGAAGATGATGAGTAGAGCCGTGCCAAACTGTGCACTGAGCGAAACGCAGATAAAAGGATAAATCACTTGGCGTAGCAGCAGGTATGCGTATTTTTGAAGGCGCAGCCTGAGTCTTACGCGCTGCAAAGCCCACCACTGGCGGGTGCGTGGCGGATGGCTGCCTAATACCACGGGGAAGAGTTGCCGCTCGTACTGGTTGCTCCAGTTGGGCACCGGCAGGTGTTGCCAAAAGTATTGGTTGCCGAGTATGATAGACAGTACGGCACAAAACGAAAGCTGGAAGCCAACATCGAAGAGCGAAAGCGGTGAGCAAATAAGCAAAATGAGTGCGGCTAATGCTAAGTTGTTGAGGGTGGCCTGACGGGTACGTTGCATGCTGTTGCCCAGAAGGAAAAGGGTGAGCATCCAGGCTGCACGTTGCAGCGAGAGCGGGCTTCCGGCCAGTCCGACAAAGAGCCAGAGTGCCAGTATCGAAAAAACTTGGGCTGCCAAATAAACGGGGCGCTTGCGTATCCAGCGCAGGGCAAAAAGTTGCAGCAGACTAAACAGTATGCCTAAATGCAACCCCGATAGTGCTAACACATGGCTTGTGCCGGTTTCCGAAAAAAGGCGGCGGGTATTGTCGGTAAGTGCAGACTTGTCGCCCAAGGTAAGTGCCGACAAAATGGCCAGTGCTTCAGCCTGGAAGTGCCGGCTGTAGGTATTGAGTAGTTGTTGCCGGTAGCGCAACAGTTGCATGGCTATGTCTGGATGATGGTTGGGAGGGAGCATTTTCCAGCAACTGTCGGGGGTGGCCGTTCCGCTGATGCCGTGGGTGAGCAAGTAGCTGCGGTAGTCAAAGTCGCCGGGGTTTCCGGCCCGGTAGCCTGGGCGGATGGGAGCATAAAAGGTCAGGCGGTCGGCTGGTGTGAGGGGTGATGCTGTGTTAATTTGCGCAAGCTTGATCCGTACCTTACGGCCATGGTAAGGCGTTTGTGGAGCAATGAGCCGAACGTCGGCTCGCAGAGTGTATGCGTTTTTTTCGCGCACGCTCAGCACCTCGGCTTGCCAGGTGCGCGGAGTGTCGGGCCATTTTACTTCAACTTGTTTATACGACAGGCAGGTAAGGGTGCCACCTGCAGCCATAAGTGCGGCGTAGGCTATGCCGGTAGCCAAGCGTCTGGCTACTGCACCTTTGCCCCACAGACACAAACCGGTACTAAGGAGTGCAAAGCCTGTGGTTATAGCAGCCCAACCTGCAGGGGGCAGTAGTTGCCTGCCGGCATAGCCAATGGTAATACCGGCAATGAGGAGCAGGGCGTAGGGCAGTAGCGGGGCCTGCTTCCAGGGTGAGTGGGGCAGCGTATAGGTGTAGTAAGGTTCGAGAGGCATGGAACACAATTGGTATGTTACCGAAATAAGGTTCTTCAGTGCATGAATGCTGTAGCAGGCAGACAGCCTTGAAGCTGGAAGGGGTGGCTGGTGCAGGTAAACAGCATGAGTTGTTGCTTGCAGGGTGGCAAGGCTTGAGTTATGGCCTGCTTACTCCATGTGGTAGTAGGGCCGGATGATAGCCTATTGGCAGCCATATGAATGGTAGCGGATGCTGCGTGACTGCCAATGCAAAACTCCCCCAATTGCCGCAGTTCGGTGCCGAACCGTGGTCAATCGGGGGAGTTTAGTTTGTGTATGTTTACTGACGGCTTGAGCCGTAGTAGCTTAGCTATTCGAACAGGCTGTTGTTGTTGGTTTCGTTCTGTTTTTTCTTACCCGAAACCTTGGGCTTGTTGCCTTCGGCGCTGTTGGCTGGTTCGGAGTAGCCCGGATATTCTGTAGCATTGTCGTTACGGTCGGAATGACTGGACGTTGTGCCGAGTTCTTCCTCGTAATCTTCTGTTAAATCCGGATTAAGCAAATCTTCGTTGGTGAGTTGCAATGGTTTGAGTGTGTCGCCTTCCAGAGAGTCGGGTTCGGTTTGAGGTACATAGATAGCACCGTAGGTCGAGGGGTCAATAGGTTCAGGCGGCATGCCATACTTTTTGAGATATTGGGGAGCAAGTGTCGCATCGTCCATTACGCTGCGCATAAAGCGGGCTACAATGGGCAGTGCGGTGCGGCTACCTTGTCCCAGGGCACCGGTTCGGAAGTGAATGCTGCGGTATTCGCCACCTACCCAGGCTCCGCCTACGAGATTTGGCGTAACGCCAACGAACCAGGCATCAGAGTGGTTGTTTGAGGTACCCGTTTTTCCACCCATATCCAGTTGCGAGGCATATTTTCCGAGGTAGCGCTGGGCGCCAAAGGTTTGCGAGGTTCCACCGCCATCGTGTACGCCGGCATCGAGCAGGCGCTGCATGTAGAAGGCAGCCTTGGGAGTAAGCGCACGTTTTTCGACTTGTGTAGCCTCGTAGAGTGTATTGCCTTCAGAGTCGGTAACACGGGTTACAAGTATGGGGTCGACGTGTACACCGCCGTTGGCTACAGTAGCGTAGGCATTGACCAACTCAAAGAGATTGACATCGCAGGCGCCGAGCGGAAGCGAGGGAATGTCTTCGAGTGGTGAAAGGATACCCATATCGTTAGCTGTTCGGATTACCTCGGGGATACCCACGTCTTCGCCTAACTTAACAGCAATGGTATTGACACTTTGGGCAAAGGCCGAGCGGAGCGGAATTTCGCGATTGCTGAATCGGCCATTGGCATTGTGGGGTTGCCAAATGGTTGTGGTGTCGCGGCGGCGGTCGTACACCTCACGGCGAATGTATTCATCCTTGCGGGTATCGGCGGGCGTAAGTCCATGTTGCATGGCAGCAGCATAGACAAAGAGTTTAAAGGTAGAGCCTGGCTGGCGCATGGATTTTACCTTGTCGTACTTCCAGGTTTTAAAGTCAATGTCGCCCACATAGGCACGCACATAGCCGGTTGAGGGTTCCATGGCTACGAAGCCGGCGTGCATAAAACTCACCATGTAGCGCAGGGAGTCGATTGTAGACATTTGCACAGTGCGTGGTCCGTCGTAGCTGAAGAGTTGTACGCGATGGGGCTGTCGCAAGTAGTAGTCGACAGAGTCGGGTTGATTTGGAAAACGTGCGTGCAGCATTTTGTACGCCTCAGTGTCGCGTAATTTACTTTCAATAAAATTAGGGATGACGCGTCCTTTTTCGTCACGCCAGGGGTCACCGAGTCCCTGCCAGTGGCGGTTAAAGTTTTGCTGCACCTGTTTCATCTGTTCGACTAAAGCCTCTTCGCCGTAGCGCTGCATGCGTGAGTCGAGCGTGGTGTAGATTTTTAGTCCGTCGGTGTAAAGGTCTAAATCCGGACACTTTTCGGCCAGATATTCTTTCACAGCTTCGCGGAAGTAGAGAGCTTCGCCATCGTAAGCCTTCTCGACATTGAAATTGAGCTTGATGGGTGTTTGTTGCAGGTGTACGAGCGTAGCCTGGTCGGGTATGCAGGGGGTGCTGAAGTGTTCGGCCAGTTGCTGCCGGTGGTTGTATAGATTTTGCAGCACGGTGTTGCGTCTGCGTAGTGAGTTTTTGGGATTGATGCGCGGATTGTAGGCTGAGGTGGCCTTAAGTAATCCGACAAGTACTGCAGCCTCTTCGGTGCGCAGTTTTGCGGGTGTGGTGTTGAAGTATGTTTTTGCTGCAGTTTTTATACCAAAGGCGTTCGACCCGAAGTCAACAGTATTGGCGTACATCTCTAAAATCTCGCGTTTGGAGCAGAACATCTCAATCTCGGAGGCAATAATCATTTCCTTGCTTTTCATGACTAAAATGCCTACGCCGGGTATTTTGCCGAGAAGTCCGGTAGAGTATTGTGTACGTACCCTAAACATGTTTTTGACGAGTTGCTGGGTTATGGTCGATGCACCGCGGGCACGGCCTTGCATTGCATCTTTGGCCGCAGCAAAAAGGCCTTGATAGTCGATGCCATGGTGACTATAGTAGCGTTCGTCTTCGGTGGCTATGAGTGCCTGGAAGAATACAGGATTGATAGAATCGTAGGGTACCGGCGAGCGGTTTTCGTTGAAAAACTTGCCTAAAAGTTTACCATCTGCACTGTAGATTTCGGAGGCTGCGGCAGTTTTGGGGTGGAGAATGTCGTTGATGGAGGGCGACTTGCCAAACAACCAGAAGAGGTTGAAACTGACAGCAAAGATGTAGAAGGCTACAAATGCAAAGAACGACCAAGTGGCCGTAAGGCATTTATACCACCAGGCTCGGCCTTTGTACTGACCTTTGTACCAGGCCCAGCTTCGGCGAAGCATTTTGGCAAGGGTTGCAGACGCTGCCCTGATTTTGCCGGTTATTCCTTTGGATTGATTTTGCATAGTGTATAGTAGAGTAGAGTGTTGCTGTTAGGAATGAGCAATGCTTTGCCGCATACATCGTAAGAGCGGTGAAAGGTGTTTGCTGGCTATGCCTGTGTGAATGATAGAATAATGGGGCCATGTTGCCTGACAGAACCGGTTGTGTATGAGTGGCAGGTTGCACGTTACCCTTATTCGGGGCAAAGTTACAGCAAAGCGCTTGTAGCAAAAAGTATTTCGGTGGTTTTTTTGGAAGTGAGAGGCTGTGAATATTGCTTTTATGCAAGGAGTTCGGCTAATGGGGGCTGTTGGCTTAGGGGCAGCGAGGCGTCCAGCCAGCGAACTTCGGGGTCTTTTTTGAACCAAGTAAGTTGTTTTTTGGCATAGACACGTGAGTTGCGTCGTATTTTATCGAGGGCAAAGTCGAGTGCCCATTCACCGTCAAAGTAGTTGAAGAGTTCTTTATAGCCTACGGTGTTGAGCGAGTTGAAGTGGCGGTAGGGGAGCACCCGGCGTGCCTCGTCGATTAAACCTTGTTTGACCATGATATCTACGCGGTTGTTGATGCGCTCAAATAGTTCGGTACGGTCGCGGTTAAGACCTATTTTGCAGATACGGAAAGGACGTGTAGCTTTCTTTCCTGTACGGAATGAAGTAAAGGTTCGCCCCGAGGTATAGCAAATTTCGAGAGCATGAACAATTCGCTTGGGGTTGCGCAGGTCGCATTGGGCGTAGTATTCGGGGTCGAGTAGCCGAAGTTCGGCAGCAAGGCGTTCAAGCCCTTCGGTTTCGTAGCGCTGCCGGAGTTGGGTGCGAATGTCGGGATCGACGGTTGGAATGTCGTCAATACCATTGCAAACGGCATCAATGTACATCATTGACCCGCCTGAGAGTATACACGTTTGGTGTTTACTGAATAGCTCGCCGAGTAGTTGTAGAGCCTCGCTTTCGTAGCGGGCAGCACTGTAATAGTCGTCTAAACCCAGTGTGCCTACAAAGTAGTGGCGTACACGGTTAAGTTCGGCTGCAGTGGGGGCAGCTGTACCTATCGGAATGTCGCGATAGAGCTGTCGGGAGTCGGCATTAAGAATGGGGCATTGTGCCTGTTCGGCAAGCTGAAGGGCAAATTCGGTTTTACCGACACCGGTAGGACCGAGTATTACAAGCAGAGTGGGAATCATGGCAACTGTGCGTATGGTAATAAAATAAAAAGTGCAAGACTACAGCGGTTGCACGCAGTTGGCAAACGTGGAGTCTTGCACTTTCAACGGATGGAACGAATGGTTATAGCATGGTTGAACAGATGCAGGCACACAACAATCGGCAGAGAATGTGCAGTCTGCAATGTATGGTTCTGGTTAGACCGGGAACTGAATGCAGGTCTTGCTATAAACTAATAAGGTTGTCCGTCGCTGATTTCAAAACCTTCAAGGTCTATTTCGTCGTCGTTGAAATTGGCTCCGCCAAAGAGAGCTGCATCATCGTCAAAGGCAACATCATCGTCGGCAGCAACTTGATTCTTTTTGGTTTTGGCGGGAGTAATGTCAATACCAAAGTCTTCAATTTGACGGGGAGCCTCGCCTTTTGCTCGGGTAATGGCAAAGTGGGCAAGCGTCTCTCCGGGAATGAGTTCTTTAACGTCAAGGAAGAAGCAACGGTCGGAGAATGGGTCGAATACAAACTCTAAATGTTGTTCTTCGTCCTCAATAAACTCAGAGAGTTTGGTTTCGTCCATGACGTAGATATCCTCGTCGGCACTGCTTATACCCATGTCCTCGCGGGTAATTTGCTGGCCGCGTTCCCATTCCTCATCGCAGATGTAGAACGAGGTCATTTGGTCGTCGGGATATCCGCATGACTCGAGTATAGCTTTATTAAGGTCGAGGAAGGTAGCATCGCTGTCAATTTTGATTTCGCGCAGGAAGCCATCTACTTCGTCGGATATGAACTTGATTCTGTAGAGCATAATCGTACTAAAGGTAAGTGTGCGTCGGTCGTTAGGTTTACTTGATGATGCCTCGTTTAGAGTTGGTTACGAAGTTGAGGATATATTCTATCTCAGGGCTCATGGGTACGTTTTCTCTTATTTCGTTAAGGCATTCTTCGCGAAGTTTGCCGCGTTGGTATAGCAGCCGGTAGGTATTGTGTATGTTTTCAATGAGTTCAGGCGCAAACCCCTTACGGCGCAGCCCGACCAAATTCAGTCCGCAGTAGGCAACCGGTTCGCGTGCTGCCATGGCGTAAGGAGGAATGTCTTGACCGGTACGTGTTCCTCCGCCAACCATCACGTAGCTACCAATGTGACAAAATTGATGAATCAGCACGTTGGCCGATATAATAGCAAAGTCGTCGACAACAACCTCGCCTGCAATTTTGGTAGAATTGCCAATGATACAGTTGTTTCCAACCACGACATCGTGTGCTACGTGCATACCTTCCATGAGCAGGTTGTTCGATCCGACAACGGTTTTGCCCTTGGCAGCGGTTCCCCGGTTAATGGTCACATTCTCACGTATAAGGTTGTTGTCACCAATTTCGGCCGTGGTTTCTTCGCCTTTGAACTTAAGGTCCTGGGGTACGGCTCCTATAACGGCTCCTGGAAAGAAGGTGTTGCTATTGCCGATGCGCGCACCATATAATATAGTAACACTGTTCATCAGTCGGTTGTTTGCACCAATAACTACATTCTTGTCGATGTAGCAGAAGGGGCCTATTTCGCAACCCTCGCCGATTACAGCCTCGGGATGCACGTATGCTAAAGGACTAATCATGTGATGAGTGTGGGGGAATTACTTGTTTTTGGATATTTGTGCCGTGAAAGTGGCTTCCATGACAATGTTTTCGCCAACAAAGGCAAAGCCATGCATTGAGGATATGCCGTGGCGGATGGGGGCCATTAACTCGACACGGAAAATGAGTGTATCGCCGGGTACTACCTTTTTACGGAATTTGACATCGTTAATGCGCAGGAAATAGGTGCTCCAACGCTCAGGCTCTTCGACAGAATTGAGTACAAGGAGTCCGCCTGCCTGTGCCATAGCTTCGATTTGAAGTACACCGGGCATAACGGGTTCCTGGGGAAAGTGTCCTTGGAAAAAAGCTTCGTTCGATGTAACATTCTTGACGGCTACGATGTAGTTGGAGCCGGTTTCGACTACCTTGTCTACCAACTGCATGGGGTAACGGTGGGGAAGCAGTTCGCGAATGCGGTTAACGTCCATCAGCGGTTCGTCGTTCGGGTCGTAGTTGGGGGCCTGAATTTCGTGCTGGCGGATTTCGCGGCGCATTTGGCGGGCAAACTTATTGTTAATGGTATGTCCGGGGCGTGTAGCAATGATGCGTCCCTTGATGGGGCGTCCTATAAGTGCCATATCGCCAATGATGTCGAGCAATTTGTGGCGGGCCGGTTCATTGCGCCATACCAGTGGACGCTCATTAAGGTAGCCAAGTTTGGTGGCATCGCGATGTTCTACACCGAGGTGGTCGGCGAGTTTGTCGAGAGCTTCCTGTGAAATCTGACGTTCGTATATAACGATTGCATTGTTCAAATCGCCTCCTTTGATAAGGCCGGCTTGAAGGAGAGGTTCTATTTCGCGTACAAAGACAAAGGTGCGAGCCGAGGCTATTTCATCGGCAAAGTTTTCCATGCTGTCGAGCGTAGCAAATTGGCTGTTGATGAATTGCGACTCGAACGATATCATGGCAGTAATGGAGAATTGCTCGTCGGGAAGAATGATGATGGATGAACCAGATTCTTCATCGCGGAACTCAATCTTCTTTTTGATAACGTAGAAGTCCTTGGGGGCATTCTGCACTTCAACTCCGACGCGGCGAATGTTCTCTACATAAATAATGGAACTGCCGTCCAAAATGGGGAACTCCGGACCATTAACCTGTATCAGACAGTTGTCGATGCCCATAGCGTAGAGGGCTGCCATGGCATGTTCAATGGTGCTGCATCGGGCTTCGCCCTTGGCTACTACCGTACCGCGTGAAGTGTCTACAACGTTTTCGGCGATAGCCTCGATGACAGGTTCGCCTTCAAGGTCGATACGTTGAATTTTATATCCGTGGTTTTCGGGTGCGGGGTTAAAGGTTATGGTAAGGCTGAGGCCCGTGTGCAGTCCTTTACCAAATAAGGAGAAACTGCCGGCCAGCGTTTTTTGTTTGGACATAATAGAGGGTTGCAGGTTTGAGCCTTGTTAGCGGAGCGGCTTCACGCCGTTAGTCAGGCAGTTTAGGCAGTCGGGATGTATGGTCACCCCCGGATTTTGGCAGTTGCCGATAGCCTGAGAGTTCCGTAAGGCTTTTCTTCGGTTTTTATTGTTTGTTTTTCAGTGCTTCTACTTCTTTCTTTAGACGGTTCAACTCGCTCTGAAGTTCGGGCAAGTATTTGAATACTACACTGGAGCGCATAAAGTTTTTGGCATCAATGGCGGGAGAGCCTTGAACGGTAACATGTCCTTTACGAATGCTTCCGGCAATGCCTGCCTGTGCACCCGAGAGTACGCGGTCGCCAATTACGGCATGACCGGCAATGCCCACCTGGCCGCCAAACATGCACCATTCGCCTATTTTGGTAGAACCGGCCACTCCTACTTGTGCAGACATCACCGTATTGCTGCCAACTTCGCAGTTGTGTGCTACTTGTACCAAGTTGTCGAGTTTAACCCCCTTGCGGATATAGGTAGAACCCATCGTCGAACGGTCAACGCAGGTATTGGCTCCGATTTCAACATCGTCCTCAATGGTTACGATGCCGATTTGAGGAATCTTTTCGTAGCCTTCGGCCGCAGGTGCAAAGCCAAATCCGTCAGCGCCAATCACGCTTCCTGAATGAAGGATTACACGATTGCCGATTTTGCAGTCGTGGTATACCGATACATTGGGGTAAAGAATACAATCTTCGCCAAGGCTGGCACGTTCTTCGACAACAGCCCCTGCATAAATTTGACAGCCTTTTCCAATAACGGCGTGTTCGCCAATGTATGCAAAAGGACCGATATATGTATTCTCGCCAATTTCAGCCGTAGCAGCAACGCAGGCCATCGGGTGGACGCCGGTGCGCTTCTGTACGGTCGACTGATAGAGTGTGAGCAGGCGGGCAATCGCTTCGTAGGCGTTATCTACTCGTATGAGCGTAGCTTTGACAGCCTTTTCAAGCTTGAAGTCCTTATTGATTAGAACAATGCTTGAGTCGGTATCGTATAGATAGTGTGCGTATTGCGCGTTGGCTAAGAAAGAGATGGCGCCTGGAACACCTTCTTCAATTTTGGCAAAGGTCTTGACTGAGGCGTTTTCATTGCCTTCAATCACTCCGCCGAGATATTCTGCAATTTGCTTGGCTGAAAATTCCATTATAAAAGCATTCTGTTTAAGTAGATGTTCATAATTGGTTTATATCATAAGGTTTTGATACCTTTGCCTCAT
>CALCVT010000129.1 GCA_937906495.1 uncultured Prevotella sp.
TATCTATGCCTTTCATATGCCCTTATTTATGATGGTATCGGGTTATTTTTCTGGTACGTCACTCGATCGTCCGGTGCTTCCGATGTTGCGCAAGCGTTTTATGCAACTCATTGTGCCCTGTGTGGCCTGGGGGGTGGTGCTTTATGTCACACAACTTGAGGCTATTGATCCCCAGCGTGCAATAGACTATTCGCTGACTAGCCTGTTGCACTGTCTTACTCACTGGTTTTGGTTCCTTAAGTCGCTGTTCTGTTGCTTTGTGCTTCTAGCCTTGGGCAAATGGCTGCGTGGAGGATGGGCTGCTTGGGGCTTGCTGCTTCTGCTCTCACAGTTTCTGCCCTTTCTGCAACTCCGTTACTTGCTAGTCCCCTTCCTTGCTGGCGTGTGGTTGTCGCGTAGCGGCGCCGGTGAGCGCCATCCCGCACGTTGGTGCGGTGGGTCGGCCTTGGTATTTGTAGTGCTTTTTATGTCGCAGCCCAATGAGGCCGTCAATGTGCCTAGTTTGACAGACAGCTTTAAGGGTGGCGACTATGCAATGGCTCTTGAGTTGTTTGGCTGGCGCCTGCATCGCATTTTTACCGGCTTGGCCGGTTCAATGTGTTGTATTAGTTTTTTTCGTTGGGCTAACTTTCGTTCCGGCTGGCTTTCCGAAGCCTTTGCAGGGTATGGAAGGCAAACACTGGGGCTTTATGTGTTGCAAGTGCTTTTGGTTGAAATTGTTATGGCTCCTTATTTTAATATGGATGGCGCCTCGTTTGTAGTCTTCAACTTTGTACTCGCCCCAGGGTGTTCCTTGCTTATACTCGGTTTGCTTATTGACGTGGTTCGTTTGCTCGCATCGCATGCTTTTACGGCCAAATACCTCTTAGGGGTTACAGCGCGCAAATTGGAACCTTCTACTTCTTCGTCTACCTCTTCATCCATTCGATAGTCTTTCCGGGTATCGTAAACGGCTGAATTTACTTGCTGGATTTCTATGAATGCTCAGATGTTATGGGTGGAGTAATCTTCTGTCCATTATCCTGCTTTAGGTAGTGGGGAAAGATGAAGTATAAAACATAAGGCATGTAGGAGCAAGTTAGGCAAAGTATACTCCTTATATATATAATAGGAGTTGTGGGTGAGTATTTGCGCTGAGTTATTATGCGTCTGGTCCTGTTCTATATAATAGGTGTTGTAAGTAGACATCCGTATGGAACAGCAATGCGTCACGCAAATCGTTTATCAAAGGAGTTCATGGTGAATTTTGTGCAGTGTTGTTGCGTGTTTCAGGCAATGTGTGGGGTGGATGCACTTGATTGACCATTATATAGCTCTCATTCATCAAACATCTTTTGCTTCCTAAAAAGTGTGTCTCGAGCATTGTGGAAGCCTGCAAAGCCCTTGCGAATGAGACAAAATGCAGGCATGCCCCCCCCTTATGAGCTTTCTACCCCATCTTTTGCTAAGTTTTAGCAATTTAGCATGTACCTTTTATTGCGTGTTCGGATTAAAGTTCGTAACTTTGCAGCCCGAAAGGTGTATTGTGCACCTATGTCTCTCAAGAATACAACAAAAATATATATATAACAAATTAAAAAATCAAACAATGCCTACTATTCAACAATTGGTAAGAAAGGGTAGAAGTGTTGCTGCAGACAAGAGTAAGTCTCCTGCACTCGATTCATGCCCTCAGCGTCGTGGTGTGTGCGTGCGTGTTTATACAACTACGCCGAAGAAGCCTAACTCAGCAATGCGTAAGGTTGCCCGTGTACGTCTGACCAACTCCAAGGAGGTGAACTCCTACATCCCCGGTGAAGGTCACAACTTGCAGGAGCACAGCATCGTGCTCGTTCGCGGTGGTCGTGTAAAGGACCTTCCGGGTGTACGTTATCACATTGTTCGCGGTACTTTGGATACTGCCGGTGTGGCTAACCGTACTCAGCGTCGTTCTAAGTATGGTGCTAAGCGTCCTAAGGCCGCTAAGAAGTAAAAAATGTAGGTAGCGGGGTAGAGGCCCATGTGTTTAAGCAGATAGTCCTTTGCTTCCGCTCCTTTTTTAATTATTTATTGGTTTGCACAAGGTTGAGTAAATGTCCAGATGTGGAATTGAAGAACTGAATTGCAGCCCTAACAAAACCAACTTCACTCACAATGAGAAAAGCAAAACCTAAAAAGCGTGTGATTCTTCCGGATCCCGTGTATGGTGACCAGAAGGTTTCCAAGTTTGTTAACCACCTGATGTACGATGGTAAGAAGTCAGTTTCTTACGAAATCTTTTACAAGGCTCTCGAGATTGTAGGCGAGAAGATGAAGGATCAGGAGAAGAGTGCCCTCGAAATTTGGAAGGCAGCTCTTGATAAAGTAACTCCCCAGGTTGAGGTTAAGAGCCGTCGTATCGGTGGTGCTACCTTCCAGGTACCTACGGAAATCCGTCCCGACCGCAAAGAGTCTGTATCTATGAAGAACATGATTAACTTTGCACGCAAGCGCGGTGGTAAAACTATGGCCGACAAGCTCGCTGCTGAAATCATGGATGCCTTCAACGAACAGGGTGGTGCCTTCAAGCGTAAGGAAGATATGCACCGCATGGCTGAGGCTAACCGTGCATTTGCACACTTCAGATTCTAATTTTAGCGACACAATACAACGATGGCAAAGCAAGATTTACATTTGACCCGTAACATCGGTATCATGGCTCACATCGATGCCGGTAAGACTACCACTTCAGAGCGTATTCTTTTCTATACGGGTAAGACACACAAGATTGGTGAGACCCACGACGGTTCGGCTACCATGGACTGGATGGCCCAGGAGCAGGAGCGCGGTATCACCATTACTTCGGCAGCTACTACGGCTTACTGGACTTGGAATGGCAACAAGTATAAGTTCAACTTGATTGACACTCCGGGACACGTTGATTTTACCGCCGAGGTTGAGCGCTCTTTGCGTGTACTCGACGGCGCCGTAGCTACGTATTGTGCAGTCGGTGGTGTTGAGCCCCAGTCTGAAACCGTTTGGCGTCAGGCTGACAAGTATAATGTTCCCCGTATCGGTTATGTTAACAAGATGGACCGTTCGGGTGCCGATTTCTTCGAGGTGGTACGTCAGATGAAGGACGTGCTCGGTGCTACTCCCTGTGTGATTGCTGTACCTATCGGTGCAGAGGAGAACTTCAAGGGTATTGTTGACCTCATCAAGATGAAGGCTATCCTGTGGCACGACGAGACCATGGGCGCTGAATACGATGTAGAGGAGATTCCCGCTGAACTCAAGGATGAGTGCGACGAATGGCGCGGCAAGATGATTGAAATCGCAGCTGAGCAGGACGAAACGCTTATGGAGAAGTATTTCGAGGATCCTGAGAGTCTAACTGAGGAGGAAATCGTAGCTGCTATCCGCAAGGGTACGCTCGCTCTGAACATTGTGCCTATGACCTGCGGTTCTTCGTTCAAGAACAAGGGTGTACAGACGCTGCTCGACTACGTTTGCATGTTCCTTCCTTCTCCCCTCGATACTCCTAATATTGTTGGTGTTAACCCCACTACCGGCGAAGAAGAAGAACGTAAACCCAGCGAAGATGATAAGACCGCTGCTTTGGCATTTAAGATAGCAACTGACCCGTATGTAGGTCGTCTTACTTTCTTCCGTGTTTACTCGGGTAAGGTAGAGGCCGGTTCGTATATCTATAACGTGCGTTCGGGTAAGAAGGAGCGCGTATCGCGTCTCTTCCAGATGCACTCTAACCACCAGAACCCGGTTGAGGTGATTGGCGCTGGTGATATCGGTGCTGGTGTAGGTTTTAAGGACATCCGCACAGGTGACACCCTTTGTGATGAAACCGCACCCATCATTCTCGAATCTATGGACTTCCCCGATCCCGTTATCGGTATCGCTGTAGAGCCTAAGACTCAGAAGGACCTTGATAAACTCTCGCAGGGCTTGGCCAAATTGGCTGAGGAAGACCCCACCTTTACGGTGAAGACCGACGAGCAGTCGGGTCAGACCGTTATCTCGGGTATGGGTGAGCTTCACCTCGATATCATTATTGATCGTCTGAAACGTGAGTTCAAGGTAGAATGTAACCAGGGTAAGCCTCAGGTTAATTACAAAGAAGCCATTACCAAGACTGTTAACCTTCGCGAGGTTTACAAGAAGCAGTCGGGTGGTCGTGGTAAGTTCGCAGATATCATCGTGAATGTAGGTCCCGTTGATGAGGATTTCAAGGAAGGTGGTCTGCAGTTCGTTAACAAGGTAACAGGCGGTAACATTCCTAAGGAATTCATCCCCTCTGTACAGAAGGGCTTTGAGGCAGCTATGAAGAGCGGTGTGCTCGGTGGCTTCCCCCTCGACAGCCTCAAGGTTGAGTTGCTCGATGGTTCGTTCCACCCCGTTGACTCAGATCAGCTTTCGTTCGAAATTGCTGCACTTCAGGCTTACAAGAACGCTTGCTCTCAGGCAGGTCCCTGCCTCATGGAGCCTATGATGAAGCTCGAAGTTGTTACTCCCGAGGAGAACATGGGTGACGTTATTGGTGACTTGAACAAGCGTCGTGGACAGGTTGAAGGTATGGAGAATGCTCGTTCGGGTGCTCGTGTAGTGAAGGCTACTGTGCCCCTCGCAGAGATGTTCGGCTATGTAACCGCTCTCCGTACAATTACTTCAGGCCGTGCAACAAGTTCTATGCAGTACGATCATCACGCACCTGTTTCGTCGAGCATTGCCCGTGCCGTACTCGAGGAAATGAAGGGCCGTGTAGACCTCATCAAGTAAATTCCCAATAAAAATAACTTTTTGCCAGGTAAGGGGATGGGATAACGAATGACTCTTATCCCATTTTCCTCCTAGGCTTTTCATTCTAAAAATTAATATGAGTCAGAAAATCCGTATCAAGCTCAAAAGCTACGATCATACCCTCGTAGAGAAGTCTGCAGAGAAGATCGTTAAGAACGTAAAGGCTACCGGTGCTGTTGTCAGCGGTCCTATCCCCCTTCCCACGCGCAAGCGTATCATCACTGTGAACCGCTCTACCTTCGTTAATAAGAAGAGCCGTGAGCAGTTCGAGATTTCTTCATACAAGCGTCTCATCGATATCTACAGTTCAACTGCTAAGACTGTTGACGCGCTCATGAAGCTCGAGTTGCCCTGTGGTGTTGAGGTTGAAATCAAGGTGTAGTCCTTCGTTCAAGCTAACGCTATATGCCCTCCGATGTGCATGCATGTGTACATCGGAGGGCTTTTCTTTTCTTGCTGTGTTCATTTACTCTCTACTTACGGGTTGGCTGTTTTTAAAAAGGTGTGGCGTTGGGTAATAGTGAAGAGGTGTTTCCGGAATTCGACACCAGAAAAGATTCCATGACTAAGAAGCTGTACTTTATGCCTCTCGTAGAAAGTAGTAAAATTTTTGCGCGGGCACTAAAGCATGAGTATGAATTCCTGGTGTTTGATTATGTCTGGTGGCAGAATGAGGTGTTCACCTTCGAAAACTTTTACTATCAAGAGGAAGGGATAAATGAATCAGGGGATAACGTTATCAGTCCCTGCGAAGGTATGGTCTCGTTGATTGCGGTGGCTGGGGCGAAGAAAATTCCACAACAGGCTGCATGTGTCCCGAATTTATTACTTCACTCCAACCGAGCCATTAGATTATTCAGATGCCCGCTTTTGTTCAATTTCTATGAAGGGGTAGGCTATGCAGGGGAAGTAACGCCTTGGAATAATTTGGCCTTTCCACATTCTGTGGATAGAAGTTGTCTTACCTGAACTTATGTGCAGATAGGCGATGGTAGCGTGTATTATGATAGTGGTTGCGGGCTTTATTATCCGCAGGAGTCTGTGCTTAACGGAATAGAACAGGTTGAGGTGACTTTGACAAACACAATGGGCAGTCTATATAGCTCGAACGGACGGAATTCTCCGAAAATCCTCAAGCTAGAGAGTATATTCAAGATAACCGGCTTAGGTTAGAGGAAAGTAGAAAACGGAAGTATGTTCTCTCTTTAAGTTTTTGCTTAAATTTGTAAGTAAGGTAGTTTCGTAATCGTATTTGGCGAGTGAATTAGCAACCAAGCGAATATTATTATGGTAAAACCCTGGTAGGTTTTGTTCGGGGTAGAATCGGCCGGGGATGTTGTTTTATAATCGTTCATGTTAAAGACAATGTAGGGAAGAATGGTTGTTTAAGCCGCATGTATCTCTTTATGTAATCCAAAATTAAAACACCATGTAGATAGTGACGAGTTAGAGATGTGTGATTCTTAATAGAGTGTGTATAATTGCATGACTCAATCCTTGCAGTCCAGTGGTATTGCTTTCTTTTCTAGAAGTAGAGAAGTAGATGTATGCACACAGTTAGTATGGGTTCGTTGAAAATAGCTCCTAATTGGCTGAAACAAGGTGTATAGAGCAGAAAATGTGCCAAAAATTGCGCGAAGCTACTTTAGAAATGGGATAAAGCATTAAAAAATGCTGATTCTCAAAAAAATAATAAGGAATACTTTGCTTTGAATTTAAAAAGTAGTACCTTTGCACACCGAAAGTAGGAAACGTTGGAAACCTGCTTTGTTTCGGAGCATTGCTCCAGGTTAGTAATAACCCTCCGACCCAGATTTGAAACAGTAATTATGGGCGACGGAATAGCAAAACAAATTATTTTTATATAATAACATAAGAC
Source organism: uncultured Prevotella sp. (assembly GCA_937906495.1). Lineage (GTDB taxonomy): Bacteria > Bacteroidota > Bacteroidia > Bacteroidales > Bacteroidaceae > Alloprevotella. The sequence continues at coordinate 6,653 of CALCVT010000129.1, forward strand.
TGAAATGCCAGGATTATTAGGAAAAAAAATCGGAATGACATCCGTGTTCAGTGCCGAGGGTCAGAATGTACCATGCACTGTTATCGAAGTTGGTCCTTGCGTTGTGACGCAGATTAAGACCGTCGAGAAAGATGGCTATGCAGCCGTTCAGGTTGGTTTCCAGGATGCAAAGGAGAAAAATACGACAGCTCCTTTGATGGGCCACTTTAAGAAGGCTGGCGTTACTCCCAAGCGTCACTTGGCTGAGTTTAAGGGCTTTGAACAAGAATTGAACCTTGGCGATACGCTTACTGTTGAGCTTTTCAACGACGTAGAATATGTAGACGTTGTAGGAACTTCAAAAGGTAAAGGTTTTCAGGGCGTTGTGAAGCGTCATGGTTTCGGTGGTGTAGGTCAGAGCACTCACGGTCAGGATGACCGTTTGCGTAAGCCCGGTTCAATCGGTGCATGTTCTTACCCCGCAAAGGTATTCAAGGGTATGCGAATGGGTGGCCAAATGGGTGGCGACCGCGTTACAGCACAAAACTTGAAAGTGTTAAAGGTAATCCCCGAACATAACCTTCTTTTGATTAAGGGTTCTGTTCCTGGTTGCAAAGGTTCAATCGTAATTATCGAGAAGTAAGCAATGGAAGTTAGTGTATTCAATATCAAAGGTGAAGATACCGGCCGCAAGGTAACGCTGAATGACAGCGTATTTGGCATTGAGCCGAACGACCACGTGATTTACCTCGATGTGAAGCAGTATCTTGCTGCTCAGCGTCAAGGTACAGCTAAGTCGAAGGAAAGAAGTGAAATGAGCGGTTCTACCCGTAAGCTCGGACGTCAGAAGGGTGGCGGCGGTGCTCGTCGTGGTGATATTAATTCTCCCGTTTTGGTAGGCGGTGCTCGCGTATTTGGTCCTAAGCCCCGTAATTATGGCTTTAAGCTCAATAAAAAGACCAAGGTACTGGCACGTCGTAGCGCACTTAGCTATAAGGCTCAGAATAACGAGATTGTAGTAGTAGAAGATTTTACACTCGATACTCCTAAAACTAAGGCTTTTGCTGAAATTATCAACAATCTGAAGGTTTCGGATAAGAAGGTGCTTATGGTACTTCCTGGTTCAGATAAGAATGTTTATCTGTCAGCTCGCAACCTTCCGACGGCTAAGGTAGCCATTGCATCCGATATCAATACTTACGGTGTGCTTAATGCTGGCGTAATGGTAGTAACTGAGGAAGCACTCAGCAAAATCGAGTCTGTTCTAACTAAGTAAAGAAGCAACGGATAATATGGCATATATCATTAAACCCCTTGTCACTGAGAAGATGACAGGTATTACGGAAAAGCTTAACCAGTTTGGCTTTATCGTACGTCCTGAAGCAAATAAACTTCAGATTAAGGCCGAGATTGAGGCATTGTACAATGTAACTGTTGTTAGCATCAATACGATGAAGTACGCAGGCAAGAACAAGTCTCGTTATACCAAGGCTGGCTTGGTACGCGGTCGCAGCAACGCCTTTAAGAAGGTAATCGTTAGCCTCAAAGAAGGTGAAACTATCGATTTTTACAGCAATATCTAATAAATAATGGCAGTACGTAAATTTAAGCCCACTACACCGGGGCAGAGACACAAGATTATTGGTACGTTCGAAGAAATTACTGCATCCGTACCAGAAAAATCTCTCGTTTACGGTAAGCGCACCTCAGGTGGTCGCAATAATACCGGTAAGATGACCATGCGTTATCTCGGTGGCGGTCATAAGAGAAAGTTCCGCTTTATCGACTTTAAGCGTGAGAAAGACGGTGTACCCGCAGTTGTGAAGACAATTGAGTATGATCCGAACCGTTCGGCTCGCATTGCACTGCTCTTCTATGCTGATGGTGAAAAGCGTTATATTATTGCTCCTAATGGATTGAAGGTAGGCGACAAACTGATGTCTGGCCCCGAGGCTGCACCCGAAGTTGGTAACGCACTTCCCTTGCAGAACATCCCCGTGGGTACTGTTATCCACAACATCGAGCTTCGTCCCGGACAGGGCGCATTGCTCGTTCGTTCAGCAGGTAACTTTGCACAGCTCACCTCACGTGAAGGTAAGTATTGCGTTATCAAGTTGCCTTCTGGTGAAACACGCCAGATTCTCAGTGCTTGCAAAGCAACAGTAGGTAGTGTAGGTAACTCCGACCACGCACTCGAAAGCTCAGGTAAGGCTGGACGATCTCGCTGGTTGGGACGCCGTCCTCACAACCGTGGTGTTGTTATGAACCCTGTTGATCACCCGATGGGTGGTGGTGAAGGCCGCCAGAGTGGTGGACACCCGCGTTCACGTACTGGTTTGTATGCTAAGGGCTTGAAGACAAGAGCTCCTAAGAAGCAGTCGAACAAGTACATTATCGAAAGACGTAAAAAGTAACAAGCACTAAAACAAAGAAGAATTTATGAGTCGTTCGCTTAAAAAAGGCCCGTACATCGCAGTCTCTCTCGAGAAGAAGATTCTTGCCATGAATGAAAGCGGTAAGAAAAACGTGGTGAAGACCTGGGCTAGAGCTTCAATGATATCGCCCGATTTCGTAGGCCATACAGTTGCAGTTCACAACGGAAACAAATTCATCCCTGTTTATGTTACTGAAAACATGGTTGGACACAAGCTCGGTGAGTTCGCCCCCACCCGCAAGTTCGGTGGCCATGCTGGTAACAAGAAGAAATAAGCAGGACCTTTCAATCCAAGAAACAACAAAGTAAAAATCAATAAATGGGAGCAAGAAAAAGATTAGCGGCTGATAGAAGAAAAGAAGCCCTGAAGACCCAGTATTTTGCCAAAGCGCAGAATGTTCCCTCCTCTCCCCGCAAAATGCGCTATGTAGTAGACATGGTACGCGGTATGGAGGTGAACCGTGCCCTCGGCACGCTCAAGTTCTCAAAGAAGGCAGCTTCTGAGGTAGTTGAGAAACTCCTCCGTTCTGCAATTGCTAACTGGGAACAGAAGAACGACCGCAAGGCCGAAGAAGGCGAATTGTTTATAACCAAAATTTTCGTTGATGAAGGCGTTACGCTTAAGCGTATGCGTCCTGCACCCCAGGGAAGAGGTTATAGAATTCGTAAACGTTCAAACCACGTAACCCTGTTCGTGGATACTAAAACTGAAGATTAAGATATGGGACAGAAAGTAAATCCGATCAGTAACCG
>CALCVT010000130.1 GCA_937906495.1 uncultured Prevotella sp.
TATGTACTATCTTTGGCTAGGACTGGGATTCCACGGAAGTTTTAAACTGCGCCCAATTTTTCCATCGAAATCACTTGTATTACCTGGATTCCGCCACATAAAGAAATAAGCAATAAGAAAACCTATTAGAATAACAGGAATACCCACTGCTAACGCATCGACTATTTCATCACCATCAGCCAAACCCACTACATCATATAATCTTTCCTCAGTATATCGTTGGGCTGTTGCCGGAATAACGCATAACAGCATTAAAATCGTTGAAAATATGCTCTTGTTCATATATTTCATTGAAGATTTTTTTCTTTAATCATATACTCCACTCCCAAACCACCATATTTTGAGGGAGTTGCACGCCTTTAGGCATTCCGCGGCTGCCGGTTACATAGTAGTATTGGGCAAGGCGGTCGTCAAACTCGCGTACAAAGGCTTCGCGGATGCGGGCACATTTTTCGTTAATGGAGTTTTTAATGGGGTTGGTCAGGTCGGCTATGCTCTGTTCGATGCCTTCGACCGAGGAACGACCTGTAAGACGGACGTAGATGTCGTAAAGTTCAGAGCGATAATCAGGAAGCATTTTGAAGGCAATACCTTCGGGGTGACGCAGAAAGAGAAAGTAGACCGACTTTACCAAAGGCGACATTTTGATTTCGCGATTGTCATAGCCCGGCAGTACAATATCGCCGTTTGCAGTGATACGCAGGCTGCTAAGTTTGATTTGCGGGTTGAGCAAGGTGCTGAGAACCATCTCGTTAACACCATATTGCCGTAAGCGGGCTACTTTTTCGCGAACATCTTTCATCAGGTTTAACACCTCCAACGAGAATTGCCGGTCGGCAAAATCATCCTCTTGATCGCTCAAAATAGATCCTGATGAACAACCATAGTATCGCTCTTCAATTTGCCTGCTGGCAAACTCTTTCAAGTAAGCAATGAATGCCTCTATCCATGCCTCAAGGTTGTGTTCGGAGCCGGTTGGCTTGAACGCATGAAAAACATGGTAATTTCTGATTTGACGGTTGTACACCAAAAAAGCCGCTTCCATCTTCAACCCTCGCACTAAATAGGGTTCCAAGCAAGAACTATCTATCTGCTGCGGCTGGAAATTATTCCGATAAGGCGTAAAGTATTGTACAAATTCTTTACTCGTAAATCGGAGCGACAGCATGGGAAAATAACAAAACTCATAACCAAACTCACTCAATGCTTCGTTAATTTGATTATAGTTTGAAGTTAAGAAATCGTTGAGATGAGCATGGTAACGATCCTCCACATAAATCACCTGTTTTCTTTGAGGTTCGAAGGGCAAAGTTGGCCTAAAGCGCAAGCTATCTGATTGTATTTGAATGTCGGGCATAACAAACTGTTTTCTTTTGACTTCGCAAATGTATGAAAAATAAAATGTCTTCAATAACTTTTGCAAGGCTTGCAGAAGTTTTTCATGGTTTATACCCCCATTACGGGGCTTGAGGAAACAAGTGCCAGTTGTTCTGTGCTGTGTATAAATAGCAACACAACAAGCCAGCATATTATACCCTTAGGGAGTATATATACCAGCTGGTTGTTAATACGTAATAAGTAATGAAAGCTTGTTGGATTGAATGGTAATTACACTCTAACAGCTTCGGTCACGTTGTCTAATTGTTTTAGACGTTCGCAGATGTCCGATACATCTAAGGTATCGAATACCGAGATAACCATTTGTCCGTTAAAGATACCATCCTCGCTCTCGAGCGAAATTTTCTTGACGTTAAAGTGCGTCAGTTTATGCAACACATCGGCAATGGAGTAAAGCGTGCTGCGCGAGTCGATGCCTCTTATTTCGATGGTTACATCGTAGTGCAGCACCTTGTGTGTATCCCAACGGCAAGCCACAATGTTATTGCCGTAGCGTGTTTTGAGTTTAACGGCAGTTTCGCAACTGCGTTTGTGCAGTTGCAGTCCGCCCTCTTCGGTAATGTACCCCATCACATCGTCGCCGGGTATGGGTTGGCAGCAATCGGGGATGGAACAACGGCGCAACACATCCTCGTTAAGTACGAGTGTTTCTTTACGGTTCAGTTTATGTGCCCACTCAGGATCATCAACATCTTGTTTCGGATGTTTTCCGTCTGGAGTGTCGGCTTTACCGATAAAGGGTATAAAACGGCGCCAACCTTTGCCGTTGCCGCGGTTTCGGAGCATGGCAAGTACAAGCTCGCCCAGTTCTATTTTGTCGTCGCCCAGGTCAAAATAGAGTTCTTCGTTGGTTTGCTTATGATAATAGTGACGTATTTTATCAATAAGTCCGGGTTCTACCTGGAAGTCGTGTCGGATCAGGAAGTCGCGCAAGAGCTCTTCGCCGCGCTTTTGTTTTTCGCGGCTTTCGCGCCGAAGAATGGCTTGTATTTTAGCTCTTGCCTTGGCCGTGGTGGCAAATTTGAGCCAGTCGTTTTGCACGTGCTGGGTGCGCGAGGTAAGAATTTCAACCTGGTCGCCACTTTTGAGCACATAGCTTAGGGGTACAAGCCGGTGGTTCACTTTTGCACCAAAGCAGTGCGATCCCAAAAAGCTGTGTATCGAAAAGGCAAAGTCGAGCACGGTGGCTCCTTTGGGCATGGTTTTGAGTTCACCTTTAGGAGTGAAGACCATGATTTCCGAGGCATAAAGATTGAGTTTGATATTGTCGAGCAAGTCGAGCGTATCGGGCTGCGGATCGTCAAGAATTTCTTTGATGGAGTTGAGCCAGTGGTTAAGTTCGTTCTCGTCGTACTCTGTATTCGGTTCTTTATACTTCCAGTGTGCAGCAAATCCCATTTCGGCAATATCGTCCATACGCTCAGAGCGTATTTGCACTTCAATCCATTTGCCTTGTTTTGACATAAAGGTGTTGTGCAGCGCCTGGTAGCCGTTAGTTTTGGGATTTGAGAGCCAATCACGAAAGCGTGTGGGATGTGGCGTATAGATTTCGGTCAGTGCCGAATAAATGCGGAAGCACTCATTTTTTTCTTGCGTACGGTCGTTAGGTACAAAAACAATGCGGATGGCCAATATATCGAATACCTCCTCAAAGGGAATATGCTTGTGCTGCATTTTAAGCCAGATGGAGTATGGGCTCTTAATGCGTGCCTTGATGGTATACTTCACCCCCAGCGCATCGAGTTTGGCCCGGATGGCCGGTGTAAACTTAGCTATGATGTTATCGCGCTCCAGCTGCGATTCGTCGAGTTTATCGAGTACAGCCTTGTATTCCTCGGGATGTTCGTACTTAAAACTGAGGTTTTCGAGTTCGGTTTTAATTTTGCTCAGCCCCAAGCGGTCGGCTATGGGTGCAAAGATGTAGAGTGTTTCGCCTGCAATTTTATACTGTTTGGAAGGCAGCATGCTCGAAAGGGTGCGCATGTTGTGCAGGCGGTCCGAAATTTTGATAAGGATAACGCGTATGTCATCGCTCATCATGAGCAACAATTTCTTAAATGTTTCGGCCTGCAGCGAGGCGCGGTCGCCAAAGATGCCTCCTGATATTTTGGTTACTCCCTCAACGATATTGGCAATTTTGGGTCCGAACAGGTTACACAAGTCTTCGTTTGTATAGTCGGTGTCTTCTTCCACATCGTGCAGCAGGGCGGCACATATTGAGGTTGACCCCAGGCCAATTTCTTCGCAAGCAATCTGTGCCACGGCTATCGGGTGCAGAATGTAAGGTTCGCCCGAGCGTCGGCGCACGCCTTTATGAGCCTCTTTTGCAAAGTTAAAGGCTTTGGTTATAATCTCTGTCTTTTTCCGATGGTTCGAAGCCAGATAAGTATCGAGCAAATGCTGGAATGCGGCATTGATCATCTCCTCGTCGTGCTGCTCTTGAGGAGTGAGCGTTTTGGTATTTGTTTCCATGAGGATTGATGATTAGTGGTTAGGTCTTTTTTTTTAATCAAGCAGCCGTTGCCGGCACACCTGGCGTGCGTGCCGGCAACGGCTGTTGCTTTGTTTTAGCGCACGCGGATTTTCTTACCCACGTTAATCAAGTTACCCTTAATACCATTGAGTTGGCGCAGTTTCTTGACTGTTGTGCCGTGGCGGCGTGCTATCTCGCTCAGCGTATCGCCCTGGCGGATGGTTGCGGTTTTTCCTCTGCCCTTGTTGCGGCGCGATTTGCTGCGAGTGTTGCGTCGGTTGCTGCTATTGCTATAGCGTGAGTTACGGCGCGGAGTGGCTACACTGCGGGTTTCGCTCACTTCGGGCACCGCCACGGTGCTGCGGCGCTTGAGCAGTTCGTCGGCTCGATAGTTGTAAACCGAGTCTTTAAGGTCAATCAACGTATTGAGTGTTTCGGTAGGCAGACACACTGTCATGGGGCCTACATTACCGGGAATAATGTCGGTGCGGTACTGCGGATTGAGTGCACGTATAGCCTCGATTTCGATATTGCAAAGGTCGGCAATCTGCTTCATGTGAAGGTCGCGTGTCACTTGTATCGTATCGGTCGTGATGGGATACTTCGTCTTCATCGGGCAGATGTTGTGCTCGCAATAGTAGTTCATCATGTAGTTTGCCGCAATGAATGCAGGCACATACCCACGTGTTTCACGCGGCAGGTAGGGATAGATTACCCAATAATCGCGCGCACCTCCGGCACGGTGCATGGCCTTGTTTACATTGGCCGGTCCGCAGTTGTACGCGGCAATTACAAGACTCCAGTCGCCATAAATTTTATACAGGTCGCGCAGGTAGCGTGCTGCAGCCCAGGTTGCTTTGTAGGGGTCCTGCCGTTCGTCAATCAAGCTGTTAATCTGCAAATCGTAGCGTTTGGCAGTCGAGATCATAAACTGCCACAGTCCCACTGCACCTGCATGGCTGCGTGCTTTGGGTTCAAAAGCCGACTCAATGACCGGCAGATATTTCAGTTCAAGGGGCAGCCCGTAATAGTCGAGCGCCTCTTCGAAGATGGGCACGTAAAAATTGCCTGCTCCGAGCATATACGATACCGAACGGCGCAAGCGGCCGCTATACTGGTCGATAAACTTCTGCACCACACTGTTGTAAGGCATATCCATCACAACCGGCAGGCGGCGCAGACGTTCCTGGTAAACTTCGGGTTCAAAAGTAGGGTTCACGTTGGGGTCAACGCAAGTGGTATCGGGGTAAAGGTATTTTTTAGCCATCCACTCGTTGAGCAACGAGTCACAGCTGGCTGTCATACCCTCGGGCAGTTCTATCACTTCGTCACGTCCGCTTTGATCGTCGTGTACGGTTATCTCTGTCGTGGTGTTTTGTGCCGGAGCTACCAGGTATGCAGCTGTAGCCAGGGCCATTACTATCTGTCTGATACGTTTCATCAAAGGATAAATGAAGAGAGAAAATTCATTATGAAATGCTTGCAATACTCAGTGAGTGCATTAAAACCTAAAGCTGCACCCTACGCCATAAGCCGTATTGCCGCGTGAGCCTGGCGATGCCGGTGCACCGATAACGGCAGGTTCTACGCTGAGGGTCAAGTCGGGCGAGATGTCGAAATCCGAAAGTTGTGCATCGACATAGGCATCGACAACCGAGAGCAGGTAAACCCCCACAAAGCAAAAGGCGCTCAAGTCGCGGTAGCGGCGGTAAAAGTCTTTTTTCCGCTTAAAGAGTTTTTTGAATTGCTCTTCGCGCCCGGCTATATCGTAACGCGGCGGAAGCATCTCAAGGTAAGAGTTTGTATTGGGGTTATCGTCCATGATGTCGAGATAGGCCTGCGAGTAGTCGCGATACATCTGCTGGTTCCACATCAAGGCATAGGCACAGCCTAAAAACCCTCCGTAAATAAAAGGTAATTTCCAATATTTGCGATTGTATATCTGGCCAGCCCCGGGAAATACGAGCGATAGCCACAGGGCCCGCTGCGGATTAGGACGGAACTGAGGTTTGGGCAGTTTTACGCGTCCGGCTTTAGCTGCAACCGAGTCGGTTACCATGCCGAGTGCCAGCGTGTCAACAGGCTTCGACAGCGAGTCGGCCGCTATATGCGCGGGGTGTGCATCGACGCTGTCGTTGCCCATGGCTGTTGTTTGCCCTGTATGGTGCTCGGCGGGTTGCAGCAAATGGTTGGCAGCGTTGTCCGCAGCTAAAACGGGCAAAGCCGGAGCCTCTGTCAAGACTCCGACTTCAGCATGTATATCAACGCGGGCAAATGCACACAACTGGCACACAAAAGCCAGCAGCAGCAAGGCATGCCGTAGTATATGCAAACTCATTTTTCTTTACTGCTTTATCTTATCAATCAGGGCAATTATGCGTTCCAGTTCCTCCTCGGAGGCAAAGGGTATAGATATTTTGCCTTTTCCCTGCTGCGAACAGGTCATCTGCACTTTGGTGCCAAAAACATCGGCCAGACGGCTTCGTAGTTCGCCAAAGACATCGGACATCTGTGCATCTTTATTTTTGAGTGTATGGCGTCCGCTTTTAAGAGTTTCGCCATTATTGAGAGCCTTTACCATGTCCTCCACTTGTCGCACCGAATAGCCTTTTTCGCGTATTTCGTTGTAGAGTTTTACCTGCAGCGAGGGTTTGTCCAGTCCGAGCAAGGCCCGAGCGTGTCCTTGGTCTATTTCGCGATTTTGCAAGGCCATTTGCACCTGTGCGGGCAGTTTGAGCAAACGCAGGCAATTGGCAACGGTAGTGCGGTTTTTTCCCACTCTTTCGGCCAGTTTGTCTTGCGTCAGGTCGTAGCGTTCAATCAGGTTTTGGTAAGCAAGAGCTATTTCGATGGCGTTCAGGTCTTCGCGCTGGATGTTTTCAACGAGCGCCATCTGCATCATGTTTTCGTCGTCGGCCGTGCGTATATAGGCGGGTATGGTTGCCAGTCCGGCCATTTGCGAAGCCCTCCAGCGTCTTTCGCCAGCAATAATCTGGTAGGTGTCATCGTCCATCTTGCGGAGTGTGATGGGCTGTACGATGCCTATTTGCCTGATGCTGTCGGCCAGTTCTTGCAAGGCTTCGATGGCAAACTCGCGTCGGGGCTGGTTGGGGTTGGCCTTGATTTTGAACACCGGAACCTCGTTAATGCTCGAAGAACCGCTAGTATGCACTTCTTCGTCAGTCGAAATCAGGGCGTCAAGGCCTCGTCCCAAAGCGGGAAATTTTTTGTGAGCTGCCATGCTTTAATGAGTTTATTTATGGATAGGTAGATGCCCCTTTACTGGGTGTTTTTATCGTTCGTTTTTATGGATGATTTCCTTAGCCAGCGCCAGGTGATTTTTGGCACCGGTTGAGTCGGCGTCGTAGAGTATGGCGGGCAGTCCGTGGCTGGGTGCTTCGGAAAGTTTTACGTTGCGCTGAATGACGGTTTTGAACACGAGTTCTTGAAAATGACGCTTCACCTCGTCGTAAATTTGGTTCGCCAGTCTGAGGCGGCTGTCGTACATGGTGAGCAGGAAACCTTCAATCTCTAATTCGGGATTGAGTTTCTTTTTGACTATTTTGATGGTGTTGAGAAGTTTGGAGATGCCCTCCAATGCAAAATACTCACACTGCACGGGTATAATTACCGAGTTGGCTGCAGTCAGTGCATTAACGGTTATAAGGCCCAATGAGGGGGAGCAATCAATCAAGATGTAGTCGTATTCATCACGTACTGTCTGTAACATCCTTGCAAGGATACGCTCACGGCCTTCAAACTGAAGCATTTCGACCTCAGCTCCTACCAGGTTAATACTCGACGGCACTACGTCGAGGCGCTCTATATCGGTGGTATAAATGGCCTCGTGCACATCTATTCCGTTTATCAGACACTCATAGACGGAGCAGTCTACCTTGCCAAGGTCTACTCCGAGTCCTGACGAGGCATTAGCCTGCGAATCGGCATCTATCAGCAACACTCTTTTTTCGAGCGTGGCGAGCGATGCTGCAAGGTTCATCGACGTGGTGGTCTTTCCCACCCCACCCTTTTGGTTGGCTAAGGCAATAATCTTGCTCATGGTTCAATATTCATAAAATGCAAAGGCCTGTCCTTTTCACTTGCGGGTGCGTTCGGTCGCCGTTGGACACCGATGGTTCCGTGCAACCTTTACAGGCACAGTTTTGGCCTGCATACTCCGTAAAACGGGAGTACAGACCTCCAAAGCTGCCTGATACAAGTCTGGGAACGCTGATTTCGAGACTGCATATCTAAAGACAGCCTGCTTTGGCAAGGCAAAGGTAAGAATAATTCGTTGAATAAGCTAAGTATAAGGCTTTTTTCGTACTTTTGCTCCTGTTTTAATGACATATGCAACTTTATTTAATGCTGTTGATGGCTGTTGTTAAACGATAGGGTTTGCACCTGCCCCAAGTGATTTTTATCAGTGCTCTGGCTGTAACCGCGGGCCGTTTTTACAGCCGTTATATACGGGGACCGGATGCTTTTATTCCACTGTTTATCAAGCCATTTACTGCCCTGCAACTTTTTACTTACTTCTCTTCTTTATGCGCCCTTACCTGCTCATTTCAAACGACGATGGCGTACAGGCTCCCGGCCTGCATTTCCTCATCGATACGCTGCGCCCTTATGCCGACTTGCTCGTTATGGCCCCCGACTCTGCCCGTTCGGGTTTCAGCTGTTCCATCACTTCGGCCCATCCGCTAAAATACCGTGTGCTTCACAGCGAGCCCGGCTACACGCTCTGCTCATGTTCGGGCACTCCGACCGATTGTGTCAAGATGGCACTGAACTTGTTTCCGGAGCGCCGTCCCGACTTGATTGTCGGAGGCATTAACCACGGCGACAATTCGTCGGTAAATGCTCACTACTCGGGCACTATGGGAGTTGCCATTGAGGGAGCGCTGCAAGGGTTCCCTTCTATAGCCTTTTCGCTTTGCGACCATCGCGAAGATGCCGATTTCGAACCTTTACGCCCCTACCTGGTCGACCTCATGTTCAAGTCGATTACACTGAGCATGCCACCGTTTACCTGCCTGAACGTGAATTTCCCGTCTGCCCCCAAATTCAAGGGTATCAAGGTGTGTCGCATGGCTCACTCGCGCTGGCAAAACGAGGTTGAACCCCGCGAGCATCCCTTTGGAGGCAAATACTACTGGCTGGCCGGAAACAGCGTCAACCTCGAACCCGAAGCTACCGATACCGACCGCTGGGCTCTTGAAAATGGCTATGTGGCCATTACTCCTACCCAACTTGATGTTACGGCTACCGACCTCATCGACGTGTTGCGCGAAGTGCTCTAATTCTTTATCCCGCCTGCCATACACCACCCGCACAGCATGTGGGCATAAGCCACTGGCATTGCTCTTTGCGGCAGCACCTCTTTCTTACTTTTTTCTGCTATGAAGTATTTTCTCATTGCCGGCGAAGCGAGCGGCGACCTTCATGCCTCGCATCTGATGAAAGCCTTGATTCAAGCCGACCCCCAGGCCGAATTCCGCTACTACGGTGGCGACTGCATGCAGGCCGTAGGCGGCACATTGCTTTGCCACTACCGCCATTTGGCCTATATGGGGTTTGTTCAAGTGGCCCTCCACCTGCCAACCATTCTTAAGGGCATGAAGCGCTGCCGGCAGGAAATTGCCTCGTGGCGCCCCGATGCTTTGATACTGGTTGACTATCCGGGCTTTAACCTGCGCATGGCGCGTTTTGTCAAACAACAAGCGCTTTGCCCCGTTTTTTACTACATATCGCCCAAAATATGGGCCTGGAAGGAACATCGCATTCAGGCCATACGCCGCGATGTAGACCATCTATATTCCATTTTGCCCTTCGAGGTCGACTTTTTCGAGGGTAAACACCACTACCCCATTACCTATGTGGGCAACCCAACGGTCGACGAGGTGGCTGCCTACCAGGAACGCCACGGCAAGCCTCAGCCCGATGGGCGTACCATTGCCCTGCTGCCGGGGTCACGCCGCCACGAAATTGCCGACAACCTTTCGCGCATGCTCAAGGCTGCAGCTCCGCTTGAAAACTACCGGCTGGTAGTTGCTATGGCTCCGGCGGTGCCACGCCCCTTTTACGAAGAGCTGATAGCCCGCTCGGGCCTAAGCACCAACCGCGTCAGCCTGGTATCGGGACAAACCTACAACCTGCTTTCGCAGGCTACGGCGGCACTGGTTACAAGCGGCACGGCCACGCTCGAAACGGCCCTTTTCGGAGTGCCTCAAGTGGTTTGCTACTTTATGCGCTGCGGCCGGCTGGTATCGCTCATCCGTCCCTATTTTCTCAAAGTACCCTTTGTTTCGCTGGTCAACCTCATTGCCGGCAGTGAGGTGGTGCCCGAACTGGTGGCCGACGGCATGCACCCCGAACGGGTGCGGCAATGCCTGCAACACATTATGCCCGGCGGCAAGGGGCGCGAGGCTCAGCTCAAAGGCTATGACCGGGTAGCACAACTCTTAGGCGGCCCGGGAGCTCCCATGCGCGCTGCCAACGACATTGTAAGCCGGCTCTCCAAGCGCTAAAGCTGAAGCTGTACCGATGGGATGTCCCCACGAGGTATGCTGTTAAAACTGGCTGCTACATTGACGAAAGCAAAATTTTTTACATCCGCATTCCATGCCGAAAAACGGCTTAGGATTTTTTCTGAACCTTACATTTTTTTCCATGAAATTCTACCAGTTCCTATGCTGCCTGCTCTGCCTGTTGGCATCGCTCACCATGCAGGCCGACCCTGTGACCGACGAGGGCCAAAAGCTCTACAACACAGCCACTCAGCACCCCTCGCGCGAGGCATACCGCGATGTATGCCTGCATTTTTACAACAATAACCTGGAGCACGAACTCTACAACAAGGCCATCGAATGGTTCCGGAAACGGGCCGGCAAACAAACCAATACGCCCGAGGCGGCCGACTTGCTGCTTTACGAATCGACCCGCTACCTGATAGGCAATACAGCCGATACCGATGCCTTTCTTCGCAAGGCTAAGCAGGCACTCAACATTTACCGCCGCACGGGCTTTAAGCATGGCGAGGCCGAGGCTTGTGCCATTTTGAGCGAATACTACAACTACGCCGATGTCAGCCAGGCGCCACAATATCTTAAACGGGGCATCGAACTGCTGGGCAACGAAAAGAGTTTGCTCAACACCACGCTTCACATTAACTATGCCTATGCCCAGTGTGTAAACAACAACTATGCCGAGGCCATCAAACTGAGCAACAAGAGTATCGAACTGGCCATGGCCATCAAGGAACATGCCATGGCGGCCAATGCCCACACGCTGCTGGGCATCATCAGCCGCCGGCAGAACCACCACATGGAGGCATTCAACCATTACCAGGAGGCGCTCAAGCTGCTCCGCCCGCTGAATCTGCCCTCGGAGGAGGCCTACGTACTGTCGAACCTGAGCAGCCTGTGCATCGTTACCCACCGCACCGAAGAGGCCATCAACTATGCCCGGGAAAGTGCGCTGGCAGCCGACAAAGGAACCGACACCGACCAGCAGGCATTATCGTGGTGTACCTACGGCAACATTCTGCTGAGCCACAAGCACTACCAAAAGGCCACCGGACCACTGCTCAAAGGCTTCAGACTGGGCCAGGTTACGCAACAGGTACTCACAGCCTCGTATGCTGCGGCCATGCTCATGTACAACTACCAGATGCGCAGCCGCACCGACTCGGCCAACTACTACATGAAGATTGCCGAAGGCTATATCGACCGGCTGCCGCCCAACTCCATGAGTTACATCTCGTATATGCACTTCAAAGGCAAAGTATTACCCGTTGGCGGAATTAAATCAAGTAAATTAATACAATAAGAGGTTGTATATA
>CALCVT010000131.1 GCA_937906495.1 uncultured Prevotella sp.
GCAGAAGGACGCGCAGAAGGACGTGCAGAAGGACGTGCGGAAGGCATTGCAGAAGGACGCGCGGAAGGCATTGCAGAAGGCATGGTAAAAGGACGAGCAGAGGGACGTGAAGAGGGAGAGAAACAGAAAGCTATGGAGATTGCACGTTTCCTCAAATCCTCTGGAATGACCATCGAAATGATTTGTGAAGCTACGGGATTGTCCGGAGATGAAGTGGTTCAACTATAGAAACTGCTAAACACCTTTCATCCCATCAGCATCTTTACCGTACCTTTTCCTATTTCAAAATAAGACAGGAGGCGGCTCGGGATAATCAAATCCTTGAAAGCAAGCTTTCGGATTTGCTTCTCCGCTCGCCTTTCACTATCTTTGCAGGCTGAAAACGGGTATAAAACAATACTGACCCACAATGGGATAAACCTATCTATTACACCCACACATCTTTTCTATTCTTTACATGAACACAAACACTTTACGCAACCGGGCTTTTGGTCTGCTAATGGCCTGTCTGCCAATGACGGCTACACTTGAGGCACAAACCGTTATCTTTCCACAAAAACAGCAAGCTGGCAAGGCACAACTTAAACAAAAAGGCAAGAACTATGTGCTGCAAAACAAACTGCTGAAAGCGGCTTTTACCCAAAATGCCCAAGGACAACTACTGTTTAATGGTTGCGAAACTCTGAATCTGCAACCCGGCACCGAACTTTTTACACTGGTTTTGGGCGACAGTACCCTGGTTCGCGCCTCAGAGATGGAAGTGCGCAGTCTGCGTACCGAAAAACTGACCGGCAACAAGGAGGCTGTTACTGCCTCGCAACGCTTTGACGGACAGGCTGTTATTGCCGAACTGGTGAAGGGCAACCTAAAAGTGGAATGGCGCGCAGTGCTCCGCGACAAATCGCACTACCTGCGAACCGAACTCAAGGTGCAGGCCCTTAACGACCAAAAGATGTTGGGCATCAGCGCCATGCACTATAATGTCGACACCTTGGCTGCCGGTTCTACACCCCGCATTGTGGGAAATACGCGCGGTGCTGCACTGATAAGCAACAAACTCTTTGCCGGACTTGAAACTCCGACCGGACTGAACACCGTTACGCCGGGAACCAATGGCCCCACGGCCTGCATGGAGGGACACTGGCGACGCCATACAACCCTGCATGCCGGCGAAAACTGGCAAGTAAGCGCCGTCGTAGGACTTGTAGCTCCGGGACAGGCACGACGCTCCTTCCTGGCTTATAGCGAACGCGAACGTGCTGTACCCTGGCGTGCCATGCCCGTCTACATTTCGTGGTATGAACTGAACATTGACCGCAATAATGCCAAAGCACCCGATTACGAGGGTACAATGACGGTTGAGCAATGTACCGACATCATCAAGCATTGGAACGAAAAGTTCTACAAGCCTTACGGCAAGGCGCCCGTAGCATTTGTATGGGACGATGGATGGGACGAATACGGTACCTGGAAGTTTAACCCCAAATTTCCCAATGGTTTTGCCGAACCCGATGCCGAAGCCCGCAAAATGGGAGCTGGTATGGGTGCCTGGCTCGGTCCGGTGGGCGGATACGGCGAGAGCGGTACCTACCGGCGCAACTACTGGAAGGACCGCGGAGGCATGCAGCTGAGCAACAAAGCTTACTACAACTACTTTGTGAATGCCTGCACCGATATGATCAAGAACTACGACTTCCGCTTCTTCAAGTTCGACGGCATCAGTGCCCAAGCTAGTGCCGTAGGTCCTGACCCCGGCGACAAAGGACTTGAAAATGCCGAAGGCATCATCAGCATTGAACGCGATGTGCGCCTTGCCAAACCCGACATCTTCCTCAATACTACTGTCGGAACCTGGGCGTCGCCCTTCTGGTTCAAATTTACCGACGCGGTATGGCGTCAGGAGGCCGACTGGGAAGTTACGGGCGTGGGCGATGACCGCGAACGCTGGATTACCTACCGCGACCGCCTGGTATATCAAAACTTTGTGCAAAACTCGCCAATATGCCCCATCAACACCCTCATGACACACGGCTTTATACTGACGCGCTTTGGCAATGTGTCGAAAACGATGGACTACGAGGGTATTCGCCGCGAGTTGCGCTGCGCCTTTGCCTGCGGTTCGGGCATGGTTGAGCTCTACAACGACTACAAGCTCATGGACAGCATTCAAGGCGGTGCACTCTGGGCCGACCTGGCTGCCTGCATCGACTGGCAAAAACGCCAGGCCGACGTACTGGCCGACAGCCACTGGGTGGGCGGAAATCCCTGGGACGGCAAACAGGCGCATATCTACGGCTGGGCATCGTGGAACGGCCGCAAGGCATGCCTGACCCTGCGCAACCCCGACTCTAAACCCCAAACCATCAGTCTGACCCTGCGCGAGGCGCTCGAACTGCCCGACTTTGTAATCACCTCGCTGACCTGGAAGCATGCCTTCGACGATCAGCAAGGACTGCAAGGACTGCCTGTGGGCGAACCCGTAGATGCCGACCGCACACTCCAAATCACGCTGCCTCCCTTCAGCGTATACATACTTGACGGACAGGACAACCGTCCTACAAATATCTCTCCGCTACCCTAACCTGATAAAGGGGGTGAACCACGACGTTCGCCCCCTTTATTGCTTTTAGCCAACACTTCCATCTGTTTTTCACTTCACAATGAAACACACCGCAACCAGCCCCCATACAACCGGCAATAAGCCCGACAACGGACTTATTTTTCAACTCAACGACCGACCGCACTTTGGCATTGCCCTCTTTACGGCCCTACAACACCTGTTAGCTACCTTTGTTGGCATTATTACGCCCCCGCTCATCATAGCCGGTGCCCTGAAACTCGATGTCGAAACAACCGGCTTTCTGGTTTCGATGGCCCTGATTGCCTCGGGCATTGCCACCTTTGTACAATGCAAACGCATTGGGCCGGTAGGTTGCGGACTGCTCTGCGTGCAGGGCACCAGTTTTTCGTTTATCACGCCCATCATCTCGGCCGGACTTCTGGGTGGGCTGCCCATGGCCTTTGGCACCACCATGGCCGGATCGGTGGTCGAGATGCTGATGAGCCGTATCATCCGGCATGCCCGCCGCGTTGTCACTCCGCTCGTTTCGGGCGTAGTGGTTACCCTGATCGGACTGAGCTTGATAAAAGTGGGCATTACGGCTTGCGGCGGCGGCGAGGCTGCCCGCGCAGCAGGCACCTTCGGGAGCATGCACAACCTGGGGCTTGCCGGACTCGTGCTGCTCGTCATCCTGGTCTTTAACCGCAGCAACAACCCCTACCTGCGCATGAGCAGCATTGTGATTGGCCTGACAGTGGGCTATGCTGTGGCCTGGCTCTTGGGCGATGTTGACTTTGCGAGCGTAAAGGGGTTCGGAGGCATCAATCTGCCCCACCCCTTTAAATACGGCATCAGTTTCGATGCCTCGTCTATCATTGCCATCGGTTTGGTTTACCTCATCACCTCTATCGAAGCCTACGGCGACATTACCGCCAACTCCATGCTTTCGGGCGAACCCATTGAGGGCGAAAAATTTATCCGCCGAGCTTCGGGGGGCATCCTGGCCGATGGCTGCAGTTCGTTCGTATCGGGCATTTTCTGTGCCTTTCCCAACTCCATCTTTGCCCAGAACAACGGCATCATTCAGCTGACGGGGGTAGCCAGCCGCTACGTAGGCTTTTTTGTGGCTGCACTACTGGTGCTCATGGGGCTGTTTCCGGCAGTCGGTCTGGTATTCTCGCTCATGCCCACTCCGGTATTGGGCGGTGCCACCCTGCTCATGTTCGGCACGGTAGCCTCAGCCGGCATCCGCATCATCACCTCGCAACCCATTAACCGCAAGGCCACACTCGTCATTGCCCTGAGCATGTCCATTGGACTTTCGGTCGAACTTGTTCCCGAAATTCTGTGTCAAATGCCTTCGGCCGTACGCAACATCTTTTCGTCGGGCATCACGGCTGGCGGACTCACAGCCATCCTTTCCAACCTGCTCATACGCATCAAGGAATAACTGTGGCGCAGGATACGAACCACATTTTAAAGTACAACCAAGAGGGTACTTTCCTTACTGGCTATTATAGCAATGGTAACGCTATTTTCCCCATCTACCCTGAAATAAGTTACAGGCTCCGCCGGCGCAATGTCGGCGGAGCCTGTTCTATTACATCTATTTAAAAAAAAAGAACTTGTAGAACTGCAATGCTACCAGCTGATACCGGAGCGGCAGTCTACCTACAGCGAATGCTTTACTGAGCCCGGCGGGGGCAGGTGTACCTCCGGCTTTCAGTCAAAGCCTGGAACACGCTGCCGGCTCGGAAAAAGCCTTACAGGTCGTCGATGAGCGCCGTGCTTTTGGCATAAGCCGTACTTCTGGCCTCAAAGAAGTCGGTCTTCACCAAATTGGCATTGGAGTATTGGTTCACCCATTGCATATTTTCGGGCACCTGGTGATTGTGCTCATACAGATAGCCAAAGCCCAGGCTGTTCCAGCGCTGGTTGCCCAGATAATGGATGTAATCTTCCACCATCTGACCATTCAGGCCCTGCACCTCGTCGCCAATCACATACTTGCCCCAGGCTATCTCCTGCCGCACTCCCTCGCGCATCATCTCTTCGTAGATTGGTATATACTCGGGGGTAAAGAGCTGAGGCTCTTCCTTCTTCAGTTCCAGAATCATGTTGCGGAACAGCCACAAATGGGTATTTTCGTCGCGGTTGATGTAGCGGATTTCCTGTGCCGAACCCGACATTTTTCCGTTACGGCTCAGGTTATAAAAGAACATAAATCCACTATAAAAGTAAATGCCCTCCAAAATATAATTGGCAATAAGGGCTTTCATCAGTGTAAATCCGTTCTGCTTTTCCTGAAACTCGTTGTAACAATCGCCAATAAAGGTGTTGCGCCGGAGCAGGTGTTCGTCGGTCTTCCATTGATACAATATTTCGTTACGTTCTTCAGGACTGCAAATCGAGTCGAGCATGTAGCTGTAGCTCTGGCTGTGCACACACTCCTGAAAAGCCTGGATATGCAGACAAAGATTGACCTCGTTGGCCGTGATATACTGGCAGATTGAGGGAAGGTTGTTACTCTGCAGAGAATCCAGGAACACCAGAAAACTCAAAATCTTGTTGTAGGCGGTATATTCGGCCGGACTCAGATGCGGATAATCCTTGGTATCCTGTGTAAGGTTGATTTCCTCGGGTATCCAAAAGTTGTTCATTGCCTGCCGGTACCAGTCGCTGGCCCATTTGTAACGCATGTTGTTAAAATCGTTCAGATTGGTGGTGTTTCCCCCAATCATTCTGCGAAGATGCAGTTCCGTATCGCCTTGAGGGTTGAAGAGTGCGTTTTTCTTCAACGGATGCAACAAAGGTTGATGATTTTCCATATAGATATTGTCTGACGTTTTAAGCTATTGTTCAGGTAAGCCCCATGTTCCATGCAGCACCGGTCAGGAGGCACAACTTTCACACTCTTCCACTTCGAGCGACTTGCTGCGCACGTAGTAGATTGTTTTAACCCCGCATTCCCAGGCCTGCAAATAAAGGTTCAGCACCTGACGCATGGTATATTCGTTGGTGATGTACAGGTTCAGGCTTTGCGACTGATCAAGGTGTCGCTGGCGGATACCGGCTGCCCTGACACTCCAGGTCTGGTTGAGCAGATGGGCCTCTTTATACAACCACCAGGTGCGGTCTGACAGGGCCGGCGCCACACGCGGCAGCATGGCTCCTTTTTTCTCCTCCAGAAAGAAACGCTTCATTACCGGATCTATTCCGGCCGTAGTACCGGCTATAATGCTGGTGCTGCTTGTTGGGGCAACTGCCAGCAAATAGGCATTGCGCATGCCGGCGGCTGCCACCCGTGCTGCCAGTTCTTTCCAATGTGGTGCACTGTAACCACGCTTCTCAAAATAGGCTCCCGTCTGCCAGTCGCTGCCTTCAAAATAGGCATAACTTCCTTTTTCCTTTGCCAGGGCATTACTGGCCTTGATGGCGGCGTAGTTGATACGCTCAAAGAGTTCATCAACAAACTGCAGGTGTGCTTCGCTTTCCCAACGGATGCCCCGAACGGCCAACGCATGGTGATAGCCGCTCACCCCCAAACCGATGCTGCGGTAGCGCTGGTTGGTAATCTGCGCAAAGGGCACAGGATAAAGGTTCAGGTCAATCACATTGTCGAGTGCACGCACCACGGTAGCTATCTTTTCGTCCAGCTGCTCCTTGTCTTCCAACGGCAGGTGGCCCAACGAGAGGCTGGCCAGGTTGCAAACCACAAAATCGCCGGGACGAACGGTCTTGACTACCACCGTATCGCCTTCGCCGGTACGCACTTCGGTCGAAATGGTTTCGATGGGCGACATGTTCTGTGCAATTTCGGTACACAGGTTCGAGCAGTAAATCAGGCCCTTGTGGGCATTGGGATTGGTGCGGTTCACCAGGTCGCGGTTAAAGGTGAACGGTGTTCCGGTTTCGACTGCCGAGCGGAGCACCAGCCGGATGATGTCCTTGAGGCTGATGATGCGACGCGAAAGGCGGGTGTCTTGAATACACTCCTGGTATTTTTGTTCCCATGCTTCACCGTAGTAATCTTCCAGGCAGTACCCCTTAATGGTCATGATTTCGTGTGGACAGAAAAGGTACCAGGGCTGATTGAGGTCTTCCTTTGCCATACGCCAGAAGAGGTCGGGATAACAAACTGCCGGAAAGATGTCGTGGGCTTTCATACGGTCGTCTCCGTTGTTGGTACGAATCTGCAAAAACTCCGGCAAATCTTTGTGCCACACATCCAGATATACTGCCACGGCGCCCTGGCGCATGCCCAGCTGGTCGACGGCTACGGCTGTATCGTTAACGAGTTTCATCCAGCGAATCACGCCGCCGGCCACGCCTTTGAAGCCGCGGATGTCGCCTCCTGCCGCACGGACTTTTCCAAAGTACAGTCCCATACCGCCGCCATACTTGCTGACCATGGCAAAGTTGTCGATGCTGCGGTAAATACCCTCCAGGCTGTCGGGCACCGTATCGATAAAGCAACTGGAGAGCTGATGGTAAGGCTTGCGGGCATTCGAGAGTGTGGGGGTTGCCATGGTTACTTCCAGCTGGCTGAGCATGTCGTAAAAGCGGCGCACCCAAAACAGGCGGTTGGTCGTTTCGGGCATGGCCAGATGCAACGATATGCCCAAGTACATTTCTTGTACAGATTCGATGGGCTGATGCGAATGGGTGCGAATCAGGTAGCGCTTGGCCAACAAGTCCAGGCCGGAATAATTGAACAGATGATTGCGCCCGGGACGCATAAAAGTTGCGGCCTCTTCAATTTCTTGCGGAGTATATGCTGCCAGTATGTACGGTCCGTACAGCCCTTCGTCGGTAAGGTAGCGGAGCTTGTCGTAGAACGTATGAATGCCTGCTTTCGCACACTGTGCATTTATTTGCTTCGTCAACTGAAAATCGAGCAGACGTCCGGCTATAAACTCCCAGTCGGGTGCTTCCTGGGTTGTGAGTTCTACGGCTGCTTTTACCAGGCTCGAAAGTCGTTCGGCAGCTGCCATATCGCTTTTCTTAAAGCCCGAATACTTCTCGGCCAACAGTTTCAGAGCATAGACATCCTGCGGAAATGCTTGTTGTATTTGCTTCAAAATGACAGCCAACGAGGGGTCACCAACGCTTTCTACCAGCCGGTTCAGCTCGTTGCGCTTTTCTGTCCGCTGCCAACGGTACAGAATGTAGCTCTTGGCTGCTGCATAAAAACCATGCTCCATCAGGCTGCGCTCTACCTCGTCCTGAATATGCTCCACGCTGCGCTTTTCGGCATGCTGCGCCAAAAAATGCTCTACTTCGCGGGTAATGGCGCTAAGGGTCTCGGCTGTTACTTCCTCATCGGTACTGACAAAGCTTTTGCGTATTGCCGTCACTATTTTTTCTCGTTCGTAGGGCTCAAGGCTCCCGTTTCTCTTGATTATCTGCATGAAGGTCCTAACTGATGTATCGGGTTTGTTTTCTTATTTCTTTTCTGATTACCAACAGATTACGCATCCTTTTTTTATCATCCGAATGGCTCTGCATTCAAAAAAGCACACAAAAGTAGGAAACTTGGAATAATTACAAAGTTGTGTTTAATATATTTAACCATCTCTTTTTTACACTTTCTCTGCCCCGCAATCCTGTGGGGCGCAACTGCAGGCTGTACCGGCCGGTACTTGCAGGACACTTGATTGTGCCCCGCAACCGGTATCCGGCTATTCCTTTGTTCCGAGGGTTCGCCATGCAGCATATTGGGCATCATAGCGGGTGGCGGGTGTACACGCTTTTTTCGATGCCTGCAGCCCGCTGGCATCGAGTTCGGTGGTGGTATCTATGTCTACGGCCAGGTACAAATCGGTAGTCTTTACGTTGCGGTAGCATGCCTGATCGAGTTCTGCAGCGGTCATTACCCGGCATTCGCCCTTTACAGCATAGAGGTGCTGGTCGGTATTACTGCGATGATGAAAGAGCACATAGCCTATTGAACTGCTATTTTGAACTATTTCCATGCTGTCGCGGGTATATTTAAGCCCAATGGCCAGTTTGCCGTGCAACAGAAAACCGGCTTTCTTTTTTTCGTAATTCTCCATCATTACCAGCAGTACACCGTCTTTACCTGCTTCCTGCGAGGGGGCAACCCCCCGGGCTTCTACCTTCTTCAGCGCAGCCTCTGGCGAACATCCGGGCGGACAGTCTGCCAAATAAAAATGTTGCGATAATTGCCGGAGCAGCCGGGTGTTTTCGGCTTCATGAACCGGGTCTTTGTCCAATGCCAGTGAGTAGGTGGCCTGATCGGCAAACGGGGTATAGACCTTGCCGAGCAGCTCCTTAAAGTGCTGCTTGATATATGCTGCTCCGTTCACATCGGGGTGTGCCTTCATCACATAAAAGCTGTAATCTTTTTGCAGCCATTCCTGAATTTCGGTACGGAACTTCTCTCGAATTTTATCTTTCCATGCTTGCTTCTGGCCGGCATTGTTGCGGGCATAGAGCGACAATACAAACAGAAAATTTACATCGTAGTGGAACAGCAGCAAGGTGTCGCGGTCGAACAGGCGGTTGGCAAACTGCACCTTTCTGTGCTTGTTTTTCCGGCGGTCGGTCTTTTCGATGCCGTCACACGAATAGTCAAAATGTTCGTCCATTTTGGCCGATACAAAAAAGTTCGGAAGGATGTTGTAACCTTCGGTGGACTCATCGCGCAGCCGGATGCCGGAGGGAGCGGTTTTCCCGCTGTTGAATATATCCAGGTTCCACTGTATGACATTGCGGGCATAGGTGTACTGTTTGTAGATGGATTCTGCCCCCAGTTCGTGTCCCATCTTGTAGTATTTGCTGTCACCTATATAGTAGGTCTGCCTGCTTTGGCTGTCTATCAAACTTTGTGCGGTAAACAAGTGGTCTACAATCTTTCCGTCTTCTTGTTTCTTATTCATGCCGTCGGGCAACGGATTATCTCCAACCAGTTCGTCTATAATGGCTTCGAACACCACATGGAAACTCTTGACCAGTAAGTATTCCCGCTGTTCGGTATGGATATAAACAATGCGGGCCTCATCGAAAAAGGCATCACACAACCCCCACAGTTGCAGGGCTTTGTCCGAAAAATACTTATACTTAATCTGGCGCAACCGGGTCTTGCCAAAGCCGTTCAGATAGGTTTCAAAGCGTTTACCGGTAATCAGCTGAAACTGGCAGCACAGTTCCCTGGGGAATCCATAGGCATCGGCTATGTAATTCAGAATGGAGTAGAAAATAATGAGCAGTTCCTCATCAAAGTTTATCTGCCGTTTTTTATTGACCGGATTCAGATAGATGGGACGGCCTTGCTGCACAATGGCTGATTGGCTGGCAATGGTGCGTGTCCAGTTTATTTTGTTCAAGCCGCTATGCAGGTTTTTGATGACAAAGAAAAAGAAACTTTGGTTCTCGCGGTTAAACTGGATGAGCGACAGCAGAATGTCCAGATAGGTATTGCTCAATCGCTTCCGTCCGTTTCCTATCTGGTTGATGGTGGCATGATACACGATGTCGCTATCGTTCCGCCGGTCGTTTTTGTACACCACGATGGCGCGGTAAATCCATACAGCAAACTTGTAGATAAAATCGCGTTCTTCGCTGTTCAGCGGATTTTCGGCATCAAGATTGACAATATCCTCGGGAGCGTATTTGCCAAAGGCCAGTTCCTTTCCTTCCTTTCCGTCTTTCAACAGCACCTTGGGAAGGATAAACACACAGTCCTTCAGGAGTGTATTGTAGTAATAGCCCACATAGTGGATGGACACCCGGCCCTCTACATTCTCCAGGGCATCAATGCCATGGAGAATGTCTTTCACGGCTGCTGCCTCGTAGGGATATTCTTCTATCAGTATTCGCATGCCTTTTTTATTTTATTG
The DNA here is from genome assembly GCA_937906495.1 of uncultured Prevotella sp. GTDB lineage: Bacteria > Bacteroidota > Bacteroidia > Bacteroidales > Bacteroidaceae > Alloprevotella. The sequence continues at coordinate 10,423 of CALCVT010000131.1, forward strand.
GTCATCCATCTAAAGTTGGGGCAATTCATCCTTACCCCGGTTGAACCTGTCAAAGTCGCTGCTGAACAGCTTATCCTGAATTACCCGGTACTTCTCGAATTCGGTTTCGGCATATTGTTTGGCAAACTCTTGGCTTACTTTGCCGATGAACGAGCCGTTCTCCATCCGTTTTTTGTCAGTCACAGAACCTCGCAAGGCAAACTGGCGCAGCCCATAGGTACACCATTGCCTGAATTGAGCGGCACGGATGGAGTTTACGCGATAACCTACCGAGATGATGCCATCCAGATTGTAAATCTTTGTGATGTAGTTTTTCCCATCAGCGGCAGTTACCAAGGATTTCTCGGTAACTGAATCCTCTATCAATTTCCCTGTTTTAAAAATGTTCTTCAAATGAAGGCTGATATTGTCGGTGGAGCAATCGAATAAAGTAGCCATGGCCTTTGGGGTAGCCCAAATAGTTTCGTTTTTATAGAGCACTTGGATGCCTTCTTCTTTTCCGGCAGCTACAAAAGTCAGAAATTCCGCTGTACTGTTTCTTATTTCATGTTTCGTTGCCATAAGCAAATGATTAGCGCGACACATTATCAATCTCTGAAGGCTCTTCCGTTTCGTTTTCCGAATCGGCTGAAAGTGGTTGCAGTCCTAAGTTCTGGAGGAACAAGGCTACTTTTTCAGCTACCACCTTGGAGTTCCGGCCTGCTTCGGTATAGAACTTGTCGAAACTCAGTGTGCTGCCGTCTTTATCATTGAAGATGGCATCGCCAAACTCATAGTCCTTAAAGACATCGTTCCATAGGTAGAAGATAACTTTGCCGACAAATCTGGGGGCGGAAATCACGTTGTTCTCCGCTTTGCAGAAGAAATAACCCAGTTTCTTGTCTTCCGAACTGGTCATGGAACTGATTTTGGCATTGATGCGTGTCAGGAATTCCCACCAGTCATAGTGCAGCCCTTCTACTTCGATGGTCCAGTCCAAATGTGCATCCGAGATGGGCATATAGGTCCAGTCCCAACGGCGCTTGAAGGCGCTGTCAATGGGGAACAAACTTTGGTCGCTGGTGTTCATGGTGGCCCAAATATACAGATTGTTGGGCAGGAGCAGGATGTCGCCATTCATCACTTCGTCTGCTACCTTTCTTCCTTTATACAGGTTGTTGAGTGTTTCCTTTTCGGGCAGTTCCAACCCCTTGAAAGCCTTCTGCAGCTGTCGCTTCATGTCGGCATCTGCCTGGATGGGATAATCCGAAAAACCGCTGTCGTTACGGTCCAGCAGCTGGAACAAGTCACCAAAGATTTGGGCGCAATTACCCCGGTTGATTTCCTCTATCACCAGATACTGCTTTGGAGCCTCATCCTTAGCAGTTGCCATTTTCTTCCAGGCTGCTACATAAGCTTGCAGAAAGGCTTGCGGCACAAACTCATACACAATCTTCGACTCTGTACGAAGTGTTCCGTCTGCATTCTCCACCGGAACGGCTTTGGTTCCAATCACAGTCATTACCGTTTCTTCTATGGTGGTTGGCTTGTAAGCTCCTACAAAAGTGGAATAGTCGGTATCTGGATGGAAGGTGGTACGGATAACATCTTCGCCCACTGTCTCTTCATTGATTGTGTGCGACTTTCCAGTGCCGGGGGCACCGTAGAAGATTTGCTGGAAGGGGACTGTTAAAGATAAAAGTCTTGTGCTACATACTTGTTCTCCATGATTTTGTAACAGTTTTCCTGTTTTTTGGAGGAAATAAGCTCTAGCCGTAATAAAACATGCATAATGAATGATACTTCCCGACCTCCAACCTTGATTTTTATCGTTGTCCTTTTGAACAAAGTCAGAATCATCAAACAAGGCATTTATTATTTTTGACAGCTCATCAGGGTCTGTAATATCATAGATGCATTCAATGTCTTTCCATTTCTCCTGGTTGTAATCAAAGAGTTTATTGACATCAAGAAAAGAAAGAAAACTCTGTACGACCGTTGGCTGCAAATTATATCCCTTTTCTGTTCTTCTAGCCGATTTAACAACATGAGTAAGATAAAACGTAAACTCCTCTTTTATCTCTTTTCTTTTTTCAACTAACTCTGCATAGTTCCTACCTTGTTCCATTCCTCTTAAACTCTTCAAACCGCACTAAGTCGGCCAGTTCTACTTC
>CALCVT010000132.1 GCA_937906495.1 uncultured Prevotella sp.
GATTTCGGAGAAGGTCTGCATACCTATCGGATATTTCATAATTCACTGGTTTTTGGATTGTAATACAGGGAGTCTTACTTAAAAACTGTTTCCGGAAGTGCTACCGGACCACGTCCCAATCCTCGATGGTACCCGTTTCGGACGAGAAACTCACACCGATTTGATAGACGGTGCGCTTGTCGGACGCATAAGGGCGGGCGTACCCCCTAGAGGCTATCTGCTGCAAGGCTTCGGAAGATGTGCCGTCTAACTTAAATTCAAAGATATATACATGATGAGGGGTTTCGACGATGCAGTCTACACGACCCTGACTCTGCTCTTTCTCAATATATACGGTATAGACACTCATCAGACGCAACAACAGATAGAACGTGTACTGGAAATACCGCTCACGCTCGGGTTCGCTGTCCTTCCGACGCATGCTGTAAGGAATGCTCGCTAAAAAGGATGTCAACTGCTTACGGAAGCTGTCCAAATCGCCATCCTCTAAGGAAAAGGCCAAATCTTGTGCAATGTTGCTCACGGTCTCGTGGGTTTGCAGGTAATTGGCTGCTATCATGGTCAGGAAACCTCTCTGCACCTCGTTGTTGGGGAAGTCTAACAGAAATGTCTTGCGACGATGGTCGTAATCCTTGATGGTAAGGTAACCGCTCTGGTAAATCATCGGAAGCGGGTATTCTACGTCGGCCTTGTAGTTGATGAAGGCGTCGAGTGCATAGTACTTGCCCGTCAACTGGTCGATGCCCTCGTTAAAGTGATTCATCAGACGGATGAGGTAACTGGGGGTGCCGCTGGAAAACCAATAGTCGCGGATATCGTTGCTATCGAAGGCATTGAGCAGACTGAAAGGGTTGTAGATATCCGTCATTTGCTTACTGAAATGGTAGCCGTCGTAATGTTGCTTTAACTGCATACGCATCTCCGCTTCGCTGCAACCCTCCGATGCGGCCATCTCGCGGATGGGCGCTGCAAACTGGGTATGCAGTTCCTCTTCGGTTATGCCGCACAGGGCCTCGTATTTGTCGGACATGCTGATGTCCTTGGGCTGGTTGAATCCGCTGAAAACGCTCACCTGAGAGAACTTGGTAACGCCCGTCAGGAATACGAAACGTAAATAGGCATCAGCCTGTTTGAACACCGAATAGAATGCCTTGAGGATTTCACGATTCTCGTCCAGCAACTTCGGGTCTCTCTCCAAAACATCGAGCAGCGGCTTGTCGTACTCGTCGACTAAAACCACAGCACCACGACCCGTCTGTTCGGAGGCTGCCTGAAGAATCCGGGAAAAACGGGAACCCAGATTGGTATCTACTTCAATAGAAATTCCAAACTCTTTTTCCCATTCATGCAGATAGCCTTCAATTTTCATTTGCAATGCCCCGGGCACCGTAAAGTTCACTCCATTAAAATCGAAGTGGAACACCCGGTGTACGTGCCAGTCATGCTCCAAGGCATCTAGCTTCAAACCCTTGAACAGTTCCTTGCGGCCTTCAAAGTATGCCCTAAGCGTTGAGAGCAGCAAACTCTTGCCAAAGCGACGGGGACGGCTCAGAAAATAAATCTTACCTTCGGTTGCCAAGGAATAGACCATATCGGTCTTGTCGACATACACAAATCCGCGATCTATGATTTCGGAGAAGGTCTGCATACCTATCGGATATTTCATAATTCACTGGTTTTTGAATTGTAATACAGGGAGTCTTTACAAAGATAGTGAAAGATGAGTGAAGAGGCAAGCCGAAAAGGATTTTTCAAGGTTTGCCTCTTCCGAACCGCATCCTATCGTATTTAAAGAGAGCAATTTCAACAGAAATACCCGCTGTTTCGTCTAAAAATCTGATTTTAACATCAGCAAAAAAACAAGTTCCTCTCCGTGACCCCAAAGAGGGTTAAACGAAGAGGAACTTGAAGTATCCGATAAAAGTTGTTCTTATTACACAAATATGCAAAGGAGTCAAACAATTGGCTGCAGAGGTGTGAAATTAGACAATTTCTCTGACACGGCAGATACCATACTTTTGCAACGTTTCGGAGTCTGTCTTGATAAAGAGGAGGAACTCGTCGAACACCAAATAGGTAGTTCCTTCGATAGTCATCGTTCCCACGTTATCTTCGAGCGTGATGCGCTCAAAACCATCATAAGCCTCTTTGGGTATTTGAAAATACTCACCTTCGGTCTCTGTACAAACATACAGGTGCATAGGGGTTATAGCATAGAGACTGGGATGAAAGCTATACTCCAAATGTCCATAAGGTTTGACAATCGTACATCCTTGATGAATCCAATAATCGTACTGCGATACCACTCCCGGATCGGTACAGCGCGTGAGTTCTATGCGTTGTTTCCATACATGCGAGGGTATTTTGCAGTGCAGGGAAATCACTTGAGGATGCTCACACAACTGACCGGCCGTATACCAGGCCTGATCGCTGTCGGTATAATCTTGAGCATTCATACGCCGCAAAATATACTCGGGATGTAGCAGGTAGAAGATAAGTTCGCCGTTGGCATCACTGGCTACAAAAAGGGTGTACCGGATTCCTTTCAAACGGTTTTCGGCATCTTTAGCCCAGTGGGTCATAAAATACGAACCTTTGTCGATTGCCTCTTCTATCTGCCAAAATTCGGTATACGTCAGTTTACCCTCGCACTCGTTCCAATAGCCTGCAAGATCGAGCGACACCGTGTTCGACTTTACATAGCACGCCATGTCGTAGCGGTTAAAACTATTGGCAAAACTTTCGTACGTGTCAAGAATATTGTACACATGATAAAAGAGTAGTATACGACTCTTGTGCTTTTCCTCGCGAGCCAGTTTAATGGCAGGCGACACACTGAAACCACTGTCGTTTTCCACAAAATTTTCGAGCAAGTCTATAACGCGCTCAAACTGCTCGGGCATATTCTTTACATCGCCCATCCTTGAGTCGTAACCCGGAATAACCTTGAGCAACATTAGTATCAAGAAGGGCACACTCACCTGCTCTTCAACTACTTTTTCAAAAAGTTGGGCCTTACGGGGCAACAGGCGCTCGCTACTATAGGGCGGATAACAATAGGCCAGGAGCTCGCTTACTAGCTTTTCGGGCTTGGTTGTGCGACGGAAATGGCTATCGTAAAAGCGCCAGGCTTCGCGGTAGCGTTGCAACAATACTGTGAGGTCTATCATCCCGTTAGTCATTGCTTCTACCTCGCCCTTGAGGTCACGATAGGCAGAACGCAACTTTTGCAAACCCACAAAACTGCGCTTGATGCCGTTGTTGTGAATGGAATTGTTGTCGAGTACCTGTTCAAACTCGTTCATCGTATTATATATCAACCGAGTGTTGACTATTACGGTGAGGTTTTCTTCGTAAGTCTGTGAGGACTGTATCATCGCTTTTCTTTCTTTTTGCTCAAAGTTACCTCATATCCCTATAATTAATCGCTTTTTTGTAAAAAAAGAGAAGTGCGATTTTGCTATATGATTTCGTTTTGTATAGCCATACAATTCCGAAACATTTTTTTCGCCATGCTTACACCAATTTCTGGCAAAATCAACTACAAAGGTGGACTGCTCAACAAATGGCAAAAACAGGCTGCCATGCAGAATGGCCCCGACTACTTTAAAGCATCAGCGCAGCGGTTCATCAGGTGCTTCGTACAGGTCGGCGGCTGCCTTTAGTTGTGCTTTCATATAGTTTACAGCCAAACGGGGAGACAAAACCCTGATGCCAGGGCCATAACTCATCAATACGGAATACAACTCGATATTGATGACCACACGGATGCTGAAGATGCAACTGCCATTGGTGGGATTTTGACTTTCCAATTGCTGCGAACGATGCAGAGGTTTGGTTTGAATGTATTTACTCTGTTCGCGCGAGGCCCAGAACCGAACGAGGCGAGGCTTAGCTCCAAGATTTTTGCTGACTCCAATTACATCGTCAAAAAAGTGTTCGGTATCAAACTGTGGATGCTCCCGAAAAGGTACATCAGCGGGGGCCAAACTACAGATGCGGTCTAACGACAAATTGAAAAGAAGCAAGTCGCTGGCCCGCGCACCAAAAATAAACCAACGATTACGGAATTCTTTGAGCAAATAAGGACAAAGTATATATTCGGTGGGTTGACGCGCGTTAAACGACTGATAGCTAATTTTGACTGTTTGCTTGCGGGCTATATAATGGTAAAGGGGATTAAGCAAACGGAGTCCTTTGAGTTGAGGGACACTGTCAAAATGGATGATGGGTTTACGGTCTTTACGTGACAGAGCGAGTTTATCCTGCAAACGCCCAATAATGTCGGACATCTCGGCAAAATGATCGAAATCTTCAAGTTGCCGAAGCATATCTACAGCCTGATGCATCACTTCGTAATCGTTGGCCGACATAGGCATATTTGTAATGCTGTAATCGCGATTGGCATAGCGATAATATTTGTGTTCGTACACTTCGATAGGGGCATTGTATCCTAACTTGTCGGAACGCATCAACTGGATATCGCCTTGGACGGTTCTGACAGAAACGCCTTTGCTGATTCCTTCCATTTCGTAAAGGGCAGCGCTGCAGGCTGTCACCAAATCCTGTAGGGTCCAGCGACGATAAGGATTACGTAAGCAGTTATCGATGGTCTTATACCTTATCAAGGCATTTTTATTAACGGGCATGGCTTTTTATGGTTAGACGTGAGACGAAATACCTAGGAAGGTTTCGCAACTGTTTACCAGCTGCAGAGTACCGGTATGTTCCTAACTGCTATTCGGGCCACAGAGCACGTATGGTTGGTGTTTTACCGGCAGAAAGTGGACAAATATAAAAAGTTTTAATCAATTAAAGGGTTGTCATAGCCAAATATCTATTGCACCCAATCATTGGCCTTGGTTGATACCTGCAATCAAAATTGTATGGAGAGAACGGAGAAAAGTGTTGAATAACTGAATACAAAAACCGCCGGAACAAAGGGAAATACCTTCATTCCGGCGGAATTTTAATTATTTACAGACTCTATGAGTCGAAAATTACTTGCGGATGAGCTTCACGCTGCGGAGGGTCTTGCCGTCCTGCTCAATGTTGAGCACGTAAGCACCAACCTGACCGAGGGTAAGTTCCATCTTCTGACCGGCAGCAATATGCTGAGCCTTAGAAGCTACTACCTGACCGGCTACGTTGTAAACGCGTACGTTGTAGTTGCCAGCTTCGGCGAAGTCTACAAATACCTTGTCGCCTACTACGTAAGCATCGGCAGAACCGTTGGTAGCGTCAGCAATGCCACCCTGCTCACCGTTCACCTTGATTACCTGGAAGGTGCGGACATCCTGACCGAGTGAGTTGGCAAGGGTCAGCGTTACGCTGTAGTCGCCAGCCTTGCTGTAAGTCATCTTGGCGTTACCGGCCTGGTCGTTACCATTCTGCTCTACGATATTGGCCTTCTTGGCCTTCCAGGTCGGAGTGGTTACTACGGGGAATGCTGTACCTGCAATGAAGGGGCAGCCCGAGGTGTACTCGGCATTTACCCAGTGGAATTCACCCTGACCTTCGCCACCGGTTGCCTCATAGCTGTGGAGACCGGCTGCTACATTGGCCTTAGGACCTACTGACTTGAAGGTGAAGTCTTCACCTGCCTTCTCTTCAAGACCCCAGAAAGCAACTACACCTGCGGGGAGGCTTGCGGGATTGATGTCGCCCATAGCGGTCTTAACCTCTTCGGCAGTAACAGGCTTGTTCCATACTACGAAGTTGTCAATTACACCGTCGATACCGCTACGGCCTGCGGCGTTACCACCAACTGACACAACCTGACCGTTAGTAATGTTATATACTTCGCCTTGGAAACCGGGATCACCCTGCTTATATTTTTCGCCATCGGTAGAACGGTTCCACTGAGTAACTTCCTGCTTCACACCATTGATGAAGAAGTCGCAAT
>CALCVT010000133.1 GCA_937906495.1 uncultured Prevotella sp.
CCAACGACCCCCTGATTAACAGTCAGGTGCTCTAACCAACTGAGCTACTGAAGCATAAGTTTCATTTAAAAACTTACCATCTTTTGCTGAATTGCGGTGCAAAGATAATTGTTATTTTTGAAATAAGACCTATCTTTGCACAGAAAAAATAAAAAAAAATACGATGAAGAGAATTTTGGGTATTGGAAATGCCCTCGTAGATGCGCTTGTTCAAGTAGAAAATGACCTGATACTCAGCGAGTTAGACCTCCCGAAAGGGTCGATGCAGCTAATTGATACCGAGCGCTACCTCCAGATACAAAAAAGGCTTTCATCCTTTCAACAGCAGCGTACGACGGGTGGATCGGCTTGTAATACAATACTGGCAATAGCCAATATGGGTGCAGCTCCGGGCCTGATTGGTAAGGTAGGACGTGATGAACCTGCCCGCTTTTTTGCGGCTAACTGTAAAGCTCATGGCATAGCTGCTCGTTTACTCGACGATGAATTGCTTCCAACAGGTGTTGCCTCGACCATTATTACTCCCGATGGTCAGCGTACATTCGGTACATATTTGGGTGCTGCGGCTGCTTTGGAGCCCGATGATATACGCGCTGAATGGTTTGATGGTTACGATTATCTGTACATTGAAGGTTATTTGGTGCAGAATCATGCACTGATACGTAGGGTGGTTGATTTAGCCCGCGAAGCTGGGCTTAAGGTATGCATTGATTTAGCCAGTTACAATATAGTACTCGAGGATCGTGAGTTTTTTGCTGAACTTTTGGAGCAGACAGATATTGTCTTTGCTAATGAACTTGAGGCATCAGCTTTTACAGGTGTTGACAATCCGCTGCAAAATATAGAAACGCTTGCTTCAATGTGTGAGATTGCTGTGGTTAAAATAGGAAAGAACGGTGTGCTCGTGCGCTCCGGAAATCAGCAGTTATGTTGTCCTGCGCGTGATGTGCCGCGGGTTGTTGATACAACGGCAGCTGGTGATTATTTTTCGGCAGGATTTTTGTATGCATTGGCTGACGGGCGCGATCTCATGACGTGTGCACGTCTTGGTTCACTCCTGTCGGGACACATCATAGAAGTTGTTGGTACAGCTCTTGATGAGGCTGTTTGGCAAGAAATCCGTTCGCAGTATTGATTGGTCCGTAGGCCAAAATGGTAGTTTCAGTTCTTAGCCGTTATTCTACATACCATAATAACTTATTAGTATATGCGTTTATCCCTTCACTTGCTGACTCTTGTGGCTTGCTTATTTTTGAGTGGGCCTCTTAAAGCACAGGATACCCCATTGGTTAATCACAATTTTGAGGTAGTAAAGCATTTGGACATTTTTAATGCCTTGTATCGCGACCTCGACCTTTATTATGTCGATACGCTTGATGCCAAAAAGCAAATTGACCATGCGTTGTCTTATATGCTCGAAATGCTTGATCCCTACACGGAGTATTATGCAGAAGAGGATACCGAATCGCTTAAGCAAATGACTACCGGAAAGTATGCAGGAATGGGTTCGGTTATTGGGTATCGTGATAATTTGAAACGATGCATCATCAGCAAGCCCTATGAAGGGATGCCGGCTCACCAGGCAGGATTATTGCCGGGTGATGTAATTTTAGGAATAGACGGAAAGGATATACCTGCTTGCGAAAAAACAGATAATGCATCGCTTGCGGCTTATTCGAACGATGTAAGTAGCCGTTTGCGAGGTGAGCCTGGTACTACGTTTGAGTTGAAAATCAGACGTCCTTCGAATAATCGTGTTTATATATTTAAGATTACTCGTCGGAGTATTGTAATGCCCAGTGTTACGTTGGCTAATATGGTAGCCGATAGTGTCGGTTATATTAAATTATCGCAGTTTATAGCAGGCACCAGTAGCGAGGTGCGCCGAGCCTTGGTCGACCTGAAGCAAAAAGGCGCACGGAGCCTCATACTCGATTTGAGAGGTAATCCCGGAGGCTTGCTTGATGAGGCCGTAAAGACTGTTAATCTTTTCGTGCCTCGGGGCCGAGAGGTGGTCAGCACTCGTGGAAAAGTAAAGGAAATGAATCAAACCTATAAAACCTTGCTTGACCCTCAGGATCCGGATATACCCTTGGTTGTGTTGGTAAATGAGCGTTCTGCCTCCTCGTCCGAAATTACGAGTGGTGCTTTACAAGACTATGATCGTGCATTAATCGTAGGACGTCGTACGTATGGCAAGGGACTGGTTCAACAGAGCCGAGAACTTCCGTATAAGGCTATTCTTAAACTTACAATTGGAAAATACTATATTCCGTCAGGCCGTTGTGTTCAAGCATATGATTTTAAGGATGGAATACCAGTTCATTTGCCCGATTCGTTGAGTAAAGAGTATCGTACGGCTGCCGGACGTATTGTTCGGGATGGCGGTGGTATTACACCCGACATCGTAGTTAAGGCTGACAGTTTGCCCAATTTGCTCATTTATCTTGAAAATAGCAATCAGTTATTCGACTACTGTGTAGCTTATCGAGCCAAGCATCCTCGCATAGCATCGCCGGCATCATTTTGTTTAAGCAAAGCTGAATATGCAGACTTCTGTAACTTTATGAAAGAGAACAAGTTTACTTATGACCGCCAGAGTCTTAGGATTTTGGAAACATTGCGTGATGTAGCTCGTTTTGAAGGTTATGATACAGAAGCAAAGGCCGAATTCGAAGCTTTGGAAAAGAAACTCGAGCATAATGAAAATTACGATTTTGTGCGTTGGGAACGCGAGATTCGCAAGGTTGTTGAAGCAGCCATTATCGAAAACTATTACTTCGATGCCGGACGCCAGGAATATTTGCTCAAAACCGATAAGGATGTAGAGCGTGCGATTCAAATGATAAACAATCGCAAGGAAATGCATAAAATACTGAGTGGTGAGCCTGATGCATAGTTACCAGAGTGTTTGTTCATGGTCAGGCTCCTGCTGTCCTTTCGAAAAAAAAACTTTTGCAAGCACAATGCTTAGTTGTGATAGCAGTATGGCTATAACCAAGACTTTTAAAGAGGGCTTGGGCAGCAGAGAGCCGCTGATTCTGAATAAAGCTAAAAAATGCAGGCTTTTCATCCTCACGGAGAAAAAAGAAGCAAACCCGTGGCCGCTACTTGAGTTTTTATTGTTATTTTTGCGCGATTTACAGAAGGTAAAACAATAATATTTTATAAAACAAATCCGATGAACGTGATAACCAAAACCGTTTCCTTGCCTGATGGACGTACCATCAGCATTGAAACTGGCAAGTTGGCCAAGCAGGCAGACGGTGCCGTGATGCTCCGTATGAACAATACGATGCTCTTGGCCACGGTTTGTGCCGCTAAAACCGCCCAGCCCGGCACCGACTTTATGCCTCTTCAGTGCGATTACAAAGAAAAGTATAGTGCAGCCGGACGTTTCCCCGGCGGATTTACCAAACGTGAAGGTCGTGCAGGCGACTACGAAATTCTTACGTCTCGTTTGGTTGACCGTGCTCTTCGTCCGCTCTTCCCCGCTGACTATCACTGCGAGGTGTATGTAAATATCACGCTCTTCTCGGCCGATGGCGAAGATATGCCCGATGCCCTGGCCGGATTTGCAGCATCAGCAGCATTGGCAGCCAGCGATATCCCCTTTGATGGTCCTATCTCTGAGGTGCGTGTAGCACGTATCAATGGTGAGTATGTGGTTAACCCCACTTACAAGCAATTAGAGCAGGCCGACATGGACATCATGGTAGGTGCAACCTACGACAACATTATGATGGTAGAAGGCGAGATGGACGAAGTTCCCGAAAGTGCACTTCTCGAAGCACTCAAGGTTGCTCACGAAGCTATCAAGCCTATGTGCGAACTGCAAAAGGAACTCTCGAAGGAACTTGGTACTGATGTTAAGCGCGAATACTGCGACGAGGTTAACGATGAAGAACTCCGTCAGCAGGTTAAGGACGAGTGCTATGCACCCGCTTATGCCATTGCAGAGGCTGGCGACCGCGACAAGCACCAGCGCGAAGAAGCCTTTACACAAATTCGTGAGGACTTCAAAGAGCGCTATGCAGCAGCACATGCAGAACTCAGTGCTGATGAACTCGAAGAAAAGAATGCGCTTGTTGACCGTTACTACCACGATGTAGAGCGCGATGCCATGCGTCGTTGCATCCTCGATGAAGGCAAGCGTCTTGACGGCCGTAAAACTACAGATATCCGTCCCATCTGGTGCGAAGTATCTCCACTGCCCATACCCCACGGCTCTTCAATTTTTACTCGTGGCGAAACTCAGGCACTTGCTACAGCTACGTTGGGCACCAAACTTGATGAAAAAATGGTAGACGATGTACTCGACAAGAGCTACATGCGTTTCCTTCTTCACTATAACTTCCCGCCCTTCTCAACCGGCGAAGCCAAGGCACAGCGCGGTGTTGGCCGTCGCGAAATTGGTCATGGTCACCTGGCATGGCGTGCGCTCAAGGGTCAAATTCCTGCCGACTATCCCTATACCGTACGTGTTGTAAGCGATATCCTTGAGTCGAATGGTTCATCGTCAATGGCTACAGTTTGTGCCGGTACGTTGGCCCTCATGGATGCAGGTGTGCCCATCAAGGCTCCCGTCAGCGGTATTGCCATGGGTCTGATTAAGAATCCCGGCGAAGAGAAGTATGCCGTATTGAGCGACATTCTTGGCGACGAGGACCACTTGGGCGATATGGACTTCAAGACCACTGGTACCTCCAAGGGTTTGACCGCTACACAGATGGATATCAAGTGCGATGGACTTTCGTACGAAATTCTTGAAAAGGCGCTTGCACAAGCAAAACAAGCCCGTGAGCACATCTTAGGTAAGATGCTCGAAACGATGGCTGCTCCGCGTCCCGAACTTAAACCGCATGTACCCCGTATCGAAGCCTTCGAAATTCCCAAGGAGTTTATTGGCGCTGTTATTGGCCCGGGCGGTAAAATCATTCAGGGTATGCAGGAAGATACTGGTGCTACCATCACTATTGACGAAGAAGATGGTGTAGGCAAAATCCAGGTATCAGGCCCCAACAAGGAGAGCATTGATGCTGCCATTGCCAAGATTCGCGCCATTGTGGCCATCCCCGAGGTTGGCGAGGTATACGATGCTAAGGTTATCAGCATTATGCCTTACGGATGCTTTGTAGAATTTATGCCGGGTAAGGAAGGACTTCTCCATATTTCGGAAATAGCATGGAAGCGTCTTGAAACTGTCGAAGAGGCAGGTGTAAAAGAAGGTGATATCATCAAGGTTAAATTGCTCGAAATTGATGAAAAGACCGGCAAGTTCCGTCTTTCTCACCGTGTGCTCGAAGAAAAGCCCGAAGGTTGGGAAGAGCGTCCTGCCCGCCGTCCCCGTCGCGAGGGTGGAGCCGAAGGCCATGCACCCCGCCGTCCTCGTCGCGACTAATTTGGTATTGAATGAAATTTAAGCCATAGATTGCCAGAATTCCCCTGCGGTTAATAATTTAGCTGTCAGGGGAATTCTTTTTTGCACAGAGGCTCTTTGCCGGCAACCTTTATTGTGTTGAAAACCAGCTGTTTGTGCCTGCAGTTCAACAGCTTGTTCAAAAATACGGTCGCTTTCGTCCGAAATCCTTTTTTTTATTTTAATTTTGCAGATAGAACCAATCAAATACTTTCGCAGCAAATGAATGAATTCCTGTCAGACCGTTCCAAAGTCTACTTTTGGATTTTGGTTGTAGCCTGTGTGGTCTCGTTATTTCCGTTTTTAGGAGAGACACTTTTCAATACGCGTGGTGAACCTCGCGAGGCTGTAGTGGCTCTCTCCATGTTGCAAGACGGGAATTGGGTACTTCCGGTCAATAACGGGGTGGATATGGCTTACAAGCCTCCTTTCTTTCATTGGATTTTGGCCGCAATCTCAACGGTAGCTGGTGGTGTCAGCGAGTTTACCTCGCGCATGCCTTCAGCATTAGCCCTCAGTTTTATGGTACTTGCGGGTTATGTTTTCTATGCACGGCGTAAGAGTGCAGAAGTTGCATTCCTCATGGGGCTCATTACACTGACCAACTTTGAGGTTCATCGGGCGGGAGTAGCTTGCCGGGTCGACATGGTGCTCACATTGATGATGGTGCTTGCACTCTATCAGTTATATTGTTGGGTTTCTCGTGGCATGCGTGGTTTACCCTGGTTGGGAATATTGGCCTTAAGCGGTGCATTCTTGTCAAAGGGTCCCGTCGGAACAGCATTACCTTGTTTGGTTGTGGCCGTATTTGCCTTATTGCGCGGGCATGGTTTTTTACATGTTGCAGGCCGCTTTGCAGTTGTTGGTTTACTCTCGTGTATATTACCCCTGTTGTGGTACATAGTAGCCTGGCAGCAGGGCGGACAACGTTTCCTCGACCTTATTTACGAAGAAAATGTACTCCGCCTCTTGGGTAAGATGAGCTATGCCAGCCACGTCAATCCTTGGCATTACAATGTGGTAACGATTATAAGCGGTTTTGTGCCTTATACGCTATTAGTACTTTTTTCGCTCTTTGTACTCAACTACCGGAACTTGTTGCCCTTGTCGCAAGCATGGGAGCGCATCAAGAGTACCTTCCGACAAATGGACGAAGTTCGGCTCTTCACCCTCTTGAGTTTTGCAATTATTTTTGTATTCTATTGCATTCCCAAGAGCAAGCGTAGCGTTTATCTGTTGCCTGTTTATCCCTTTCTGGCTTATTTTCTGGCCGAATACATGCTTTGGTTGCGCCATAATCACCGCAAGGTACTCTCGGCTTTTGGCTGGACCATAGCAACGCTGTGCATGTTGTTGCCTTTAGCCTTTATGGCTGTGCGCCTCAACCTCGTGCCCGAAAGTTTGTTTGCCGGAAAACATGCAGCTCAAAATATAGCGATGCTTACAGCGCTGCGCACAGCCCCTGTCGGTTTATGCGAGGCATTGTTGTTTGTACTTCCTCCGGCAGCAGCAATCGCTTATATTTACCTTCGCAAGCGTCCTCAAAGTGTGCTTTATGCGCCTGTAGTTTGTGTCTTTTCTGTATTTCTGTCGCTCGATGGGCTGTATCAGCCCTTAGTACTCAATACCAAGAGCGACAAGCCTATGGCCATGCAGATAGCTCGCTATGTGCCCGAAGGCCGAGTCTACTCCTATCGTAAGGATGTAGTTGCAGGCAATCCGCTCCATCCCTTTACCATCAACTATTATTTGGGCGACCGTGTAGTACCCTTTACCGCCTTTATGCCCGAGTCGGGCTATTTAATTGTAGGCGACAATGATATTGAGGCTTTCCGCGAGCGTTATCCGCAGTACCGCGTAAGCGAGGTAATCGACTTCAATCATCGCAGTTGCGACGACCGCCGCATGCTTCACTTTTATCAATTTGCCAAGCAATGAAATCAGCTCACAAGTTGGCCGAGCTATTCCGCTTTTGTTTAGTTGGCGGCTTTGCCACATTGTTGCATTA
Organism: uncultured Prevotella sp.; assembly: GCA_937906495.1. Lineage (GTDB taxonomy): Bacteria > Bacteroidota > Bacteroidia > Bacteroidales > Bacteroidaceae > Alloprevotella. Next base: position 7,428 of record CALCVT010000133.1, read on the forward strand.
TGCGATTTATCGTCTTTTAGATTGTAGCTTTTCGGCCAATGTGGCCTATGCTGCAGGCTATGTGTTGAGTTTTCTGGTCAACTTTTACCTAACGGCCTATTTCACATTTGGTACATCGCCCTCATGGGCCAAATTTTTAGGTATGAGTGGAGCGCATTTGGTCAACTTTCTGTTGCATATGGGGTTGTTCAATCTGTTTTTATGGATGGGGATTCCCAAACCCTATGCACCATTTCCGGTTTTTGCTATTGCCATACCTATTAACTTTTTGCTGGTACGTTACGTCTTTAAAAAGAGATTATGAAATTCGTAGTTGTAGTTCCATGTTATAATGAAGAGGCTGTGTTGTCCGAAACAACGCAGCGGCTTTCAGCAGTGTTGGACAACTTAAAGTCTGCTGCAATGATTGATGAAGCTCAGATACTTTATGTAGATGATGGCAGCAAAGATTGCACTTGGCAGCTGATAACTGAGTTCTCTGTTGCCAACCCCTACGTAGCAGGCTTGAAGCTGGCTCACAATGTGGGGCATCAGCAAGCCTTGTGGGCTGGTTTGGAGTGGGCTGCAGCACATGCCGATGCAGCAGTATCAATAGATGCCGACTTACAGGACGATGTGAACGTCATCAAACAGATGGTTGCCTATTACCTCAAGGGCATTGACGTGGTTTATGGTGTACGAAAGGAGCGCAAAACCGACACATTCTTTAAACGTTCTACGGCTCTTGCCTTTTACCGTGTGATGCAGACAATGGGCAGTGGTGTTGTTTATAATCATGCAGATTTCCGACTGATGAGCCGTCGTGCCCTCCAGGCTTTAATGGCATTTCCTGAGCGCAACCTCTTTCTGCGTGGCATGGTAGCCTCTTTGGGTTATCCGTCGGCCATGGTTTATTACGATCGTACGGAGCGTTTTGCAGGTGAATCGAAGTACCCCCTTCGCAAGATGGTTGCTTTTGCTCTCGATGGCATCACCTCCTTTTCAATCCGTCCCTTGCAGTATATCAGTTTGCTCGGATTAGTGTTTCTCTTTATCTCGCTATGTGCCATTGTTTATGGAGTTGTAGCCTATTGCGAAGGAAAGGCCATTCCCGGCTGGACCTCCCAACTCGTGTCGATATGGTTTATTGGAGGAGCCATTTTGGTAGCTTGTGGCATTATCGGAGAGTATGCAGGCAAAATCTATGTCGAGGTAAAGCGCCGGCCGCGCTATTTTATTGAGGATACCAAGGGTATCGACAAATAACACAATTTCTTAACTCCTTAGAATAAACATATGAAATACCGATTCTTAGCAACCGTATGTTGTTTGGCCAGTGTAGTGGCGCAGGCACAGAACAATGTGGTGTGGTTCGACGAGCCAACTTCGCTTAAAGGCCAGCAGTGCTGGTGGGGTGGACATCCCGAAAAGTACAACAAGCAACACAAACCCGTTAATGCTGGCGAAGGTGCCGAAAATGCCGATCACGAGTGGGAATACCGCTCTTTGCCCTTAGGCAATGGCAGCATTGGTTGTAACGTTATGGGTTCGGTAGCCACAGAGCGCTATACCCTAAACGAAAAAACTTTGTGGCGCGGAGGCCCCAATACAGCAAAAGGTCCGGCCGACTACTGGAATCAAAATAAAGAGTCGGCACATGTGCTTAAGGACATCCGTCAGGCTTTTCTTGATGGTGACCTTGAAAAGGCCGAATCGCTCACCTCGAACAACTTTAACAGCAATGTGCCCTACGAAGCACTTGCAGAGCCTCAATTTCGCTTTGGTTCGTACACTACCATGGGCGAGTTGACCCTCGAAACAGACATTAATCCAGATGGCGTGACCAACTACCGCCGGGCACTTGCAGTCGATTCTGCTTATGCCTCAGTGAGCTTTAAGGCTGCAAACGGGGTGAGCTATGAACGCCGCACTTTTGTTTCGTATCCAGCCAATGTAATGGCTGTGCGCCTTACAGCTTCGCAAAAAGGCTGTCAGAATTTAACCATACGTTATGCTCCTAATCCATTAGGAGAGGGTGCGTTTGCTCCCGATGGCAAAAGTGGCATGTGTTATGTAGGCCGCCTCGACAATAACAAAATGGAATATGCCGTGCGCATACGTGTATTGGCCTCTAAAGGAAAGGTAAACTATACCGATAATGCCATTCAGGTTAAAGGAGCCGACGAAGTAACGATTCTGCTGGTAGCCGATACCGACTATGCGCCCAACTACAACCCCGACTTTAACGACCCTAAGGCTTATGTTGGTGTTGATCCAAAGCAAACAACTGCGGCATGGATGGCAAAAGCAGCAAAGAAAAAATTTGACAAACTCTTTAAAGAGCATTACAATGATTATGCTGCCTTGTACAACCGTGTGAGTCTGACCCTCGATGGTCCTGCTTCAACAAAGCCTACCAATCAGCGTCTGGCCGATTATCGCAAGGGTGTTAAAGACCAAGGCCTTGAAAGTTTGTACTACCAGTACGGCCGTTATCTGCTCATAGCTTCATCGCGTCCGGGTAACCTGCCTGCTAACTTGCAGGGCATTTGGCATAACAATGTCGATGGCCCGTGGCGTGTAGATTATCACAACAACATCAATCTGCAAATGAATTACTGGCCTGCACTTTCGACTAACCTGGCCGAATGTGCACAGCCTCTGACCGATTTTATCCGATTGCTCGAAAAGCCCGGCGAACGTACGGCCAAGGCCTATTGGGGTGCAAGAGGATGGGCTGCCGGCATCTCAGCCAATATTTTTGGCTTTACAGGTCCTTTGTCGAGCACCATGATGTCGTGGAACTATAATCCTGTAGCAGCATCGTGGCTGGCCACCCACTTGTGGGATTATTATGATTATACACGCGACATAAACTTTCTGCAGCAAACCGGCTATCCTTTAATGAAGGGGTGTGCTTTGTTTTGCGAAGACTTTTTATGGCGCAAACCTAATGGTGTGCTGACGGCTGCTCCTTCAACCTCGCCCGAGCATGGACCGGTAGACGAGGGTACAACCTTTACGCATGCTGTAATACGCGAAATATTGCTTAACTGCATCGATGCAGCAAAGGCTCTCAATACCGATGCCGAAGATGTGGCCCGCTGGCAAAAGGTATTGGCCGATTTGGCACCCTATCAGATTGGCCGCTATGGCCAGTTATTGGAGTGGAGCCGCGATATTGACGACCCCAAAGATAACCACCGGCATGTGAACCACTTGTTTGGACTCCATCCCGGACATACTATTTCGCCTTATACTACTCCTGAACTGGCTAAGGCAGCCCGTGTAGTGCTTGAACACCGTGGTGATGGTGCTACTGGCTGGAGTATGGGATGGAAACTTAATCAGTGGGCGCGTCTGCACGATGGCAATCACTCTTATGTGCTCTATGGCAACTTGTTGAAAAACGGTACGGCCGACAATTTGTGGGATATCCACCCTCCCTTCCAGATTGATGGTAACTTTGGTGGTACAGCCGGTGTTACCGAAATGCTTATGCAGTGTCATACAGGTGTGATTGACTTATTGCCCTCTCTGCCCGATGCCTGGGCTAAGGGATGCATCAAAGGACTCCGTGCCCGAGGCAACTATGGTGTAGACATTACCTGGAATCAGGGTAAGTTGGTTGAAGCACGCATAGCTGCTAACCGCCAGGACAATTGCCGTGTGCGCTATGGAGAGCAAACTGTGGAGTTCCCCGTAGTAAAAGGAAAAGTCTATACAATAGTGCTAAAGCAAAACCAGTTGGTAGTTCTTCCTTGATGTGTTTTTTTAAAAAGCGGTATACCGAACTTATAAAAACAGGAATAGTATAATTTCAGAATCCATTCTGTCGGTTCGTTCGAACGGGCAGAATGGATTTTTTGATTATTGCTGTCCGGTAAACATGTTTAACTGGCTATTCTGAGTGATTTTATACATTGACAAGCCCCCTACATGAATAATCATTTCGGCTGTCCGATAAAATATGTTCTCCTTTTATAGGGTATATATGGATGAGGATGCTGTATTTGCCCAAATTAATCAACTCTAATGGTTTTGAATGTGCCAATGAAGCTCCTACACATTCGATTTATCGGCTGTCCGAGAAAATTAAAATATCAATTGGGACATAAAAGTTTTACCGGACACCAATATTTTTTGATTGAATTGTGGCTGTAATAAGTTCGGCCGGCAGGTATACAACTTGTTTTGGCCACTTGTGGTAAGTGTTTAAACTGCGTTTTACGAAGTTTTTGGGCCGTTCGGGCTCCTTGCAGATTAATTGGGCAAATAAGTAGCAGTTCGTGCTGATAATCGTAGTATTGGCCAAAGCTTTTTTAGGAGGGTAAGTATTGTTGCCAATGTTAGTTAGAGTGTTTTTTGCTTTACAATTTTAGGTAAGCGGATGTAAAGCAAACTGCACACTCTGTAAAGAAGTATGCACCGGATTTTAATTGGTTGAGGCTGTGCTTTTGGCGGATTTAGTATTGAGGCATACTTGCTTGCATCTGTTTTAGTGTAGATGTTAGTATCAGGCAGGCTAAAGCCCCGTATGGGACAAAAAATCCTATGAGCATGCCAAACTTATGCTCATAGGATAATATACAGAACTTAAAGTTCTTTGATAGCATTGCCCAACGGCAATCTAATTGAAAAGGCTGGATAATTTGTAAAACTCAGGTACTAAGTTCTGTGTCTGTAGCCAGAGTTTCATGAGTATGTCAGACAATCATCAGCAGCTGTGTCAGGAATTGCAGTAGGAGGCATATTGTTGTAACAATTCCTGTTTATGCAACTTGATGATGTACCAGCCTAAAAATCGGTTAGCGATAGCAAATTTAGGTAATGTCCGTATTAAAAACTTGTCTTTTCTTGTCGTATTTTATAAAGGTATATCGGTGTGTAATTTTATAGTTTACAAAAACTACAAAAAACAGCCGTATTCATCGCAAGATTTTAATTTTTAATTTTATGGCTGGAGTAATTTGTGTCAAGTATATGTGAAAATTGTTTTCAAGGTTTTTCAGTGTATGAAAACCTGTCATCAACCCTCAAAATTCAGCTGATTTGTTTTTTAAATTGAGTAGGAGTAATACCGGTTATGCGTTTAAAGGTTTTGCAAAAAGTTGCAGCACTCGAAAAGCCCGTGTAAATGGCAATATCGTTGAAAGTACGATTCTTGTCTTCAAGAATCATGCGCTTAGCCTCTTCAATACGTAGTGTATTGATGTATTGGTTAAAGTTGATACCCTTTACGGTATTGAGATAATCGGAAAGCAGGCGAGGTTTAACCTTGAGCATTTCGGCCACTTGCAGCACATTGATGTCATCTCGCAGGTAGTATTTGTTGGTGTCCAGCCTCCATTGTTGCAACCGCATATCCAGTTCGTTCGAAAAAGCATGCTGTATGGGGGAGTTGGCAGCAAGTAAGTTTGAGTCGGATGGCTGAGAACTGTTTAAATCTGCCATATAGTTTGTAGCAGGAACCGTTTCGACCTGCAGGTCAATGTCGTCGATAGCATCCAGTGCAGGTTCAATCCAAAAATAGCGCTGGTTGTAGCGGATAAAAACAAAAGTGACGTAAACAAAGAAGCATGTTTTGCCGATAATCGTAATGGCATGCCCCAGTGCTGCATCTGAATAAAATTGCAGTCCAATGTAGCTGCCGGTATGCAATATGAGCATGATTATGAAAGCAAAATAGATAATCGCTACACTTGATAAAATGTTGGCCGATATGATATCGTGAAAGCCAAAATAGCAGTTAATCTGTCGGCGGTACTTTTGCAGACTGTAAAATACGGCAATAACACTGCCTATGGCATTGATGAAAAAGACAATAAGCGACATGTTTATCAAAGCCAGTCCGTTAAAGTCTGTCATCATAGCATTTAAACTCGCCGGCCAGTCGCCATAGTTTTCTATATGCCAGATAGATGCTGAAAGGTTATAAAACAAAAAGCAGACCGAGGGGATAAAACCGGCAATTAGCAGCAGTTTAGCATGGTATTTGCGGTGAAAGAGTATGAGCCCAGCTGTAGAAATAAAGAAAATCTCGATTGATACGATAGGAATAGCCAGCAATGCGTGAGAGAGCATGCTAAAGTCGCCAAAACGTAGGGCAAGCAAGGAGCATCCGTGTAAAAGCGCATCAATAAAGAAAACCCCCGACATGATAAGGCAGGCCGAAGTAAAAATGCGTGACTTTTTATATGAAGCACCTGCTATAGCCCAAAGCATCAGACATAGCGTAAACGTAATGCAGCAAGCAGGCAAGAATATGAATACGGAGTGAGGCATGAAAATAGCGGTTTGAAGAATGAAAAATAGCCAATAAAAGTGCAAAGTAACAGATTTTGTTGAATTTACGAGTCTTCGATAGCCTATTTTAGTAGATGTTTTAGTTGATTTTAGTCTGTTAAAAGAATATAGACTTTGGGGGCATACCTTAAAGTAAAAGCGTAAATAAGCAGGCTTAAAGGCTTGAATCATCTGGATACGTCCTGTTGTAATCCAGGCAATCAGTTTGCATTTTATACACATCTCCAACCAAGTGTTGTACATAATATAGGTATCGCACAAGCATAATCAAATCAGCTAGAAACGCCTTGTAAACGAAAAACTCAGGCTTTTCTTTTGTCTTTCAAACGCCTTGCCGTAACTTTGTGGGTCGAAATCAAGATAAAAACAAGCTATGAGTTTACAATGTGGCATTGTGGGACTTCCGAATGTGGGAAAGTCCACCCTGTTCAACTGCCTGAGTAATGCCAAGGCACAGTCAGCAAATTTTCCTTTTTGTACCATCGAACCAAATGTGGGTGTAATCACCGTACCCGATGAGCGCTTGAGCAAATTAGCCGAGTTAGTGCATCCCGGACGCATTGTGCCCACAACAGTCGAGATTGTGGACATTGCAGGACTCGTAAAAGGTGCTTCGAAAGGCGAAGGACTCGGTAATCAGTTTTTGGGTAATATTCGTGAAACCGATGCCATTATCCATGTGCTCCGCTGCTTTGACGATGGCAATGTGGTTCATGTAGACGGTAGCGTAGATCCGGTTCGCGACAAAGAAATTATCGATACCGAACTCCAACTCAAGGATTTGGAAACGGTGGAGAACCGCATTAAACGCGTAGAAAAGATTGCTCAGGTAGGAGGCGACAAAAATGCCAAGGTGGAGTATGATGTGCTGTTGGCTTATCGCGAAGCACTGTTGCAAGGAAAAAGTGCCCGTAGTATACAGTTTGAAAGTAAAGAAGAGCAAAAGGCAGCAAAAGGCCTCTTTCTGCTTACTTCGAAGCCTGTGCTTTATGTGTGCAACGTAGACGAAGCTTCGGCTGCAACCGGAAATGCCTATGTTGAACGCGTGAAAGAAGCAGTTAAGGACGAACATGCCGAAGTATTGGTTCTCGCAGCGCAAACCGAGGCTGACATTGCAGAACTTGATACCTACGAAGAGCGTCAGATGTTTTTGCAGGATGTAGGCCTCGAAGAGAGTGGCTGCAACCGTTTGATTAAAGCAGCTTATAAAATGCTGGAACTCGAAACCTTTATTACTGCCGGCGAAATGGAAGTAAAGGCATGGACTTATCGCCGCGGCTGGAAAGCACCGCAGTGTGCTGGTGTTATCCATACCGACTTTGAAAAAGGATTTATCCGCGCAGAAGTTATCAAGTACGACGACTATGTACGTCTTGGTTCAGAGTCGGCAGTACGCGATGCCGGACTCCTTCATGTAGAAGGAAAGGAATATGTTGTGCAAGATGGCGACATTATGCACTTCCGCTTTAATGTATAACGGGGGAATGCTATGGTAATTTGGGATCCTTCGGTAGTAGCGTTTTCACTTGGTGGGGTTGAGGTACGCTGGTATTCCTTATGTTGGTGCATCGGGCTGGCTGCGGCTTATTATATAATGTATAAACTCTATAAGCAGCAGCAAATACCTCAGGAAAAGTTCGACCCACTCTTTCTTTATTGCTTTATAGGCATTTTGGTGGGGGCGCGTTTAGGACACTGCCTTTTCTATGAGGCATCCTACTTTTTGAGCCATCCGTTAGAGATGCTGTTGCCTGTGCGCCAGTTGCCTGATGGTAGTTGGAAGTTTACAGGCTATGCAGGTTTAGCTTCGCATGGCGGAACGCTCGGACTTATAATTGCCTTATGGCTATATGTGCGTAAGTATCAGGTAAATCTGATGCGTGTGCTCGACAATATAGCTATAGCAACCCCTATTTGCGCCTGCTTCATCCGGTTAGGTAATTTGATGAATTCCGAAATCGTAGGTAAGTATACCCAATCGGATTTTGGTTTCGTTTTTGTGCACAATGGCGATAGCTTGCCACGCCATCCAGGACAACTCTATGAGGCCATCGCCTATTTGGTGTTCTTTGTAGTGGGACTGCTGTTGTATAAAGCGTATAAAAATAAGGTTGGAACCGGGTTCTTTTTTGGTTTTTGCCTAACCTCTATCTTTGCCTTCCGCTTTGTTGTAGAATACTTTAAGGAAGTGCAGGAGCCCTGGGAACTATCGATGCAGCAGCTCATCTATATGAATCAAGGACAGTTGCTAAGCATCCCGTTTTTTGCATTAGGACTTTATTGCTTGTGCGGTGGCAAACTTTGTCGCCGATTAGGCGAATAGTTAAAATAAAGTGCGAAAATTAGTAGAATAGCTAAAAACTGCAACATCCGGCCCCCTTAAAATCATCGATTTTGTGCTTGTTTTGCGTCTTAGCTTGCGAATCTTTAAGTATTATATTAAAAAAAGATGATTCCGCTAACTATTTTCCATTTTAATACGTATCTTTGCTCCGCACATTGAGGCTACCAAAATCCTGGTGTGTGCAGCACTATGCAAAACCAATAAAACATATTTCATATGCAAACTAAATTTTATTTCTCATTGGCAATGGCCGGTACTCTTGTACTTAGCTCTTGCAACAAGCTGGGTGAACTCTCAGCAGACAATTTTCAGGTAACTCCGTCGCCCATGGAGGCAGTAGGAGGCAAGGTGCCTGTTACGATTGACGGCCGCTTCCCTGAGAAGTATATGAAGAAGAAGGCTGTAGTTACTGTAACTCCCGAAGTTCGCTATGCAGGTGGTAAGGCTGTAGGCCAGAGCGCCACTTTCCAGGGCGAGAAAGTTCAGGGTAACGACCAGGAGATTTCTTACAAGCTCGGTGGTAACTACACGATGAAGAACCTCTTTACCTATGTACCTCAGATGCATGAGAGCGAGCTCTATCTTACATTCCAGGCTCGTGTGGGTAAAAAGACTGTCGAAGTTCCCGCTGTAAAGGTTGCAGATGGTGTGGTTTCTACTTCAACTTTGATTGCTCAGACTGCAGGCTCAAGCAACAGTGCAGAGGCTGCTGATGCATATCAGTACGCCATCAAGCAAACCAAGCAAGCCCAGATTAAGTATCTTATCAATCAGGCCAATGTCCGTAATAGCGAACTCGAGAGCACTTCGGTGCAGGATTTCGTAAAGACACTCCGCGATATCAAGGCTGACCAAAAGGGCTATATGCTTGAGAATATCGAGATTTCAGCATATGCATCTCCCGAAGGTTCACTCAAGTTCAATACGCAGCTTGCTGAGAAGCGTCAGAAGTCTTCTTCGAACTATGTAAACAAGGAACTGAAGGCCAACAAGCTTTCGGCTAATATAGACGAGAAATATACTGCTGAGGACTGGGAAGGCTTCCAGGAGTTGGTACAGGCTTCGAACATCCAGGATAAGGATGTTATTCTCCGTGTGCTCTCAATGTATCCCGATCCCGAGGAGCGTGAAAAGCAAATTCGCAGCCTCTCTGCCGGTTTCAATGAACTTGCTGACGAAATTCTTCCTGAGTTGCGTCGTGCCCGTATGACTATCAACTACAACCTCATTGGCCGTACCGACGATGAAATCAAGAATCAGTACAAGAGCGATGCTTCAAAACTTTCTGTTGAGGAGTTGCTCTATGCAGCTACTTTGACTGAGGATGCCAATGCTAAGAAGGACATCTACACTACAGCTACTGAGCAGTATCCTGCCGATTACCGTGCTTACAACAACCTTGCAGCCCTTTCTTTGAAGGAAGGCAATATCACTGCTGCCAAGAATTACCTTGCTCAAGCAGCTTCGAAGAATGCCGATGCTCCTGAGGTAAATGCAAACCGTGCTCTTGTTGCTGTAGCTGAAGGCAATCTGGAAGAAGCTCAGAACTACCTTTCTAAGGCTAGCGCAGCCAAGAACTACAATGAGGTTGTTGGTAACCTTCAGATTGCTGAGGGTAACTACGCACAAGCTGCTCAGAATCTCCAGGGCGTGAAGACCAACTCTGCTGCTTTGGCTCACATCCTCAACAAGGACTATAGCAGTGCTTCTGCATCGCTTAACGGTGTAGCTCAGCCCAACGCTATGACAAGCTACCTCAAGGCTATTGTAGCTGCCCGTACCAACCAGAATGCTGCAGTAGTTTCTAACCTCAAGGATGCTTTTGCTAAGGATTCAAGCCTCAAGCAGCGTGCTGCAAAGGATCTCGAATTCCGCGCTCTTTTCAACGATGCTGCTTTCCAGAATGTGGTAAAGTAAGCTGTTTATAGCGTGACATTAGAAGGAGAATGAAGAACGCCCAATGGTTGGGTGTTCTGCATTCTCCTTTATAAGTTTATTCGCATGCTTTTTGTGCGAATATTGATATGCAACAATATTTGCATTCATATCGATGCAGATATATCTGTACACGATTTGTCGTTACTCCCTATGCGATTAGCGTTTAGTATGTAAGTCAGCCTGCCATAGCATTGTATGTCATGTGCAGTTTTCTATACGCTAATCTATTGTTACTGCTTATGAAAAGATTTAACCTTCTTCCGCTGTTGTTATTAGCAGCGTTGATATTTTCAGCGTGTGGACCAGGAAAGGACCGGGCACGCTTTGAAGGCAAATTGGAGAATATAGCCAACGCCGAGTTTTATGTATATAGCGAGGATGGAGCCTTTGAAGGTGTCGATACCATCCGTATTGAGGATGGTCGTTTTACGTATGAGCGTAAACTCACCGAGCCGACACTTTTGACTTTGCTTTATCCCAATTATACGCAGACCTATGTGGTTGTAGAGCCTGGAAAAACGGTTAAAATGAAAGGAGATGCAGCCAAGTTGGGTGAAGCTAAAATTTCAGGAACCGAGCAAAACGAAATGCTGACTGAGTTTAGAGAGGCCAATGTAAGCGGTCCGGCAAGTAATCATAAGTTAGCTGCAGCCCAATTTATACGCACCAATCCGCAGACTCTAGCAGCTGTAGCTATATATCGCAGATATTTCGCTTCGCAAAAGCAGCCCGATGTGCAGTTGGCGCTGCAGTTGCTCGATGTGCTCAAGCAGGCACAGCCTAACAGCCGCTCGGTGATGTATATTGAGAATTTTTACCGCCCCATCTTCGAAAATGGGGTAGGGCAAGTCTTGCCCGATTTCGAAGCAGAAACACTTGACGGACGTAAAGTGTCGCGTGCAGACTATCAAGGCAAACAGTTAGTATTGGTATGTTTGGGAACCTGGCAGAACGAGAGCCGTAAGTTTATGCAAGACATAACGAATAAAATTAAGCAAGCAAAAGGAAAGTGGGAATGTCTGATTGTTTCAATGGATGTAGACCGCCAGGTGCTGCGCGATCGCATCAAGTCTGATACACTTACTTATCCCGTAATTTGCGACCGCAAGGCTTTTGAGTCGCCGTTGGTTCAAAAGTTAGGACTCCATTATGTGCCCTCTTGTATGCTTGTAGGTTCAAACGGAAAAATCATTCAGCGCGATGTCACTAAGGCTGAGGAAGCACGCATACACTAATTCGTGTTCTTAGCTGTGTGCATCAACCTCTTTTGCGTCCGGTAATTTTAATTCAGCTCAATAGCTATGTTGGTAAAAATCAATACTTCGGCAGTTAATGGGCTTTCGGCAATGCCCGTATTTCTTGAAGTGCAACATACCCCCCTTACCAGTCAGGAGATACAGGGAACCTTCATTATGGTTGGACTTCCCGACAGTGCAGTGCGCGAAAGTCGTTTGCGTGTTGAGAGTGCCTTGCAATCGTGCGGTATCAATTTGCCGGGACGAATGCGTTATAGCATCAACTTTGCACCAGCCGATGTACGCAAGGAGGGTTCTGGTTACGACTTACCTTTAGCCATTGGCATACTGGCATCGTTGGAAAAATTAAAGTCCGACCGCCTGGACCGTTTCGTGTTTGTAGGTGAGTTAGGTTTCGACGGTTCTGTACGTCCGGTTAAGGGAGCGCTTTCCATAGCTATTAAGGCGAGGGCTCAAGGCTTTGAAGGATTGATTGTACCCATGCAGAATGTACGTGAGGCAGCCGTGGTTAATCGTCTTAAAGTATACGGAGCCGAAAACCTCCAGCAGGTCATCAACTTTATGAATGGCGGTGCTGAGATGGAACCCACCGTAATCAACACGCGCGAGGAGTTTTTTGCAGCCCAGTTACATAGTACATTGGATTTTGCCGATGTAAAAGGTCAAGAGAGTGTCAAGCGAGCCTTCGAAGTTGCAGCAGCCGGCGGACATAACATCATGTTGGTTGGTTCGCCCGGTTGTGGAAAGAGTATGATGGCCAAGCGCATACCTTCGATTTTGCCACAGCTCACTTTGTCGGAGAGTCTTGAAACGACCCAAATACACTCCATAGCCGGTAAGTTGGGCACTCAAACTTCGCTTATTGCGCAGCGCCCCTTTCGGTCACCTCATCACACAATTTCGGATGTAGCACTGATTGGCGGAGGCAACACTTGCCAGCCAGGTGAAATAAGTTTGGCCCACAACGGGGTATTGTTTCTCGACGAACTTCCAGAGTTTTCGCGAACAGCCCTCGAAACGTTGCGACAGCCTCTTGAAGACCGCGAAATTACCATCTCTCGTGCTAAGTATACAGCTACTTTGCCCTGTTCGTTTATGCTTGTAGCATCGATGAATCCCTGTCCTTGCGGCTACTATAACCACCCTTCGCACCCGTGCCATTGCACGCCCGCGCAGATTGTGAAGTATATGAACAAAATATCCGGTCCGCTACTCGACCGTATTGATATACAAATTGAGGTTACTCCGGTTTCGGTTGCCGATTTAGCCCATGCTCCAAGTGGTGAGAGCAGTGCACAAATTCGTGCCCGTGTTGAGGCTGCCCGTGCTTTGCAAACAGCCCGTTATCAAGAGTGTCCTGGCATACATTGCAACGCTCAAATGACTCGCGGCCTGTTGGAAAAATATGCACATTTGGATGCAGAAGGTCAGGAAACACTGATACGTGCCATGAAGCGCCTTAATCTTTCGGCCCGTGCCTACGACCGCATTCTTAAAGTGGCCCGTACCATAGCCGATCTTGAAGCTTCGGCCGATGTGAAGAGCCAGTATATCAAGGAGGCCATAAACTATCGCAGTCTTGACCGCGGAGACTGGGGACAGTAGCGTTTTAAAGGTTTCTTTCATCCTTCATGCAAGATTTGTTGTTGTACTGCCTGCATACCATTTGGCCAGTATGTTTGTTTTAGCATCAATAGCTTGTAAAATCTTTATTTATCAATGATTCAGAAAATCGTTTTCTTCCTTTTTACCCTCTGTGCGGCATGTATGGCCTCAGCGCAGACCACCCTGTTTCATACTGGCGACGATACCGGTTCGCCCTACCGCATCCCGGCCATTGCCAAGGCCGTAAACGGCAACCTTATTGCGCTTTCTGACTGGCGCCCTTGTGGCAAGGATATCGGGTTTGGACGTGTCGATATAGTGGGCCGCATCAGTACCGACAACGGAGCAACTTGGAGCAATGCCTTTAAAGTGCTCGAGGGTAGTGGTCAGGGGGCAGATGCCGGTTATGGCGATGCCTGTCTGGTAGCAGACAGCAAGCGCAATGAACTGTTACTGGTGTGCGTGTCGGGCAATGTGCCCTATTGGCAGAGCAGTCCTAAAAATCGTCAGCGCATGGTTACCCTGCATGCGCGTTATAATAAAAAGACAAGGCAATGGGTTTGGGACAACCAAGTGGCCGACATTACTGCAATGGTATACGACACTGTGCTGAAGGGAAATGTTGACGGACTATTTATGGGGTCGGGGCGCATTTGCCAGAGTCGCCAGGTGAAAGTGGGCAAGTATCATCGTTTATATGCCTCTTTGTGTACGCTCAAAGGAAACTTTGTAATCTATTCTGACGATTTCGGGCGTACCTGGGGCCTTTTGGGCGATTGCACCCAAAGTTGTGCACCTAAAGGCGATGAGCCTAAATGCGAAGAACTGCCCGACGGAAGCGTGTTGCTGAGTTCGCGTAAAGAGGGTGGACGCTATTATAATGTATATACCTATACCGATGTAAAGCAGGCACAAGGTAAGTGGGCCGAAGTGGTTGATTCGCGCCAGATGCCGGGTGGAATCAGCAACCAGGGCACACCCTGTAATGGCGAGGTGCTCATACTCCCCGTCCGTCGCACAGCCGATGGCCATCAAACGATGTTGGCTCTTCAGAGTTTGCCTGCAGGTCCCCAGCGTTCGCACGTTACCATTTATTATAAGGAACTCACTACTCCCGAAACCTACAGCACACCAGAGCGTTTTGCTTCGCACTGGAATGGAGCATACCAGGTAACCGATAAACTCTCGGCATACAGCACCATGATTCAGCAGGCCGATGGCCGTATAGCCTTTTTTTATGAGGAGGAGCCGGGAGAGTATCAAATGGTTTATCGGGCAATCGATTTGAAAACCCTTACTCAAGGACAGTTCGAGGCCCGTTGACCAGGCAGTGCGTTCTGTTTGATTGGAAGTTTTGAGTGTAGAATGCGCTACACAGCGTGGAAAAATTTTTGCACCCCTTGCTGTAAGTTTGCAAGGCTATTTTATATTGGCATTAAATCAAAAGCCCCGAAGGCAGCCTGTATGCAGGTGGCCTTCGGGGCTTGAAGTATTCAGTGTATGTGTTTACCATTCGGTTTGTTCGCGTACCTGTTGGTTTTCAACATGCCAGATGTGGCGTGAGGCGATGTTAGGAAAATGCCTTTCGTCGTGACTGACTATTACGAAAGCACAAGTTCCGCATCTTTCGCTCAGCATGTTGTAAAGGTGGTTTCGCGTAGCTTCGTCCAGGTGTGTTTCGGGTTCATCGAGCAGCACCAGGTCTGGTTTCGACACCATGGCTCGTGCCAGGAGTGTACGTTGCCATTGTCCGCCGCTAAGGTCCGAGATGGGGCGTTGCTGCAATTCGGTCAGCTCAAAGCGCTCCAGAGTTTCGGCTAAAAGGGCATAGTGTTCAGTTGTAAATCGTTGCCACATTCGTTTGCGGCATTGCAGTCCTGTTAGAACGATGTCGGCCACTGTGGTCGGAAATTGCCTGTCTATGTGCCGGTATTGCGGCAGATAGCCCGTAACCACTCCTTTTCGCCGCACAATGCGTCCGCGCGTAGGAGCCTGCAGTCCGGCAATGAGTCGGAGCAAAGTTGTTTTGCCACCTCCATTGGGCCCGGTAAGCACAATAAAGTCTTTGGGGTATAGCTTTTTGTTGATGTGGCACAGCACATGGCGTTCGCCGTAGCTTAGGCAAACATCGTCAATCAATAGGAGCGGTTCATTCATGGTTCATTTTTTGAGCAATCAGTCGCATCTGAGCCGGCACGTCGTAATCGAGCGGATTGATTATAACCTTTTGGGCATTAATACTCTCAGCCAGCCGTTGTGCCGCCCGTCCGGTATGTTCTTTCGATATAAAAACAACGCTGACCTTCTCGGCTTTGCATTGGTTTACAAGTAGTTTGAGGTGGGCGGCCGAGGGTTCTTTGCCGTCGTGTTCAACTGTCAATTGGTGCAGTCCATAGGTTTTTGCAAAGTAGCCGAGGGCAGGGTGATAGATAGCGAAAGTCCGGTTTTCTATGGGTCGAAGCTTGGTTTTGAGTTCGGCATCGAGTTTCTCCATCTCTTGTCTGAAGGTTTCGAGTCTGTCCTGGTAGTAACTGGTATTGGTCGAATCGATGTTGCAGAGTGTGGAGCAGGTGTTTTCGGCCATTTTTATGAGGTTTCCGGCAGTCATCCAGGTGTGAGGGTCCTGGCTCAGTCCGTGGTGTTGGTGTGAGTGGTCAATGATAGGTTTAATACCGTTTGAAAGACTCACCAGTTGAGTATGGCACACGGTAGCAGCCATTTGGGGCAAGCGGGTGTGTTCAAAGCCTAGCGTACCGGCACAAAAAAGAGCCTGGCTCTCGTTTAGCTCCATCATTTGTTTAGGAGTAGGTTCGTAGGTTTCGGGACTGGCGCCTTGGGGCATCAGTGTAACCACCTGAAACTTGTTGCCGACAACAGCTTCGACCACGTAGCGTAGCGGTTCGATGCTTACGGTGAGTGTTGGGCGCAAGTCGGTGGGCTGCTTGGTGCAGGCGGTTAAAAGTAAAATCAGAATTGGTAGAAGTAGCTTGTTCATAGGTAAGTAGCGTGTCGGGAGTGTTAGGGAATCATGATTTAAATAATCAGGTAGGCGCGCATCAGAACCCAGTATCGTATAAATTTTCCCAGCGTAATGGTTAGCACAGAGTAGGCAAAGTTTACGCGTAAAAAACCCATGGCCACAGTAATGATTTCGCCTGCAACAGGTAGCCAGGAGAGTAGTCCGGCCCATGCTCCGTAGCGTTGAACCCACTTTTTCCCCTTTTCGAGTTTTTCGGGTGGAATGTGTGACCATTGATTTATCCATTCCTCGCGTCCGAGGCGGCCAATACCAAAATTAACCAACGTGCCTAAGGTATTGCCTATAGTTCCCCAAATGAGCAGTTCCACAGGGTCGGCTCCGGCAGCCAGTAGTCCTACCATTACCAGTTCTGAACTGAAAGGTAAAATACTGCCCGAAAGGAAGGCTGAGACAAACATGCCCAAGTTGCCATATTGGATAAGAATTTGAATAAAGGCGTCCATGTTTCAAATCGTTTAGTTTGTAGTGTAGGATATGGTACGGTGTATTTGTGTTCCGGCTTATAGGTTCAGGTAGTTGTAAATGCCCAGAACTATTAGTATCAGGAGCGAAAGATTGAACCAAATGTGAAAGAAACGGCCTTTGGCCAGGGCATAGTAGTGAGCAATGAGAAACGACGAGTTGGCAACTACCAGGCTAAGCAGTTGTTCAAAGTGTTGTGGCAGCAGCAAGAGGCCTGCAACCAGTACAACCTCTTGGGTTGCAATGATGTAGTAAAAAATGCGTGTGCGTATTTTGTCGTTATAGGCCGTTCTGAAAAAGTGTATGAAGGCCAAAAGGGCAAAAAACAAAATGGTGGCAGCTGTTACCCATTCGTGAGAAGTAAGGATGGTGTAGTCGGGTATCACCTGGTTTTTCCACTCCGTTAGGTAACCAAAGGTAGTGTCGAGTTGGTTATTCCATATCCCATATGCCGCCATAACCCAGTAGGGGGTGAGCAGTCCTGTAAGTCCGGCCATCAGGGTGCGTAAGCGCAGGTTGCGAAGCTGGAACAGCATGTTAAAGGTGTACGAAAATGCCAGGAGCAGCATGGGCGGGAAAAGCAGGCTGCCAATACCTGTAAACAGGAAACTATGAAAAATGTAACCCTCGGCCCGGTGTTGCTGATAGGATGCAAAGAGCGTGTAATAGCTCAGCAGGAAGCAAAGTGTTGGCAGCGTGTAGAGTTCGAAGGAGTGGAGCATGGGACACACGGCCATGAGCAACAAAAATGTACTGCTAATCATGCGTGAGCGGATGCGCAGCAAACTGTTGCGGTTGTTTAGTTCCAGAATCAGGTAAGTGGCCAACCCAGTCATGGCCAGGCCCGCCCACAGTAAGCCGTTGCCCATGTCGGGCACCAGCCATGCAACGAGCGTAAGGA
The DNA here is from genome assembly GCA_937906495.1 of uncultured Prevotella sp. GTDB lineage: Bacteria > Bacteroidota > Bacteroidia > Bacteroidales > Bacteroidaceae > Alloprevotella. Next base: position 25,259 of record CALCVT010000133.1, read on the forward strand.
CTGTCGTTACGGGAAGGGTTAGGGTACCGTTGATGACGCGGTGGCTAAAGGTGTGAGGATACACGGGCAGGATTTTGAAAGGGTGAAACTAACTGAGGCGGAACTGACTCAAGGCAGCAACTTGAAGGTGAGCCTTGAACCAGTTCCGTCAGTATGAATGAGATTGTTATTTAAAGGTCTTGACCGATGTCGGAGCGGAAGTATTTCTTTTCGAATTCGATTTGTCGGGCGCCTTCCATCGATTTGGCCAGCGCTTCGGCCTTGTCCTTGCCATATGAGCTGACGGCAATGACACGTCCACCGGCCGTAACCAGTTGACCATCCTTAATGGCGGTGCCTGCATGGAACACAACACTGCCTTCAACCTCGGCCTTTGCAATGGGAAATCCTTTTTCGTAAGCTTCGGGGTAACCACCCGATACGCACATTACGCAAACGGCAGCTCGTTCGTCAAAACATACTTCGTATTCATCAAGGTTGCCTTTGGCAACGCCTTCGAAAAGCTCTACCAAGTCGGTTTTGAGGCGTAGCATAACAGTTTCAGTTTCGGGGTCACCCATGCGGCAGTTGTATTCAATCACCTTGGGCTGTCCGTCGCAGTTGATGAGTCCAAAGAAAATGAAACCTTTGTAGTCAATGCCCTCTGCCACCAGTCCGTCAACGGTGGGGCGAATAATCTCGTCCTCTACCTTTTTCATCCAGGCTTTGTCGGCAAATGGAACGGGCGAAACAGAGCCCATTCCTCCGGTGTTGAGGCCGGTATCGCCCTCGCCAATACGTTTGTAGTCTTTAGCTTCGGGCAGAATTTGGTAGTGCTTGCCGTCGGTAAGTACAAAAACCGAGCATTCAATGCCCGAAAGGAATTCTTCGATCACAACACGGCTCGAAGCATTGCCAAACATGCCTCCCAGCATCTCGCGCAGTTCCTTTTGTGCCTCTTCGAGAGTCGGCAGGATGAGCACTCCTTTGCCGGCGCAGAGTCCGTCGGCCTTGAGTACGTAAGGAGCTTTCAGCGTTTCGAGAAAACGGCATCCTTCTTCAACCTGCGTGCCGTCGAAGGTGGCATAGGCCGCAGTCGGAATGTTGTGGCGCTTCATGAAGCCCTTGGCAAAGTCTTTTGAGCCTTCAAGTACAGCTCCAGCCTTCGACGGACCGATAACGGGAACGTGCTTTACGCGGCTGTCGTTCTGAAAGTAATCGTAGATGCCCTTAACCAGCGGATCTTCGGGGCCGACAATAACCATGTCAACATGTTGTTCGGCCACAAAACGCGCAATTGCATCGAAGTCGTCGGCCTTTATGGCCACGTTTTCGCCAACTTGTGCTGTGCCGGCGTTGCCCGGTGCAATAAAGAGTTTGTCCGTACGCGGACTTTGTGCAATTTTCCATGCCAGCGCGTGTTCGCGGCCACCGCTGCCCAAGAGTAAAAGTCTCATAAGTGTAAATATGTTTGTTTTTGCAGCCAAAGTTACACCAAAACGGGCGTAAGGCAAAGCCTTTTGCCTAAATCTTTGCTCTTAAAGCCCCGCATTCAAGCTGCAAACGTCAACTCTTTGCCTTAAATCTTGCCTTTTAGGCCTTAATAGTTTAGAATGTTTAGCTAATGAATTGCCCGACTAAGTAGAAATCAGTATCTTTGCTTCGCAAGAACGAACAAACAACCGAACCATTTATGAATTTGAAATCAAAAATCGCTGCGTTTATCGCGGTAATGGCTACTTGCTGCCCCTTACTCAGCCTGGCGCAGCATGCAGACTTCCATGTGGTGCCCATGCCCAAGGTGGTAAAGGCCAACCAGGGCGGCAGTTTTAAACTGGATGCGCAAACGCTCATCACTTATCCCAAAACAGACCGTGAATTGCACAAGAGTGCTGAATATTTAGCCCAATATATTAAAGAGCAGACCGGATTGAAACTGCTGGTATCTACCATGCCGGCACAGCGTAACTGCATTCGTCTGACAGCTTCGCTCAAAAATACAAATCCCGAAGCCTATAATATCCGGGTAAACAGCGATATCGTGCTCATTGATGGTGCTTCGGCTGCCGGTGTGTTCTATGGTGTGCAAACCCTCCGTAAGGCTTTGCCCCTTGGTACTACCAGCCAGGTAATTATACCCGGTACCGAGGTCAACGATGAGCCGCGTTTCAGTTATCGTGGTGCCCACCTCGACGTATCGCGCCATTTCGTTACGGTCGATTCTATTCACCGCTTTATCGATATGCTGGCCTTACACAACATTAACCGCTTTCACTGGCACTTGACCGACGATCAGGGCTGGCGTATTGAAATCAAAAAATACCCCTTGCTCACCAAAGTGGGCTCAAAGCGTGACCAAACTGTCATTGGCCACAATTCGGGTAAGTACGATGGCAAGCCCTATGGCGGTTATTACACTCAAAAGCAAATCAAGGAGATTATTAAATATGCTGCCGACCGCTATATCACCATTATCCCCGAAATAGACCTTCCCGGACACATGCAGGCTGCGCTTGCCGCCTATCCTGAACTTGGTTGTACCGGAGGCCCGTACAAAGTGTGGGAGATTTGGGGCGTATCCGACAATGTGCTGTGCGCGGGCAACGACAAAACTTTTGAGTTTATCAACAATGTGCTCGACGAGGTGGTAAAACTCTTTCCCTCTACCTATATTCATGTTGGTGGCGACGAATGTCCTAAAACACAATGGCAAAAATGCTCTAAGTGCCAGGCACGTATTCAGGCCGAGGGCCTGCAAGCCGATGGTAAGCACACTGCCGAAGAGCGCCTGCAGAGCTATGTAATTAAGCGTGCCGAGAATCATCTGAACAAACTTGGCCGTCAGATGATTGGCTGGGACGAAACCCTTGAAGGGGGACTGGCTCCCAATGCAACGGTGATGTCATGGCGCGGCGAGGCCGGCGGTATCGAGGCAGCCAAGCAGAAACACGATGTAATCATGTCGCCCAACACCTATCTCTACTTCGATTATTATCAGACCGATGATACCAAGAATGAGCCCGAAGCCATTGGCGGATTTTTGCCTATCGAGCGTGTTTACAGCTATGAGCCGATGCCTGCTTCGCTTACCCCAGAGGAGCAAAAGTATATTATTGGCGTGCAGGCCAACTGCTGGACAGAGTATATGAAGACCTACCGCCAGGTAGAATACATGGAGTTACCGCGTATGGCAGCCCTTTGCGAAGTTCAGTGGAGTCAGCCCGAACATAAAAACTTTAAGGATTTCATGCAGCGTCTGCCCCGTTTGTTGGACGTTTACCGCCAGCAAAACTACAATTACTCCAAGGTTATTGACAATGTCAAGATGACTTTCGATGTAGACAGCGTTCAGCGTGCCGTTCTCCTGAGTTTCTCTACCTACGATGGTGCTGATGTGCATTACACCCTTGATGGCTCAGAACCTACTGCCTCTTCGCCCAAGTATACAGCCCCTGTGCCTTTAAAGCAAAGTTGCAAAATCCGTGCAGCCGCCTTCCGTCATTCGGGCAAGAGTGTCGAGGCAACCGAAGAACTCTTCTTCAACAAATCAACAGCCTGCCCTATTACGTTGCTCAGCAAGCCCAACCGCGACTATACCTTTAGCGGTGCCAAACTTCTGGTAGACGGCAAACTCAGCGAGTCAACCAATTTCCGTACCGGCCGTTGGATGGGTTTCTCGGGCAATGACCTTGAAGCTGTTATCGACCTGTGCCAACCCACCGATATCTCAAAACTAACGGTTCATACCAGTGTTGAAAAGGGCGACTGGATACTTGATGCACGTGGTCTCGAAATTCAAGGCTCGGACGATGGTGTAAACTTCCGTACATTGGCCAAGGAAGATTACCCGGCTATGAAGGAGTCCGACCCCAACCAGGTTTATAAGCACAGCTTGACTTTTGCTCCTGTCAAAGTTCGCTATGTCAAGGTCATTGTGCGCTCTGAGCATAGCATGCCCGAGTGGCACGGCGGTAAGGGCAAGCCCGGCTTCCTCTTTGTCGATGAACTTCAGGTTAATTGATACCGTCTATAGCATACGGGCTTGGAGCCTGCATCCGAATCGGCCGATTCAGTGGTGCAGGCTCCAACCTTTTTAGTTTTGGGGGCATACAGTAGCCGGCCCCTTTATGTGTGAATGATTTAGCCTTAGGCTATTTGTTGCAGTATTGCCCCAATCAGTATTCAAAACATCCCGAGTCCATCCGGCAGGTATCGTTAAGCCGATACCCCCATACGATACGTTAAAAAGAAAGTAGTATGGGTGCATCCCAAATATTATGTCTACTTTTGCACATTAAACGTTTTGTAGAACGCAAACAATACAACTTATTCCTATACACTAGCTTATAAAACAGCGTTAATCTCTTATGAAACAGTACAAGTTGGTAAACAACCTCTTCGGTTGGCTTGCCTTTGCCATTGCGGCTTTTACCTACTGCATGACGGTAGAGCCCACGGCGAGCTTCTGGGATTGCCCTGAGTTCATCACCACCGCTTACAAGCTGGAGGTGGGCCACCCGCCCGGTGCCCCGTTTTTCATGCTCACGGGTAACTTCTTTACACAGTTTACGAGCGACCCTTCAAAGGTAGCCTTCTGTGTCAACATTATGTCTGCCCTATTGTCGGCGTTGTGTATTCTATTCCTTTTTTGGACGATTACGCACCTGGCGCGTATGTTGCTTACCGACGATGGTAAGGTTACTACCTGGGCTCAGACCATTCTGATTATGGGTTGCGGTATGACCGGTGCCCTGGCCTATACCTGGAGCGATACCTTTTGGTTTTCGGCTGTCGAAGGCGAGGTTTATGCTTACTCGTCAATGTTTACAGCATTGGTATTTTGGTTGATATTAAAATGGGAAGACCATGCCGACGAACCGCATTCCGACCGCTGGCTCATTCTTATCTTCTATCTTACAGGCCTTTCCATTGGTGTACACTTGCTCAACCTGCTTTGCCTTCCGGCCATTGCACTTGTCTATTACTACAAGCGCAATCCCAATGCCAACCTCAAGGGGTCGGTTGTAGCCTTAGGCGTTTCGATGTTGCTGGTAGCAGCCGTACTTTACGGTGTCGTACCCGGCATTGTTAAGGTAGGCGGATGGTTTGAGTGGTTCTTTGTTAACGATTTAGGCATGCCCTTCAATACGGGTATGATTCTCTACATCCTGTTGCTTATAATTGTGGTACTTAGTGCCATTTGGAGCACCACCACCTCAAACCGCAAGCGTACCAATCTGCTTTATGGCCTGAGCGTGGCCCTGCTCGGTATTCCCTTTATGGGACATGGCATGACATCGGCAGTTATAGGCATTGCAGTGTTGATAGCTTTGGGTGTAGTTTTGCAGCTGAAGGGTTCAGATGGTAATTATCTGCTCCGTAAGCGCTTTCTCAACACCTCGCTGCTCTGCATGCTGGTATTGATGATTGGCTACTCCTCGTATGCCATTATCGTGATTCGTTCTACGCAGAACACACCTATGGACCAGAACTCTCCCGAGGATGTATTTACCTTGGGTTCGTACATGAGCCGCGAGCAGTATGGCTCATACCCCTTGCTCAAGGGCGAAGCCTTCTGTTCGCGCAACCAGGCCCTTCAGGCAGGAGCCATTGACCAAATACGCCGCGACCGTACGCAGCGTAAGGAAAAGGCCAGTGCCGATGAGCCCGACCAGTACGAAAATGTAAACGAACCGGTAGGTATCAAATATCCTGGCGGACTCACCATGCTCTTCCCCCGTATGTGGAGTTCAGGCCATACTGACTATTACTATCAGTGGCTGGGCGATATAAAGATGAATAGCGTGACCTTCTCAACTCCCGAAGGCTACGAAGTTCCCGGCGAGATGCCCTCGCAGTTCGACAATCTGCGCTTCTTCCTGTCCTATCAGGTTAACTTTATGTACTGGCGCTACTTTATGTGGAACTTTGCCGGCCGCCAAAATGATATTCAGAGTCAGGGTGAACTGGAGCATGGCAACTGGATAACCGGCATCCCCTTTATTGACAATGCGATGTACGGCGACCAGAGCCTCTTGCCCGATGTGCTCAAGCAGAACAAGGGTCACAATGTGTTCTACTGCCTGCCCCTGTTGCTTGGTTTGTTAGGATTCTTCTGGCAGGCCTTCCGTGGTGATAAGGGCGTGCGCCAGTTCTGGGTAGTGTTCTTCCTCTTCTTCATGACGGGTCTGGCCATTGTGCTCTACCTTAACCAGCCCCCTGCACAACCGCGTGAGCGCGATTATGCCTATGCAGGTTCGTTCTACGCCTTTGCCATTTGGATTGGCTTGGGAGTGGCAGCGCTTGCCCGAGGCCTGGAGTACGTGCTTAAAAACAGAACTGCAGTGGCTGCTATAGCTTCGATTGCAGGCTTGCTCGTACCCTTGCAGATGGTGAGCCAAACCTGGGACGACCACGACCGTTCCGGCCGTTTTGCCTGTCGCGACTTTGGTTTGAACTACCTTAATACCCTGCCTGAAAAGGGTAATCCCATTATCTTTACCAATGGCGATAACGATACCTTCCCGCTGTGGTACAATCAGGAAGTAGAAGGTAGCCGTACCGATGCCCGTGTATGCAACCTCTCGTACTTGCAAACTGACTGGTACACCGACCAGATGCGCCGTCCGGCATACGATTCGCCCGCACTGCCCATCACGTGGGAGCGTTTGTACTACGTTGACAATGGCAAACATACCTTCTATCCCATCTATCCCGAAGGAAAAGCCAAACTCGATGAGCTCAAGCAGCAAAATCCGGCTGTCGATCCCTACGAACTCTCTTATATTCTCGACAATTATGTCAAGAAAACCGAGGGTGGTTACTTCCCTACCGACTCTGTAGTTATTACTGTCGATAAAGAGGCAGTCAAGGCCAGCGGCATGTATTTGCCCTGCCATCCCGACTCCATCCCCGACAAAATGCAGATATCCTTGCGACAAGCTTACGAGAAAGACCGCGGTCTTTATCGTAACGACGTGATGATTTACGAAATGCTGGCCCGCACCAACTGGAAGCGCCCCATGTATATGAGTGTTACCCTCGGCCCGGGCAACTATGCCGGACTTGAAAATTACCTGGTACTCGAGGGTCTTGCCTACCGCATTACGCCGTTTAACTATGGCTTTATGGGTAAGATTGATACCGACTTGATGTATAGTAACATGATGAAGCGCTTTAAGTTTGGCCAGGTCAACACCCCCGGCATCTACCTCGACGAAACGGTAAGCCGCATGTGCAACACCCATCGCCGCATGATGCAGATGCTGGTTGAGGAATACCTGCGCAACGGCGAGAAGCAAAAGGCTCTCCAAGTATTGCGCAAGAGCCGCATGAAGTTGCCTTACAGCACCGTGCCCCTTGCCGATGACGATTCGCGTCTGGCCATGCTGTGGCTCGATGCCGGCGATAAAAAAGAGGCCGCCCTGGTAGCTAAACAGGTGATTGACTACGACCTGCAATATCTAGCCTACCTCAGTTCGCTCGGAGTGGAACGCCTCAATACCTATGCACGCACTGCTTATATGCTTGTGCTGAGCGTGTACGAGGCTGAAGGTGTGCTCAAAGAGTCGGGCGATGCAAACTATCCGGCTTATCGCAAGCGCATTGAAGATGCTGGCAAAACCGAAGCTTTTGCCTTTGGTGCCCAAATCTACATGCAGCAAATTCAGCGCATGCAGCAAGGCAAGTAATTTCTGCTTTTTAACTGACGTGCCTCCTGTCGCACTCCTGCTCCCTTCTGTCATGGAGCAGACCGGGATAGGGGGTACGTCAGTACCTTTTGTTTCAAAACATAATATCAGCCAATTATGATTATCGAACAACCTGCCTGGTTCTTGCGGTGGCTTTATCCCCATGCCCTTTGGCGCATGGACAAGCACGAGCGGGCTGTTTACCTCACCTTCGACGACGGCCCCATACCCGAGGTGACACCCTGGGTGCTCGACGTGCTCGACCACTATGGCATTAAGGCCACCTTCTTTATGGTAGGCGATAACATACGCAAGCATCCCGAGGTGTTCGAAATGGTCAAGGCACGCGGGCACCGCCTGGGTAATCACACTTTCAATCACATAGGAGGTTTGCGTCATGGCATCCGGTCTTATGTGCGCAATGTAGACAAGGCCAATGTTTACTTGCAAACCAACCTGTTCCGTCCGCCCCACGGGTGGATGAAGTGGGACCAGTACATCATGGTCAAGCAGCGCTATAAAGTAGTGATGTGGGATCTCGTAACCCGCGACTACTCCACGCGTCTTAACGGACGCGATGTGCTGCTCAATGTGCGCAGGTATGCCCGGCCGGGTAGTATCATCACTTTTCACGATTCGCTTAAAAGTCAAGATAAGTTGCTGTATGCCTTGCCGCGGGCCATTGAGTGGTTACTGTCGCAGGGCTATACGTTCAAGGTGTTCGACTGATGATTTACACAGGTAATGCCGGTTGCAGTTTATGCAGGCAAGAGCCCTGTGCGCAGTGCTTTATGTAGCATGCAAAGGCACATTCTATGTATGGAAAGACCATCCGGCATAATAGCAGAACGTGCAGAAACTAATTTATAGGTTCAATATAAACCTCAAAAGTTGGAGATTCTGTTCGAAAAGTGTAAATTTGAATATTCTTAAACGAAGCAGATAAAAAAAACAGAAGGCGGGCTGACTTGTTAAAGCAAGTCAGCCCGCCTTCTGTGCATGCAAAATGAATATTTTATAGCTTTTAGCGCCGTTTTGAACTGCCGGATACGAGATTTCTATCGCTGCGACAGAAATTTCTATCGCTGCGATAGAATTTTCTGGCCCGCCTGTAGAAAATTCTACATCCCTTTTTAAAAATAACACATACCTTATTGCCTGTGCCGGGGCTTGATATCGCAAGTTTACATAGTCAACCGATGATTTGTAATAAATTTAGTGACATCCGTACAAATCCATACAAGTAACGTTCGGGCTGGTAACAGCGCCCAAGGGCAGTTGGTTACTTGCAGCAAGCCGGTATGATGTAGGGCAGAGTAGCCAGGGTGTAGCCGGTAGCTTTTTATTCAGGGCTTATTCTCCTTCGTGGTGCATAGCCACAGCTTGTATGTTGCGCATCAGTCCGTCGTATTTAGCCCTTTTTACAGCACTTTTTCTAAATAGTTCCCTGTATTGTTCCACTTCCAGGTGTTGCCACCCCTCAGGCGTCATGTTTAAAAGTGCGTGGCGCGGCTGCAAGTCGCAGATGGTGGTTGGACTTGCAAAGCGTTGGTTCCAGGGGCATGCCTCGGCACAGCGGTCGCAACCATAAATGCAAGGTGCCATTTTAGCTGCCAGCTGTTCAGGAATGGCTCCTTTATGCTCAATTGTAAGGTACGACAGGCAGCGTCGGGCATCGAGTTTGCCGCTGTTGTCCAAAGCTCCGGTAGGGCAGGCCTCTATGCATGCCCTGCAGTTACCGCATCGGTTTTTTATGGGTTCGTCGTAGGCATCGGCAGGGGGGGTAAGTATCAGTTCGCCCAGGAAGAAAAAACTCCCCGCCTGCGGCACAATGAGTTGGGAGTGGCGGCCTTGCCATCCCAGCCCGCACCTTACGGCCCAGTACTTCTCGTCAATTGGCGCTGTGTCAACAAAGCAGCGTCCGTCCTTCCCCTCTTCAAGTCCGGTTTCCGCCATTAGCTTTCGCAACATTTGTTTCAGCACCTCGTGGTAGTCGGTTCCGTAGGCATAGCGTGCCAGCCGCCAGGCGTTTGGTGTTTGCGCCCGTCCATCCTCCTCGTTTCCGGTACCTTCGGTCCAATGTCCGGGATAGTAGTTCACAGCCAGGCTAACCACCGTTTGGGCTCCCTCGACCAGCAGCCTTGGGTCGGCCCTTTTTTCGGCATGTCGGGCCAGATATTCCATTTCGCCCTGGCAGCCTTGCGCAATCCATTGCTCAAAGAGTTCGGTGCGCCAGGCGGGCAACGGTTCGGCCGGGGCAAGGCCGCAGGCCGAAAAACCCAATTGGGCTGCACAGGCCTTCAGGTGGCTTGACGAAATCATGCGTTTAGCGGTAAATAAGGGTAATGAGGCGTTGCTCGTTGTAGATTTCGGCAGCCACCTGCTGCACCTCTTCGGCCGTAACAGCTGCCACGGCCTGGCAGAGTTTCGCCGTGTCGCGGTAGCAGCGATAGTGTGCGTAGTTTTTGCCTAAGGCAAGCGCGTAGCTTTCAGAAGCATCGGTCGAAATGCCTATTTGTCCTAACAACTGCTTTTGTGCTGCATGCAGTTGCGTGGGCGAGAGTAGCCCATCGGTAAAGCGGTGGAGTTCGCGCAGCAGCAACCGCTGGCAACGCGCCACATCGTGTTGGTCGCAGCCAAAGTACACATTCCAAAATCCGGTGTCGGGATAAGTGTTGAGGTACGAGTCGACGCTGTATACGAGTCCGGCCTTTTCGCGCAGACTGATGTTGAGGCGTGAATTCATTCCAGGTCCGCCAAGCATATTGTTGAGCAGCATGAGTGCAAAGCGTCGCGGGTCGCGGCCTCCGAAGGTAGGTCCGCCTATGAGCACATGTGCCTGGTGCGTGCCCTTTTCCACTTCGCGCACAACAGCCTTCTGGTTGGGCAGGGGCAAGGCCTGTGCGGGCAGTGGCATAGCGTTGTCTGTGCAGGTGGGCAGCAGGGCCTCGAGTGTGCGCACAATCCGGCTGAAAGGCACATTGCCATACACATAGAATACGGCGTTGTCAGGCCGGTAGTGGCACCGTGCAAAGCGCAGGGCATCGGCCGTTTGATATTGGCGCAGGCGGTCGGCCCGTCCTAAGATGTCGCGTCCGAGCGGCTGGCCTGGAAACATCATGCTCTCAAACTCGTCGAAGATGATTTCAGAAGGCGAATCCTTGTAACTTTCAATCTCGTCGCAAATCACCTCCACCTCTTTGTCGATTTCGGATTGCGGATAGGTGCTGTGAAACACGATGTCGGTGAGCAGTTCGGCAGCCCGCTTAAAGTCTTCCTTCAGGATAGTGGCATAGTAAACCGTTTCCTGTTTGGTAGTATAGGCATTGAGGTCGCCTCCCACCCGCTCCAGACCATTGGTAATATGGCATGCTCTGCGGTGCGAGGTTCCTTTAAAACTCATATGCTCAATAAAGTGAGCCATGCCCGAGTCGGCATCCTCTTCGTGGCGTGTTCCCGCCAGCATTACATAGCCGCAGTATACAACGGCCGATGTAGTAGGTTCGTGTATAATGCGCAAGCCGCAGGGCAGTGTATGTTCGTTGTAATTCATGAGCTAACGTTTAAAATATTTTCCTACTACGGGAAGGTTAGAAAGCGGAAAGTCGTAGTGTACGGTATGTGCTATGAAGAGCACAATGCAGCCGCTGTTGATTATCAGGCGGAGCCAAAGTTGCGGCACATAAGCCGCGGCTAATTGCATGATGCCGAAAAACAGCAGAGCTATGAGTATATACACCGCAATACTCTTGAGTGGATAGTTGATGGGGTAGTAGCGTTGACCTACCAGGTAGCTTAGTACCATGGCAGTGCCGTATCCTGCAAAACCAGCCCAGGCGCAGGCCATGTATCCGTAGTCAGGAATAAAGAGCACGTTGACAGCAATGAGCACCAAACAGCCGATACCCGAGAACCAGGCCCCCCAGATGGTGCGGTCAATTAGTTTGTACCAAAAGGAAAGGTTAAAGTAGATGCCCATCATGATTTCGGCTGCCATGACAATCGGAACTACTCGCAGTCCCTCCCAGTAGCCCGGGCCTATGATGTGCTTGAGTATATCGATATAGCCCATAACCATGAGAAAAGCCAACAGCGTAAAAATAATAAAGAACTTCATGGCCTTGGCATAAGTGGCTCGATTGTCTTTATCCTTTTGCCGGCCAAACACAAAGGGCTCGTAGGCGTAGCGGAAGGCCTGTGTAATCATGGCCATAATCATGGCTATTTTGACGCTCGCTCCGTATATGCCCAGTTGCACCTTACCTTCGTGTCCAGGTACAAGACGCGGAAAAATCATCTTGTCGGCCGTTTGGTTGAGTATGCCGGCAATACCCAGTATCAGGATGGGCCAGGCATATCCCAGCATGCGCCTTGCCAGTGTAGGGTCGAAGGCTTTGAAACTGAATTGTGACAACTCGCGCTTGAAGAATAGGGTAATGAGAGCCGTGCAGAACAAGTTGATGGCAAAAGCGTAGCCCACGCCATAGGCCGGGTTGTATATGGCAGCGATGGCCTGGCGGTATTCGGGGGTAGAGTAGAGTGCCGGCAGCAATACAAAGTAGACCAGGTTAAGTGCAATGTTGAGCACAATGAAGAGTAACTTGAGTGCGGCAAACTTGATGGGGCGGCGCTGGTAGCGTAAGTAGGCAAATGGAATGCACTGAAAAGCGTCGATTGCCACACATACAGCCATCATTCCCAGGAACTCAGGGTGTGCAGCATAATCGAGCGCAGCCGAAATAGGCTGAATAAATCCCAGTACGCCAGCTATGAAGGCCAGTCCCACACCCCCTACTAATACGAGGGTTGTGGCATATACGCGGTGGGGGTCTTCGTTCTCCTTATTGGCAAAGCGGAAAAAAGTAGTTTCCATGCCGAAGGTAAGCATTACCAGGAGTAAGGCAACATAGCTGTACACCTCGGTAATAACGCCGTACCCACCCGAAGAAGCAGCCAGTTTGGCTGTGTAAAGCGGTACAAGCAAGTAGTTGAGAAAGCGTCCGACAATGCTCGAAACGCCATAGATGGCCGTGTCTTTGGCCAGGGCCTTCATGCCATTCGATGATGATTTTGCTGAAGTAGCAGTTGCTGCCATGAGTAAGGATTGTTAGGTAAGCCGTAGGGCAATTTAAAAGAACAGGTAAGTAATGCCGATGGCTGCAAGAATGCCCGCCAAATCGGCAATGAGGCCGCAACTTACGGCATGGCGCGTTTTGGATATACCCACCGAACCAAAGTAAACGGCTAAAATATAGAAGGTTGTGTCGGTCGAACCTTGAAAAATACAACTCAGACGACCTACAAACGAGTCGGCCCCGTAGGTTTGCATGGCGTCGAGCATCATGCCGCGTGCTCCACTGCCCGAAAGCGGTTTCATGAGAGCGGTAGGCAGCGCACCCACCCACTGGCTGTCGAGCCCGCTGAGGCTTACCAGCCATTCAATGCCTCCGATAAGCCAGCTCATGGCACCCGAAGCGCGGAATACCCCGATGCTAACCAGTATGGCTACAAGGTAGGGAATGATGCGTACGGCAGTTTCGAATCCTCCCTGGGCTCCTTCAATAAAGGCGTCGTACACGTTGATGCGCTTGCGTACGCCGGCTGCTATAAAACAGATGATAATAGCAAAGAGCAGCACATTGGCCGTCGTAGTTCCTACTATATTCATCATCGTGCTGTCGAGTTGGCTGAACCCCCATATAAGTGCGGCAACACCGGCCGACAGTACGCCAAGTGTGCCGAGCAGTACAGGCTGAAGCAGGTTAATGCGTTGGTAAATACTGGTTACAATAATGCCAGCCAGGGTAGAGAAGAACGTGGCCAGCAAGAGCGGGATGAAAACATCGGTAGGTTGAGCTGCCCCCAACTGGGCGCGATAAACCATAATGCTGACAGGAATGATGGTTAGCCCCGAAGTGTTGAGCACCAAAAACATAATCATGGCATTCGAGGCCGTGTCTTTTCGGGAGTTTAGTTCCTGCAAACCTTCCATCGCCTTAAAGCCGAGCGGGGTGGCAGCATTGTCCAATCCAAGCATGTTGGCCGAAAGATTCATAAAGATGTTGCCGAACACCGGGTGGTTGTGCGGAATTTCGGGAAAGAGTTTTTCGAACACCGGACTTAGCAGGCGCGATAGCGCATTGACCACGCCTCCGCGTTCGCCTATTTTCATAATGCCCAGCCATAGGGCCAGAACACCGGTCAGTCCGATAGAGATTTCGAATGCAGTTTTTGAAGATTCGAAAGTAGAATTTATGATAGCCGGGAAAACCTCCACATCGCCAAAGCACAGCAATTTGATAAGCGCAATGACAAAAGCAATACCGAAGAAGGCAATCCAAATGTAATTGAGTACCATAAAAATAAATAGAAAGTAATAAATTAGCTTTGTGGCTGCAAAGTTACAAATAAGCCGCGCAATTGCAAAGAATGCAGGCAGCCGTGCAAAAACGAAGTCTCTTTTCTTGTTTCTTCACCTTCTACCCTCAATACGCAGATAAGGAGCCGAGAAAAATACAAGAAAATTGCAGATTTTTTCAGTATGTGTTTTTATTGGGTACACTTCTGCTCTTGTTTTTCCAAATAAATACCAT
>CALCVT010000134.1 GCA_937906495.1 uncultured Prevotella sp.
CAGAATGTGACTGTGGTAAGCGTGACGTCTTTTGATCTTACCTGTTCCGGTGAGGACAAAGCGCTTTTTTGCACCAGAATTAGTCTTTACTTTTGGCATTTTCTTTAATGTTTAATTGATTAGTATATAGCTGCGGCTACGTGAGATACCGAACATAGCGCGCGAGCGTTATTTCAGTCCGTTTTACAGCAGACTGTAATTATCTGAAAGTTCTATATAAATTTATATTGTGTAAATGTACGCAATATATTTATAATAGTGTTTGTTAGAAGTCCTCGCCTTCTACTTTGGGGCCGAGGTATTCCTTCTTAGCCTTTACCTGTGGTGCTTTTTTTACTTTCGGTTCATTATTTTGTTCAGCAGCGTTGTTCTCATTGTCGGCTTTTTTAGTATTTACAACCTTTTTCGGTGCAATAAAGAGAATCATACGTTTGCCTTCTAGAACCGGCATTTGTTCAACCTTTCCGTATTCTTCAAGGTCGTTCGCAAAGCGTAAAAGAAGCACTTCTCCTTGTTCTTTAAACAAGATGGAACGTCCGCGGAAGAATACATAGGCCTTTACTTTATCACCTTCAGAGAGGAATTCCTTGGCGTGTTTAAGTTTAAAATTGTAGTCATGTTCGTCAGTTTGAGGTCCGAAACGAATTTCTTTGACTTCAATTTTTACTTGCTTGGCTTTCAGTTCCTTCTGTCGTTTCTTCTGTTGATAGAGGAATTTTGAGTAGTTGATGAGTCGGCACACAGGAGGAACGGCGTTGGGCGATATTTCGACCAAGTCAACCCCTTTTTGTTGGGCAAGCTGGATGGCTTGTCGTGTGGGCATTACTTCTGATTCAACGTCATCTCCTACGATGCGGACTTCGCGACAACGAATTTGCTCATTGATGCGGTGTTGAGGTTTATTGTGGTCGCGGCGAGGTTTCTGCGGTGCTGGCATTAATTGTTGTTTTTGATTTAATAGGTCGAGAGCAGTGTGCAAATCTATATTTGTGCATTGGATATGCACGCTGCTCTCAATCATACTGCTGGCTTAAGCCTTAGCGGGCGCAAAGTTAGTAATTTTTTGTCATTTCAGCTACTTCTTCGTTGATTTTATTTGCAAAATCTTCAACGGAGAGGTTTCCCTGGTCACCTTCGCCCTGTTTGCGTACCGAAACTGTACCTTCTGTGGCTTCTTTTTCGCCAACAATTAGCAAGTAGGGCACATGTTTCATTTCGTTATCGCGAATCTTGCGGCCAATCTTTTCTGAACGGTCGTCAACATAAGCGCGCACATTGAGTTCGTCAAGTGTTTTGCATACTTGTTGAGCATAGTCGTTGAACTTATCCGATATTGGAAGAATAGCTACTTGATCGGGTGTTAGCCAAAGAGGGAAGTGACCGGCTGTATGTTCGATGAGTACGGCAACAAAGCGTTCCATTGATCCGAAAGGTGCGCGGTGAATCATCACCGGGCGATGCTTTTGGTTATCAGAACCGGTGTATTCAAGCTGGAAGCGCTCTGGCAAATTGTAGTCAACCTGTATTGTACCTAATTGCCAGCGGCGGCCAAGTGCATCTTTGACCATGAAGTCGAGTTTGGGACCGTAGAAGGCAGCCTCGCCATATTCGATGCGAGCAGGCAAACCTTTTTCTTCGCAAGCTTCGATGATGGCTTGTTCTGCGCGCTCCCAGTTTTCGTCGGAGCCAATATACTTTTGACGATTTTCTTTATCACGAAGTGAAATTTGGGCCTCGAACTTGTCGAACTTGAGTGCGCGGAAGATAATCATAATAATATCCATTACGCGCAAGAACTCGTTCTTAACTTGCTCGGGGGTACAGAATATGTGAGCATCATCCTGCGTAAAGCCGCGTACGCGCGTTAATCCGTGGAGTTCGCCGCTTTGTTCGTAACGGTAGACAGTACCGAATTCTGCTAAGCGGAGAGGAAGGTCTTTGTATGAACGGGGTTTCCATGCAAAAATTGCGCAGTGATGCGGGCAGTTCATGGGCTTGAGGATGTACTCTTCGCCTTCTTCAGGTGTATGGATAGGCTGGAAAGAGTCTTTACCATACTTGGCATAGTGGCCAGAGGTAACGTAGAGGTTCTTAGAGCCAATGTGTGGAGTCATAACCTGCTGATAACCATATCGCTTTTGAATTTTCTTTAAGAAATCTTCAAGGCGCAGACGGAGTGCAGTACCTTTGGGTAGCCACATGGGGAGTCCTTTTCCAACAAGGTCTGAGAACATGAAGAGTTCCATTTCCTTACCAATCTTGCGGTGGTCGCGACGTTTGGCTTCTTCAAGGAGTTGAAGGTACTCGTCGAGCATTTTCTTTTTCGGGAAGGAAATACCATAAACACGAGTCATTTGGGGGCGCTTTTCGTCGCCGCGCCAATATGCTGAACTTACGGCCATTACCTTGACAGCCTTAATGGGAGCTGTGTTGAGCAAGTGAGGACCGCGGCAGAGGTCAGTATATGCACCTTGGGTATAGGTGGTAATATGGCCATCTTCGAGTTCGGCAATGAGTTCGTTTTTATAGGTCTGCCCATGTTCGCCAAAGAATTTGAGTGCGTCGTCTTTGGCAATATCCTTGCGTACAAGTGCTTCTTTGCGTTGTACGAGTTCCTGCATTTTTTTCTCAATTTTAGAGAAATCGCTTTCACTGATGGATACATCCTGTGGAGGCATGACATCGTAGTAGAATCCGTTTTCGATTGCGGGACCAATACCAAACTGGGTGCCGGGCCAAAGTTCTTGCATAGCTTCGGCCATAAGGTGTGCTGAGGTGTGCCAAAAGGCGTGTTTGCCTTCTTCGTCGTCCCATTTATAAAGGTTGATAGTTGCATCTTCATTAATGGGTCGGTTAAGTTCGACGGTTTCACCATTTACTCCGCAGGCTAACACGTCTTGTGCCAAACGCTGCGATATGCTTTCTGCTATTTGGAGGCCCGTTACGCCGTTTTCGTACTCACGAACGGATCCATCTGGGAAAGTTATTTTAATCATAATCGGTTGTATGTTGTAGTTTTGTCCGCAAAGATAGTGAATTTTTTCAAGGCGTTACTTGGACTTGAAGCGATTTATGCTTAAAAGAGCAGTTCTTTAAGTATAGAAGTATTATTTGCCTTAATTATTCCACTTCTAGGACTAGTCCTTTGAGGTATTCGCCCTCAGGGTGGTATATGTTGATAGGATGATCAGCTGGTTGATGTAGTTGATGCAAAATGCGAACATGGCGTCCGCTTTGTGCTGCTGCCGTGAATACGGCCAATCTGAATTGGTCTTTGTTTACGGCTTGTGAACAACTGAATGTAAAAAGTATACCTCCGGGCTTAATCTTTTGGAATGCTATGGCGTTGAGTCGTGTATATCCTTTCAATGCGTTTCGTAGTGCGTCTTTGTGTTTGGCAAAGGCAGGTGGGTCAAGAACAATTAAGTCGTAGTTATGGCCTGCTTGTTCTAGGAATTTGAAAGCATCTTCGGCATAGGCTTCATGTCGGTTGTCATCCGGAAAATTGAGTGTTGCATTGGCGCGTGTAAGGTCTATGGCCTTTGACGAAGAGTCTACAGAGTGAACCAGTTTGGCTCCTCCACGCAAAGCGTAGACGCTAAATCCACCTGTATAGCAAAACATGTTGAGAACATTGCGTCCTTTTGCATAGTGTTCAAGAAGGGCACGGTTTTCTCGTTGGTCAACAAAAAATCCGGTTTTTTGACCGCGCAGCCAGTCTATATGAAAGCGTAGGCCATTTTCTGTAGCAATGTTTCCGTCATCATGTCCTTTTAAAAAGCCGTTTTCTTGATGTAGGTCAGCTTTAAAGGGAAGGGTTGTTTCCGACTTGTAATAAACGTTTTCTATTAGTCCTTCTGAGGCTGCTATAAGTGCGTCTGCAATGGTTTCACGACAAACGTGCATGCCTACAGAGTGGGCTTGCATGACGGCTGTTCGGCCATAAACGTCAATAATTAGCCCAGGCAAACGATCTCCTTCGCCATGCACAAGTCGATAGATATCGTTATCTTGGCGTCCGGTGAGTTGAAGTGCCCGTCGCAAGTTAAAAGCTTCTGTCAGTCGTTGATGCCAAAAGTCTTGATTGATGGGTTCTTCCTTGAAGGTGAGCATACGTACGGCTATTGAGCCAATTTGGTAGTGGCCGTAGCCCATTAGTTCGCCTTCGTGTGAAATGATGCGTACTAATTCGCCTTCGCTCAGTTTGCCATTGCTGTTGGCTATAGCTCCTGAGAAAACCCAGGGATGGAATCGCTTGAGACTTTCTGATTTTCCTTTGCGCAGATAGATGTTATGCATTGATAATATAGTATAAAGGCTGGGATTGTAGTAAGGTTTTTAAGTAGGTGGCCAAAGAGCGTGCAGGTCTATGTGTAAGACATGGAAATTGTATTTGCTACACTAATTCAAACGATTTGCTTTCGTTTAGAGCGTGCAATTCCTTGTATAGTTGAATGCAGGTAATGGCATCGGTAGCAGCATATACTTTTTGGGAGTCTGTCAAAACATCTGCTTCCCAGTTAGAAAGTCGGGCTGCTTTGGATATGCGCATATGGAAAACGTTGGCATATAGTTTTTGCAGGCTCATGTCTTCAATACCCATTTGTTTGACATAATCTTGTAGATCTATGCAGTTGGCAGGTTTGAAGTCCGGTTGTCTGCGGCGGAGCATCATAAAGTCGTCTTGTAGCGAAAGCCCAATTTTTAGGACATTGGAATCAGATAGTAATTCAATCAGACATGGTAGAAAACCGATTTCGTTTAAACGAAAAAGAAAGCATATCTCTTCATTGGCAATTTGTAACAAAGCTACCTTATGTGATTCACCTCGTTTGAATGCAGGACGAGTTTCTGTATCAATGCCTAATATTGGCGATTGGCGCAAGTATTCTACTGCACGTCTCGCTTCACTTTCGCTTTGTATTACAATGATTCGTCCTTCAAATGCAAAGCGGGGTAGGGGCGTAATAAAAGTCTTGTCTGTTTTAATAAATAGTTGGCGCATAGTTGCTGTATCTTGGCCGTTCCTTAGGGTTTGTAGTTTGGTTCTCTATAGGGGTATGCGTTGGGCTATTATTTAAAAATATCAACGGGGTATCGCTATTTTAACTACGGGTTGAAATGTCATGCAGTGCACGTAGCGCATTAAGGAGTTTTTGTCCCCATTGCAGTTGAAATTCATCAATGGTTTCAAAGAGTGCCACTTGCATAGCTTCTTCATAGCCTTCACGAAAGGCCTCTACCAGTTCGCGTAATTGCTGGTAGATGTCGGCTAAATTCTCGCTGATAGTGCAGAGTACAGGATTTTCGGAGTATTTGAAATCTTCAACAAAGACATCAAGGTAGTCGTCTTTATCGGCAAGAATAGCGGCAACAGAATTCCTTACAAAGTTATAGTCAGCTTCGGTAACTTTCTTTTCGTTCCATCCTGGAACTTCAGGAGTGCTTCCCAATAGTGTTGTTTTGAGATAAATCATAGGAAGTAAACCGCGCATAACTCGGCAAAAGTCATTGTTGTCGCCTACTTGGATTTGCTCAAGATATTTACAATACTCTGTGCTTACCGTAACAAGGTCGAGTACAGGTTGTGAATACAGATAATTTTCGTTGTTCAGCATATAGGGTGCGAAGTTACGATATCGCAATAAAAAGACAAAGTTTTTTATTCAAAACTAATCATTAAATGCGCTATTTGAAATATAGCATACTTTTCAGTTTGATTAGTAAGAATTCGTAATATAGGGTGTTGGCTCTTATTGAAGTAAAAATTGAAGGACAGGATTGAAACTGTTAGGCAAACAGTTCATTAAGCCCTGTCCTTCATTCTTTAGATGGATAATCTGGTAGATGAAACCATTGAAACATTATTTATATCCAATAGTTCATATGATGGATGGGTTTTAAAGTTTGTTGGTTACTTCGTGTCCCATTTGCATCACGTAGGTCAATTCAAGCAAGTCATTGAACATGATAATGTCTGCATCTTTTCCTGCTTCAATAGATCCCTTACGATTGTAGACGCCCATGATTTTTGCAGGGGTTTCGCTGGCCATGCGGCAAGCATCCTCGAGCGGAATACCAGCTTGTTGTACGCAGGTGCGGATAAGGCGATCCATAGTAGCGATAGATCCGGCAAGTGCTGAGCGGTCTGCTAGCTTGCATACGCCATCTTCAAGAATAACACGAGGGTCAAAGGCTGCATTGCCATGAGTAGCGGCACAAGCCAACGAGTCGGTAACTAGTGCAGTACGTTCAACACCTTTAATTTGGTAAATCATGCGGAGCATAACAGGAGGAACATGGATGCCGTCAGCAATCATTTCAACAGTCATGTTTTTTTCAGCAAAGATACTTTCTACGGTACCAGCCTCTTTAAACTCTCGGTTTTTATATACTACAGGCATTGCATTGTAAAAGTGTGTTGCATGCGTCATACCAGCTTCGTTAGCTGCGTGTACTTCTTGATAGGTAGCGCGGGTATGGCCAATAGATGGCAGTACTCCATGTTTGCGGCAGCATTTTATGAATTCAATGGAGCCAGGGAGTTCAGGTGCTTCGTCCCAACGTTTAAGACATTTGGCCTTCTTAAGCAGGGGCTCGTACTCTTCGGGTACGGGGGCTTTAATCCATTCGGGGATTTGTGCACCTGCCTGTTTCGGATTGAAGTAGGGGCCTTCAAGGTGCAAGCCAAGCACGGGACTGTCGGGTTCATTCATTAGCTTTTCACAGGTTTCGACAGCCTTTTCAATCATTGGCATGGTTGAAGACGAAAGTGTAGGAAATATAGAGGTAGTTCCATACTCCATGTGGCTTTTAATGGCTACACGAAATGCTTCTTCCGTGCCTTCCATAAAATCGCGTCCACCGCCGCCATGTACGTGCATTTCAATACCACCGGGTACAACTACGCACCCTTTAGCGTCAATTTTTTCAGCACCTTCAACAGGAAGGTTGCAGTTGGTTACAGCTTGAATTTTGTTTCCTTCAATGATAACGGATCCACCTTCTACCCAACCCGTAGGGGTGAGGATACGGCCGTTCATAATTTGTTTCAGCATGTTTATTGGCTTTTGGTGTTAGGGTCTGTTTAATAATATAGGCGTAAGCCTATGTATGCCTCTCTTGTTGTTGGATAGGGATGAAAGTACTTGAGGCTTTACGCAAGCAAAGGTAGTGATTTCTTGTTAATCTGACTAATATTCAACTTCTTTTTTTAGCATCTACAGTTTGTTGTAGTTAGGAATCGTAAAGGTTGGCCTATTATGTGTGGGCGATTATTTTCTTGATTAATTTTGTGTGAGTTTTGATTATGTACCCGTTGGCGGAATTAAATCAAGTAAATTAATACAATAAGAGGTTGTATATAT
>CALCVT010000135.1 GCA_937906495.1 uncultured Prevotella sp.
CGGTTCGATTCCTGGTGGCACCACCTGCAAAACTCCGAAATGCTTCATTATCAAGCGTTTCGGAGTTTTTCGTTTTAGCGGATTGCGCTGAGTTACCTATAAAGTCACTATTTAAATTCCGGTAAACCTGATTAAGTTACTATAGTCACAAGTAATAATTTGTTACAAAAGATTTGGGTTGTCCGGTTGTTTGTTTTCAGTTACTTTAATTCTTTCATTTCTCAAATAGTGCTATCTAAGGTTATGCAACGCTACAGCTTTGGTCGTTTTTCCTTTGCTTCGGATGTATGTCATAGTCATACAATTCAAATACAATCAAACCTTAGTAGCAGCAAGCGCATCACGTAAGTGCAATTATTTCTGAAAAATGAGTAGGAAATATGATGGTAAAACATTACTTTTGTCTTCTGTATCATATGTTATTTGTACATGGAATAAAAGGTACTGAAAAAGTCCTGTACCTATTGTGATATGATTATATATGTTAGCCTATGAAGTCTTTTGTATTCACAATAGCATGCTGTCTGGCTGCCCTCTGTACCCAAGCGCAAGAGGTCATAGACACGGTACAAGTGCGCGTACAATATCGCGCCACATACAAACATACGCAGGAACAAAAAGAAACTTTTGATGACACGAACCTGCTGGATATAGGCAAACACGCCTCGCGGTTTTACAGCCAACGGTTCGAGCAGTTTCTGCAGTTGCGCGATTCGGTAGAACGTACCACCCAAGACCCGATGAATAAATTGCAGTTTTTGGCAGGCATGTACGGTTCCAAGAAGGGGCGCGAATATGAAGTGTATAAACACATTCCGCAAAAAGGGACACTAACTTATACCGATGCCCTGCACAACGACTTTTTCTTTTGCTATGAGGAAGCCATTCCTACCTTTGCGTGGGAACTGGCCGAAGGCGATACCCTTATCATCGGTTATCCCTGCCACAAGGCCGTATGTCATTTTCGCGGACGCACCTGGACAGCCTGGTACACGCTCGACTTGCCTTTTGACAATGGTCCCTGGAAGTTGGGCGGTCTACCCGGACTGATTTTAGCGGCTTCAGAAAGCCGGCAGGAGTTTTCGTTTGTGGCCACCGGCATTGAGCAGCTGCGACAAACAACGGTCCTTGTTTTCCGGCCTAAACGCTACGAGCGGTTGACAGCAAAACAATTTCAACGGCTGCTGCAAGACTACTGGAAAGACCAATGGAACACCACCAACCGTCTGCAGGGCAGCGGCTATAGCGAACCGCCCAAGGCGCAACGGAGTTTTAATGCCTGCTTAATGGATGTGTATGAATAAGTGCTTTGTCTTTCTCGTTTTGCTGCTGCTCTCTACCGCAGCAGTGGCCCAGTCGCTCACCGGGCGGGTGGTCGATACGAATCGTGCCCCCCTCGAAGTGGTGTCGGTCGTGCTGTTTGAGAAAGCGACCCGAAAGCCGCTGGCCTTTACCCGCACAGATGCCGACGGGCAATTTACCTTGTCGTGTCCGGACAAACAATCCGGCACACTGATATTTACCCTCCTCGGCTATGCCAAGGACTCCATCGATATACAGCATTTCCGTTCCGGACAGATGGTTGTACTGAAGGAACAGTCTTACCAAATCAAAGAAGTGCAGATTAAGGCGCCCCGCATTGCACAACGGGGCGATACACTGACCTATCCGGTAAGTGTGTTCAAACAGCAGCAAGACCGAAGCATTGCCGATGTCATTGCCAAGATGCCCGGTCTGCTGGTCAACGATGACGGCAGCATTGAGTATCAGGGACGGCGCATCAACAAGTTCTACATCGAGGGGTTGGATATGCTGGGAGCCAAATATGCCCAGATTTCAGAGAATCTCTCGGCCGACAAGGTCA
>CALCVT010000136.1 GCA_937906495.1 uncultured Prevotella sp.
CGGCAAGTTGGCTTTCCGTTCCGGCAAGTTGGCTTTCCACTGGGGCAACAACCTTTCCGCTCCGGCAAGTTGGTTTTCCGCTGAGGCAACAACCTTTCCGCTCGGGCAACAACCTTCCCGCTCCGGCATTATTTTTTCTTGCGGAGAAAATCCGCTTTCCACTCCGGCAAGGGTCTGTGAAGGAGTTAAAGAGGATGCTTCCGGAACGAATTTTGTTTATTTGCCGCTGAGCTGTTCCGTTCGCTTTCAATTGCGCAGTTTGTCTTTGTCGCTATTCCCTTGTTCAAGCAGTCCAGCCCGGTATGGCCTCTTTGTCCCTCTTTACTCCCGCATACTGCTGCCGGTAAATTCTACCACCCGCACCAGACTGCGCAGGCGGTCGTATACTCGGTCTCCGTACCGTTTGCGCAGCGTGCTGGGCGGTAAATTTGTGGTGATTATCAGCAGGTTTCCGCGTTTCTCGGCCGCGTCAACCAGTTCGGCAAAGGGACAGCGGCGGTTTCCAAAGTCCATTCGGTCGGGCGACTCCGTGCCGATGTCATCAATAGCCACCAGACGTAACTTGATCACCTGTTCCAGGTGCTGACTCATTTCGCAGGCCGTAAATGTTTGGAGCACCAGGTTGTGCGTCAGATGCAGCAGGCAGGGTAGGGCATGCAGTGCAATTTCGGTTTTACCCCGGCCGCAGGGCCCCATCAGCATGAGTCCCTTGCCCCGATTGTCGCGGAGCCAGTCGGCAACCTCGTTGTACTCATCAATCCACGTCAAGTGCGGCACAAAATGCTGCAGTGCCAGCTGCAGGCACCGGGCCGGGTGGTTGGGTATGCCCAGGTGCAACCGATGGTTGGGAAAGGCTACACCTACCTGGCGCAGCAGTTCGCAATGTTCGCCAATGGCACGTGAAAAGGCGGCATCCATAGGGTGTGGAACGGAGGATAAGGGTAAAAGTATGGCTGGGTTCTTCATGGAATGGATGAAATGGTGGTGTTAATAAAAAATAATTCAAGAAAATAAACAGACTGGACAAGGCGGCGCAAGCTGCAGGGTCGGTGCGCTGCGTTCGTGTGTTGGCACCCGCTTTGCAGTATAACCCGTATGGCCCGTATCACAAACGAGGCAACGACTTTTCGCCGCGTACAAATCCCGTGCCCCGGTTCGGTTGGTTCATGCGGGCGCTGTCTGTAAACCGTGCAGCCATCTCGGGAGTTCCGAAGCCATCGAAGAATCGTGCAGCCGCCTCGGATGTTCCGTAGCCATCGAAGAATCGTGCAGCTGTCTCGGATGTTCCGTAGCCATCGAAGGATCGTGCAGCCGTCTCGGGAGTTCCGTAGCCATCGAAGGATCGTGCAGCTGCCTCGGATGTTCCGTAGCCATCGAAGGATCGTGCAGCCGCCTCGGATGTTCCGTAGCCATCGAAGGATCCTGCAGCCATCTCGGATGTGCCGAAGCCATCGAAGGAGCGTGCAGCCGCCTCGGGAGTTCCGAAGGCATCGAAGGAGCGTGCAGCCTTTCGGCCGTTGGTTGCTGCCTGTCGCTCCGGGTATGCGGGTATAGCCTCCTGGTTGAGGGCAAATTGCGAGCAGATTTCGGCAGGTGCTGTGTTCCCGTTGCTTCCGCCAGTAGACTTGCAAAAATTCGATTCCTTCGAGGCC
The DNA here is from genome assembly GCA_937906495.1 of uncultured Prevotella sp. Lineage (GTDB taxonomy): Bacteria > Bacteroidota > Bacteroidia > Bacteroidales > Bacteroidaceae > Alloprevotella. Next base: position 1,653 of record CALCVT010000136.1, read on the forward strand.
CATGCAGCCAGCCGTTTTTCCAGGTCGAAGGTTTGTTGCAGTTGAAGGCGCATGCGTCCGTCGGTGGTGCGGTCGGCCCAGTAGTAAAAGAATTTGCTGAGCAGCCGGATGGGGTAGCGGTCTGCAAAGCGTAGCAGCTGCTTTTTGAAATCCGCTTCGCACCAGCCTTCAAAGTTTTGCTGCGCTAAATTCCTATCAGCCTTCGCTTTTCCCGTAGCTTCCTCGTGCGCACGGGGGGAGGGGGTCAAAAATTCTTTTTCTTTATTTATTTCTTTTTCTTTAGGAAAGGGGTCTGGGGGAAGGGCATTTTTTTTCTTTGTTTTTTCTTTTTCTTTTTTGCGCACATTTTCGTTGTCTCGCAAGTCTTCGGTTTCGGATGCCGAATTTGTTTCCACTTGCTTGCTGCGTCGCTCTTTTTTCGGTTCAATCAGCGGAGCCAGTTCGGGCAGTTCGTGCAGCGTCAGTTCTTCCATCAGTTGGGTCACTGTCAAGTTCGCTGATTCGGGATGCTGGCTCAGGTAGTCGGCCAATGCTTTCATCAGACGCGACAGACGCCTGTAGCGGGTACGGTTTAACATGGTTGTTGAATGGTTTCAGGGTTGTAAAATAGCTGGAAATGAGCAGTTTTTGCCGCTTGCGTAAGGGTGCGTTTTGCAGCCCCGAACGCTGGTGGCAGCGTCCGGAGTCTGGAAATCAGGTTCAAACAAAGGGAGGGGCGGCCGTTAGGCAGCTGTCAGCATCCGGCGGTATTCGCGCTGCACATCGAAGCACGGACAAGCCTTGGTATACTCTGCCGGTTCAATCACCCCGTTGCCGTTCAGGTCGGGCGAGAGGTCGCGATGACCCACTACGCGTGCCTTCGGAAATTCGGCGTGCAGCAGGGCCACCAGGGCTCGCAGCACCCGGCGCTGGGCCTCGGTACGCGTATCGGCAGGCACCAGTTTGTGGGTCGTAGCCTGGGGAACCACCCCGCCGGTATAGGCCACATGAATGGAGGTGCGGTTATAGCCCTTGGCACCGTTGGCAATTGCGTCGATGCTCAGCAGACGTTCTATGCGTCCGCGGGCATCTACCAAAAAATGGTAGCCCGGGTTGCGCCAGCCCAATTGTTTCCATCCGGCCAGGATGTTGGCTGTAGGGGTGTTGGCAGGGGTCGCGGTGCAGTGCACCACAATGTACTGAATGTTTCGATTTGTTTTCATGGTGTAAGTAGGTTAGAGGTAATCATAAAGTTTGTAGCTGGAGTTTCTTTTGCTCACGACGTGCTTCAACATACCGGCCCATCGGCCCTTGTCGGGTAGTATCGGCCCATAAAATGGGGTAGAGGCGGGGTTGATGTTCAATCCCGGGGGAACAGTCATCCCGGCGGGATTCGTCTTTCTTTCGGGAACCTTCTGTGTTCGCTGTTTTCCGTCCGGGCAAATTCCTTTTCCGATGCCGCAAAATCTGCTTTCCGTTGTGGAAAACTTCTTTCCGTCCGGGCAAATTCCTTTTCCGATGCCGCAAAATCTGCTTTCCGTTGTGGAAAACTTCTTCCGTTCGGGCAAAATTCTTTTTCGCTCGGGAAAATTGAATCACTTCGTGCAATGATGGGGTAGGGTGGCAGGTAGCCGTTGCGGGCCATAGGATGTACCGCCGTGCACTGCTTCCCCGGCATGCCGAGGGGTAGATGGAAACTGAAGGGGTGAAAGATAGAGAACGGTAACCTTGGCCACCATGCTCGTCAGAGTAAATTTCGTTTTTTCGAAGCTGTGAAAGTAAAAAATAAAATGGCCCGCCAAACCCTTCTTCCTGAAAAGTCCAATTGCATTGAAGCTGGAGCGAAGAAGGGTTTGACCATCAAAAGTCCGACGTAAATCAGCTTTTGATCGCACCTGTTTAAAGCAGGTAGCGGGCCACATACCTTTTCATAAAGCAGCATGTTCCGGAAGGGAGGATCCGGAGGTCCTTTTTGTGAAAAACATTTATCTACCCTTAAATACTATGCAGTATGTAGGGGGCTTTCAATGCCAAAAAAGGCATCAAGCACTTGGATGCAGCCTTGGTTCAGGAATTTTCCGCGGGGAAGCCAGCGGGCCTCAATCAAGTCGTACATCAAATTTTTGTTCGTCGTAATAATGTCGAGCAGGCGAGCTCGCGCTTGACTGTCCGAGAGCTGTGGAAAGAGCTGCCGGGCATAGTTTGTTTTGCTCATAACTTTGTCATTCATCGGCATTTTGTAGCGATATAAATCGGTTGGTTTTAGATTTTGCAAGGTTATTGCGTCCTGATAGTCAGTGCGCAAAGTTGTTTTTCGGCAGATAGGCACCAACTTCAGCGGCCGAAGTCCTGGAGTCGTACCCGGTGCGCTCCGTTCCGGTCTGGAGTAGGGGAGCGCGACCACCTCCCGCGCGGTCGGGGGAGTGTCTTGCGGGCGCAAATCCTTGCGGAGCTACGCCATATCCAAAGGCGTTGGGGTGGTCTTGGTGTTAACTGCTTGCGAAGATAGTGTTTCTTTTTAGTACTACCAAATCTTTTTGAAGGAAAAATGTTATGCTACTTAAAATTAACATACGTTTAAATTATGAGGGGATTGCTTTTCGTCAGCAATCCATCAGCACTCCTTGTCCAAAACCAATGATAATGAGCAGGTTTCGGCCACCAGTGCTTGTGCAGTGCTGCATAGGTGCTCAAAAAATTTGGATTTCGCGTTTTTCGCATTGTATCTTTGCACCGTGAGTTGACTCCTCGCCGCACCGTCCGGACCACCTGCGGCATAACCAACTTTTACGAACCTTTTTAATACCACAAAGTTATGTTGAAATTGAACGTCCGCAAAACCAAGAACCTCAAGGACCAGAAAGAGAAGTACTACCTCGGCGTAGCACCCACCACTCCCATCAAACTCGAAGACGTGACCACCGATATCGAACGCATGTGTACCGTCAACTCTGCCGACATCAAGGCGGTGCTCGATGCCCTCCAGACGGTGATTATCGACCGTGTCAAGAGCGGCCAGAGTGTGCGTCTGGGCGACCTCGGTTCGTTCCGTCCCACTGTAACCTGTGCCAGTGTCGAAGACCCCTCAACGCTCAAGGTGTCGCAGGTCAAGGCCGTACGCTGCCGCTTTACGCAGTCTGGCCGCATGTCGCGCGAACTCGACTGTCGCAAGGTGCCCATGGCGCTCGCAGGCAGCACCACCACGCCGCCCATGCCCGCCTCTGAGGAGTACATCGGCGATGAACCCATCGACGGTCCGGGTCCCGACACCGATCCCGACCCCCTTCAGCCTGGGCAGGCAGCCTGATAGCCTGTGGCCGCGTGCAGCCCGTTGCACCGCCCGCTTCCGGTAGACTGAGCACGGCCGGCGTCCTCCTTTTGCTGCCGCCCGGTAGCTGTGGTGTGTCAAGGACTTTACACCCAGTGGTGTAACATTTTACATCCGCGCATTTTCAGGTGCGTTTTTTGGGAATGCGCTGTCGTGCCGGCGCTGCCCGCTTTCCCCGGCCTCCCCATCCGTTCCTGTTCCGGGCTGTAGCAGGCTGCAGACAGGAGCGGGCGGGAGGACCGGGGAAATTGTTTTTACCTATTATATAATAAGAGTGTTATGAAATATTGTAATAAATGCGGACGGACGCTTCCGGAGTCGGCCTTTCAGAAAGACGTTTCGCGTCCCGACGGCCTGCAGTTTTATTGCCGCGAGTGTTGCAACAACTACTACCGCGCCCGCGTTGGCGGTCTTCCCGCCCTGCTCAGTCGGTTCACCGACAAGGAACTGGCCAGCGAGGTAGCCCGCCGGCAACGCAAAACCCTCAACGCTGCTGCACCCCGCAAAACCTCCTGAATGCGTTGCGGCAATAAATTCTTTCCGTTGCGGCCCATGAACCTTCCGCTGCGGTCAAAAACTTTCCGTTTCGGTCAATGTATTTGCTGTTTCGGTCAATGAGCTTTCCGCTGCGGCCAAAAACTTTCCGCTCTGGCCAATGAGCTTTCCGTTTCGGTCAATGTGTTTGCTGTTTCGGTCAATGAGCTTTCTGCTGCGGTCAAAAACCTTCCGTTTCGGCCCATGAACCTTCCGTTTCGGTCAATGAGCATTTTCCGTTTCGGCCAAAAACTTTCCGCTTCTGCCAATGAACCTTCCGCTGTGGCAAAAACCTTTCCGCAGCCGCAAAAAAACGATTCCCTGCGGCAACGTGGCATTGCTCCGAATGCCCGTGTGCTGCAAACTTACCCTATTATAGATATGTACGTACCATGAAAACCAACATCACCCTTCAGGAAAAATCGGCCGTCGGCATGCTGATAGCCGGGGTCATCATCGCCCTGATCGCCCTGCTCGTGCCGCCCCTGGGCCAGATACACGAGTCCGTTTGCTGGGTCTTTGCCCAATGTCTCATCTATGCCGGTTCGGTCTTCGGTGTAGCCACCTATCTGGAGCACCTGCGCAACCGCCTGTTGTCCACGCCCCCGCCTTCTCCCTCGGTTCCTGTCAAATCCTGAACCTCCTGTCTTGTATAGCGCCGTCCATCCTTCAAAGGGTTGGGCGGCGCTTTGCGTGGTGTCGGGTTGTGCATACGTTGGGTGACGGGCGTTTACAAAAAGGCGTTCTTTTCAGCGATTAAGGTACACAATGTATTCATAGAGTTGTCGTTTGTGGCGAACCGCTTGTCGGCATGCAGCAAGTTGCATCCTCTTAAAATAGTTACAAGATTGTTTCATATTTAAAAAGACATAACCAAAACTTGGGTATTTATTAAGAAATTTCTATTTTTGCATCGTACTACATACGGATTATCCGATAGGTGTGGCCGTAAAGGAGGCATTCTGAAAAAACTTATGGTCTCTCACACCCCTCATTCATCGCAGGTTTTGTACCGCGTCGGTTGATTGTCCGTATTTAGATGAAAGAGAAACGCGTGTGTCAGTGCATGCGTCATCCGAAGACCACCCGGCAGCTTGATTCGTTCGGCAGGCCGTTAGGGCGCATGGAGCCACTCTTTTTTCGCAGACAGTCAGCTCCCCGGCTGTTGTTTGTTGTACGGTCTTCTCAGAGCTGTTAATTTTATAGGGCGAAGGTTTTTACCTTTTGATGAAATGTCAACCCCCGCTGCCGTCAGTATCAATTTTCACGGCAGGTCGGGCAATCAGAGCTACATGGTATTTGCGGGAAAATCAGTTCCCGCCGAAAGGGTTTGCCGTAGCGGCAATAGCTGTAAGGCACTCTTTGTACCCTTTCGTACGGTGCAGCTCCTGGCCGAAATCCTTCCGTCCCGGTGCGCATAGCCGCCCGAAGTCAGCAGGTCCGCCCGGTTTGTCCGTGGTTTGCCGGCCTGCCAAACCCTATGGATGCGTTGATTAATACATCCGAAAGCCCGGAAGAGGCACCCTTACATCGTCTTCCACGGGAACAGCATCAACCCTGTTCCACCGCCGGTTCACCGCAGGAGTGTACAGCCGGGGTGTCCCTAGATAGTATCCTTACCCCCGGTGCCGAACTCCCCGCCGACCATCGCTGGTACGTGCTCCGCGTGAGCTACAGCCGCGAGCGCGAGGCCCGCGACCGCCTGTTGGCCCAAGGTATTCTGGCCTATGTGCCCACCCGCCGGCGGCGCAAGGAGCAGCACGGCCGCAGGGTCAAGGTCGAGCAGAGCCTCTTGTCCAACCTGCTCTTTGTCTTTACCACCCCTGCCGAAGTAGCCCGTCTGGTTGCATCCCCCCTGCGCCCCCTTCCCGGTGCACGGAGCGGCAAACCCGCCATTCCGCTGCACTACCTGTACGACCATACGGTCAGGGAAGGCAACGGCACCGACCGCCGCGTGGTCATTGGCCGGGCCGAGATGGCCAACTTCATCCGCTTCACCCTCACCGGCAGCGAAGTGGTGCGTACCGTCAGCGAGGAAGACTTCACCATCCGTCAGGACGAAGAAGTCGAGGTGACCGAAGGCGATTTCAAAGGGGTGCGTGGCCGCGTGGTGCGCATCAACCGTCAAACCTGTATCATGGTCGACCTTCGTCCCGTCTGTATGGTCGCCTCGGCCTACATTCCCAAAGGCTGGCTCCGTAAGGTGTCCGGTGAAGAACCGCAGGATGCCGCACCGAAAAACACCCCGCAGTCCGCTGCCGTAAAAAGCAAAGACGCACCGCACAAACTAAAGCCCCACCAAGGCAGGCCGCCCGCCACGCAGCCGGCCGGTAAGATGAAAGGACAAGAACCCCCTGCAGCCAACAGCTGACCCCTGTTGCCCGTAAGCGTTGTAAATATCCGGCTGTACCCGGCAAAGTTCCGGTACTCCGGGCATCCTGAGTCTGGCATCTTGGGTAACCGTCCGGTACTTGGGGCGAACGCCTCCGTTCGGTGCCGCTCCGGTTTCCGGCAGCACCTTTCGTGATGTCAGCTAAGTTGTGCCGCTCCATTCCTTGTAACAAATCAATTACTCTATAGGTAACGTCAGGGCCTTGGGCCCGAACCTAACCTTCAAACACATTTACGTTTATGGTCATAGCCCTTATCCTCTTAGGATTTTTGCTCAGCGTAGCCATCACCTCGCTGATTATTCCCAAAATCATTCTTATCTCCTTCAAAAAGAAACTCTTCGACACCGTCGACGAGCGCAAGGTGCACACCGGCATTGTTCCCCGTTTGGGAGGAGTAGCTTTTACGCCCGCCATCCTGCTCAGTGTCGGTATGGTCTTCGGCATTACGGCCCTGACCGGCGATTTGGGCGATGCTACCAATATGCCTGCAATAGGCTCCAGTCTGGCCCTCTCGCTCTGTGCCATGATGCTGCTCTACCTCGAAGGCGTTTCCGACGACCTTATCGGCGTGGGCTACAAGGCCAAGTTCGTGGTGCAGATACTCAGCGCCCTCATGATTGTGCTCTCCGGCGTATGGGTCAACGACCTTTACGGCCTCTTTGGGGTTTATGAAATACCCAATTGGGTAGGTATGCCCTTGAGTGTGCTGCTCATTGTGTATTGCATCAACGCCATCAATCTGATAGACGGTATCGACGGACTGGCCAGCGGTTTGAGTTGTGTGGCCCTCTTCTTTATGGCCTGTATCTTTGTTTTTATCGGCGAATATGTCTATGCACTCATCGCCTTTGCCACCCTTGGCACGCTCATTCCATTCTTCCGCTTCAATGTGTTCGGCAGTGCCGACAAGCACAATAAAATCTTTATGGGCGACTGTGGCAGCCAGACCATCGGACTCATCCTGGGGCTGTTGGCCGTGCGTCTGAGCATGTACCATGCCGAAGCTGCCTTCCATCTGCCCAATGCGCTGGTCTTTGCTTTTGCACTGCTCATTGTGCCCTGTCTCGATGTCATTCGGGTAATGATGGGCCGCATACGTCGTGGCAAGAATCCTTTCCTGCCCGACCGTACCCACATTCACCACAAGTTTCTCGACCTTGGTATGAGCCACCGCACCGCTATGAGCACCATTTTGATGTTGGCTGCGTTTTTTGCTATTTTCAACTTACTTTTGATTTCTTCGCTGAACATCAACCTCCTGTTGGCTCTCAACATAGTCCTTTGGTGTCTGGCCAACCTGTGGATAAACGGATTGATCCGTCACCATCAGGCCCGCGAGGCAAAGGAGCATGCAGCGTAGCGGGTAAAGAGTTTCTCGACCTTGGTATGAGCCACCGCACCGCTAGGAGCACCATTTTGATGCTGGCTGCATGTCGTGCTTATCTTTTTGGGCCATATTTAATTTGTTGCTCATCTCCTCGCTCAACATCAACCTCCTCTTGGCCCTCAACATCCTCCTGTGGTGCTTGGCCAACCTGTGGATAAACGGCCTTGATCCGTCACCACCAGAAGCGCGAGGAGCAGGCAGCGTAAAGCGTTGTGTAAGCAGGGAGTAGGAGAGTAACCGTACCTCGACCTTGGCATGAGTCACCGCACCGCCATGAGTACCATCCTCATGTTAGCAGCCTGTCGTGTTGATGTTTTTGGGCTATATTTAATTTGCTTTTAATCTCCTCCCTCAACATCAATCTCCTCTTGGCCCTCAACATCCTCCTGTGGTGCTTGGCCAACCTGTGGATAAACG
>CALCVT010000137.1 GCA_937906495.1 uncultured Prevotella sp.
TATCGCTACACCAGATCCTAAGTCTGGCGCGTCTACCAATTTCGCCACAGGCGCGAAATCGGATGCAAAGATAGTGCAAGCTGGGCGAAGTGCCAAGGAAAAAGGATAGTTTTTGTATTTTTCCTTGTCTTTTATGCCGTATTGTGGAGTTGTTACCGGAAATTCCGGGTAGAACCGATTAGGTTACTTCCATATTTTGCAGGTAGCAGGTTGAGGAATCTTTGCGTGCTTTATGGCAGTACCAACTTATTCAAGGTCAATACCGGGTTGTGAAAAGAGCGAAGACCCTTCGGTCAAATCGTCCAAAATCTGTTGCTCGTTGTCGTTGTTCTCTTCTTCGTTGTCCGTAGGCTCAGGTGTTGGAAAACGCAGGGGCTCGAGTTCTTCAACCTGGTCAACCTCGCAGGTAGTGATGCGTTTACCCTTAGCCTTGTAACTTTTGACGCCGATAAATGATTCGAGTTCAACCTCGAGCGGATCGCGGAAGGCATCCGTTCCGCCATAAGTTACGCATATGCGGGGGTAGGCCTGGTCGGTGAGCAGTACGAGTTGTGAGTTGGCATTTTCGCCCGTCAGGCAGAGAGGCCGGGCTTGTGCGGTACGTTCCAGTGTGAATCGTTTAGCGTACAGGTAGTTTTGCTGGTCGGCGTCAAAGAGAACAGCACTCCATACCTTTTGTTCGTCAAACTTTTCCACGCGCAGGATGCCGGTAGGCTCGTAGTGGTTGTTGAGATCGAACGAAGTAGTGTAGAATTGTCCGTTGTCGAGAATTACAAGCACCAGGTCGTCCGAGTGGAACTCGCCCAGGTATTGTCCGCGTTCGTCGTAGTTAAGGCGTTGTACGTCGTGGTCAAACCACACCTTGCGTCCGCCCAGGGTCGATGCACCATGCGCCTTGAGCGTAATTTTGTGTACATCGATGCGTGTGAGCAGGTTGCCGCGGCTTTGGCGTCCCTTTACCAGAATTTCGCCGAAGTCCTTGTCAAAGCTGATGCGTTTGAGTTTGGGGTTGGGGCGGAAGGTAACCTTAATGATTTCGGCCTCGCCGTTCGGGTTCGCCGTAAAGTAGAGAATGCGGCTTCCGGGTGTACCGGTAGTTACGTCGTATTCGCGGTCGTGGGTGATAGATGTTACGTTAAAACGTTTGATAAAGCAGGCATTCGTCTCGCCATCGCGGTATACGGCGTTGTAGATGGTACGTTTGTCGCCCTTTTTGAAAACGGCGATGTGTATAATCTCCACCTTTTTCTTTTTCTCCTTTTTGGCCCGTTCCGTTTCGCCGATAAACACCTTGTCTTGCACGCGTGTCACCTTGTAGGTACCGTCGCGGTAAAAGATGATAACATCGTCGATGGGCGAGCAGTTCTCAACGAACTCGTCTTTTTTGAGTCCCGTGCCCATAAAGCCGTCTTCGCGGTTAATGTAGAGTTTTTCGTTAGCCTCAATAACCTTGGTTGCTTCGATGTTGTCGAACGAGCGTATTTCGGTTAGTCGGGGGTGTTGCGCGGCATATTTATCGCGAATGAGTTTGAACCAGTTAGCCGTTACCTCCACCATGTTTTGCAGGTCTTTGTCAATGCGTGCCACCTCTTCGAGCATGCGTGCAATGAGTTCGTCGGCCTTATCTTTATTAAATTTGAGTATGCGCCCCATTTTAATTTCCATGAGTCGCAGGATGTCGTCGCGGTTCACCTCGCGGTAAAAGTCCTTTTTAAAGGGTTCGAGCCGTGAGTCGATATGTGCCACGGCCGTATCCATGTTTTTGGCTTGTTCAAAGGCTTTGTCTTTATAGATGCGCTCTTCGATAAAGATGCGTTCGAGCGAGGCAAAGTGCAGGCTTTCGGTCAGTTCGCCCCGTCGGATGATGAGTTCCTGTCGCAGCAGTTCGCGCGTTTGGTCAACCGAGCGGCGCAGAACGTCGCTAACCGATAGGAATTTGGGCTTTTTGTCATCGATGATGCAGCAGTTGGGCGAGATGGATATTTCGCAGTCGGTAAAGGCGTAGAGGGCATCAATGGCTTTGTCCGACGAGGTGCCCGGTGTGAGGTGTACCAGAATCTCTACGTTGGCTGCTGTATTGTCGTCAACCTTTCTGATTTTGATTTTTCCTTTTTCGTTAGCTTTGAGAATGGAGTCAATCAAGGTTGAGGTCGTTTTGCCATAGGGAATTTCGCGTATGACGAGCGTTTTGTTGTCGAGTTTTTCAATTTTTGCACGCACTTTGACTGCTCCCCCGCGCATTCCCTCGTTGTAGCGCGACACGTCGATGGCCCCTCCTGTTTGAAAGTCGGGGTAGATGGCAAACGGTTGTCCGTGCAGGTAGCTGACGGCAGCGTCGCAGAGTTCGCCAAAGTTGTGTGGCAAGATTTTAGCCGACAGTCCTACCGCAATGCCCTCGGCTCCTTGAGCCAGCAGGAGCGGAAATTTAACAGGTAGGGCTATGGGTTCCTTGTTGCGTCCGTCGTACGAGAGTTTCCATTGGGTGGTTTTGGGATTGAAGAGCACGTCGAGTGCAAACTTCGACAGGCGTGCCTCGATGTATCGGGGCGCGGCAGCTGAGTCGCCGGTCAGGATGTTACCCCAGTTACCCTGACAGTCAACCAGCAGGTTTTTTTGTCCCAACTGCACCAGTGCATCGCCGATTGAGGCATCGCCGTGCGGGTGAAACTGCATGGTGTGTCCCACAATGTTAGCCACCTTGTTGTAGCGCCCGTCGTCGAGTCGTTTCATGGAGTGCAGAATGCGTCGCTGTACGGGTTTAAGGCCGTCGCCCAGGTGGGGGACGGCACGTTCCAGAATAACGTACGAGGCATAATCGAGGAACCAGTTTTGGTACATGCCCGTAAGTTGCAGGTTTCCTTGCGAGTCTTTCACCTCCTGCGGTTTGTAGTCAGAGTGGCATTCGGCTGCTTCGTCCGTTTGGGTAGCATTGTCGGCGGTCGGGTTGTTGGTGGTAGCTGTCGTTTGCTTCTGTTCCTGCTCGTCGGGTTGGTGTTTGTAAGAGTCGCTCATCGTGGAAATTAAAAGTTAGGGTTGGGTAGTTTTAAGGCCGTACGTTGCCTTTGTCATGTTTGCACCAGCCTTGTTGCGGAGTTGCCGGACAGGGAATAGGATGCAAACAGGTTTGGCGAAGCAAAATTACAAAAAAATCTGTTTACAGCCTTGACTCGGGGAGTGTTGCCTGTAAAAACTGCTCCGCTGCCGCCAACTTTAAGTACGGCCGCCTGCCTTGTAATAAAAGTAAAAAGGCCGGTTGCCGGCAGCGGGGCGGGGGTGTGAAGTGTGAAAATAAGCGGCGTGAAAGTCTGCCAGAATGCAAACTCAAAGCGTCAAAAATCTGTGTTTGCCCCTTCGTGCAGCACGTTCGTTGCAAATGGATAAAAAAATGGTGCATGGCAACAAAATTACAAGCAGTTGCAACATGATTTTAAGCCGTTCAGCCCTCAATACCCTAGTTTTGCTGCAGAAACGACAAGCGTGCCTTGCATTCTGATGTGCTAAGTGTGAAATGCAAGGTGTAACTTCAGCCCGTCCGGAAGGGCACGTAAAGTTTAAATATTTGTTATAAACAATTCAGCCGTAACCTGTTGAGCCGCTTTAAGTTTCTGCAGCCATCCTTTATTATTTTCAATCAAACCTTTTTCAACTTTGGTGTATAATGAAATTTTCAGGTAAATATTCACGGCGAGCTGCATCGGCACTTATACTGTCGGTACTATGTGCTACAGCAGTCTGGGCTCAGCAGCCGATTGGTGCCGACAGTATAAAGGCCTTTGCGGGTATGAATCAGGAAGTCGGCAATCGTAATGTAATGCTTCATGCGGCCTCGGCCAACGGCCCGCGCGAAATATCCATCGGATTGCCCGGTGGCGATGTCAATGTGCTCGAAAACGTATTTGCCAGCAACGATGGTGCCATGGAGCTGCAGTTTGACCTGCAGCCCGGTAATGCCGGACGCTGCGGGGTGGAACTGCGCAATGACAAAGGCGAGAAAACCGTTGTTTACATCGATGCCGACAGGCAGCGCATCGTGATGGACCGTGCCGAGAGCGGTATCACCGATTTTGGCAAAAAGGTTGAACCCCACCATCTTGACAATGCAGCCAGCCTGGAGCGCTACCGCACCCTGACCGAGAACTACCGCAATGCCTTTGCACTGGGCACCTGGGCACCCCTTGAGCAGACTCGGAGTCACCGCATCAGGGTGTTTACCGACCGCAGTTCGGTTGAACTCTTTGTTGACGGCGGACGCGTGGCCATGACCAACCTGGTGTTCCCCACCAAGCCTTACAACACGCTCCGCTTTTTCAGCGAGGGCTCAAAGGCCCGTGTTGATGGAGCCACGGTTTACCGCCTCAGTACCCATGCGGGCAATAAGTAGTCAATTTGTTTGTTGTAATTGGTTGTTAAGTAAGCGGCCCGGCGGAGCCTGCCTTTCTTAACTGCAGGCAACTCTCTTTCATCCATCCAAGTATTTACGCTATATAACCCTCTTTTGTTATGAACACCCCTTCGTGTAACACGAGCCGCCTGGTATTGGTGCCCGTTATGCTCAGTTTCTTTGTCATGGGCTTTGTCGACCTTGTAGGCATAGCCTCCAACTACGTCAAGGCCGACTTGATGCTGACCGATTCCGAGGCCAATGTGTTTCCCTCGCTCGTATTTTTTTGGTTCTTGCTCTTCAGTGTGCCCACCGGCCTGCTTATGAACCGCATAGGCCGCAAGCGCACGGTGCTGCTCAGCCTGGCAGTAACCCTGGTGTCGTTGCTGTTGCCCCTGTTCGGGCAGAGCTATGGCTTTATGCTGGTATCGTTTTCGCTTTTGGGCATAGGCAATGCCATTATGCAAACCTCGCTGAACCCCTTGCTTTCCAATGTGGTACAAGGCGGCAACCTTTCGTCGGTACTTACGTTCGGGCAGTTTGTCAAGGCCATAGCCTCTTTCCTGGCTCCCCTGATAGCTGCCTGGGGGGCTTCGTATATGGTGTTCGGCTTGGGCTGGTACATACTGTTTCCTGTTTACATGAGCATTTCGGTGCTGGCGGTGCTGACTCTTTGGACCACCCCGATATCCGAAGCGGCCCCCGTGAGCGTGTCGGGCTTCGGGGCCAGTCTGGCCCTGCTTGCCAAACCCGCCGTGCTGCTTTGTTTTTTGAGCATCATGTGCCATGTAGGTATTGATGTCGGAACCAATACCACCGCCCCCAAAATATTGCAGGAGTATTTGGGGATGGGGCTCGATGAGGCCGGATTTGCCACCAGCCTGTACTTTATATTCCGCACCGTGGGTTGCCTTATGGGCGCCTTCATATTGACCCGTGTGAGCGAACGCCGCTTTTTCATGCTGAGTGTGGGCATGATGCTGTTGGCTATGGTTGGTTTCGTACTGGCCGGCTCGCAATGGCTGCTTTACGCAAGTATCGCCCTTGTCGGTTATGGCAATTCCAACATCTTTCCCATTACCTTTGCACAGGCCTTGAAGAGTTGTCCTGACAGGCAAAACGAGGTTTCGGGACTGATGATTATGGGACTTTTCGGCAGCACCGTATTTCCGCTCGCCATGGGTTTGCTGAGCGATGCCCTTTCCGGCCAGGTGGGCGCTGTAGCAGTCATGGCAGTAGCCGTGGGCTATCTGTGCTGCTTTGCCTTCAGGGTAGGCCGTTAGGGTGGCTCCTGCTGCCGGGCTGTGTGGCCAGTTTGCCTTGAGTTTTCTTACATTTGCAGTTCCAACTGTTTAGTTAAACATAAACATTCAAAATTTTTTTACACCATGATAGATTATCCTTATAACCCAATCATCCCCACGGCGGGTATCGATGACGGCAGCGCTGCCGCAGCCCGCGATGTTCAAGTCGGTCAGGTAGTTCCCCGCTATGTAGTGGGAATGGGCGAGGCCCTGTGGGACGTATTGCCCGAAGGCCGCCAAATCGGCGGTGCCCCGGCCAACTTTGCCTACCATGTGTCGCAGTTCGGCCTGGAGAGTCGGGTGGTCAGTGCCGTGGGCAACGACAAACTCGGACAGGAAATACACCAGGTGTTTGCCGCGCGCAACTTGCAGGGCGTGGTCAGCACGGTGCCCTATCCCACGGGCACGGTGCAGGTAACTGTCGACGACAGCGGGGTGCCCTGTTACGAAATCAAAGAGGGCGTGGCTTGGGACAACATCCTCTTTACCCCGCAGCTTGCCGAACTGGCCCGCAACACCCGGGCCGTGTGCTGGGGGTCGCTGGCGCAGCGCAGCATTGTATCGCGCGAAACCATTGCACGCTTTATCGACACAATGCCCGAGGGCGAGGGCATTCTCAAAATCTTCGACATCAACCTGCGTCAGAACTTTTACACCCGCGAGGTGCTCACCGAATCGTTGCACCGTTGCAATGTGCTCAAAATCAACGACGAGGAACTGGTCACAGTCAGCCGTCTGTTTGGCTACCCCGGCATTGACCTGCAGGACAAATGCTGGATCTTGCTGGCCAAGTATAACCTCAAGATGCTTATACTGACCTGTGGCGTAAACGGCAGCTATATTTTTACGCCCGGCAAGGTATCGTTTGTCGAAACGCCCCGGGTCGAAGTGGCCGATACCGTGGGTGCCGGCGACTCGTTTACTGCCACCCTCGTTGCCTCGTTGCTTCAAGGCAAGAGTGTGAGCGAGGCCCACGAGCGTGCCGTCAAGGTGAGCGCCTATGTATGTACACAGGTAGGGGCCATGCCTCAGCTTCCGCCCGAACTGACCGGCAGGGCATAACGCCGGTATCCGCCTTTCTTATCCGCGCTTAATCAAAAACAAACTCGCAACTTGAGTGCTATACACTGCAGTTGCGAGTTTGCTTGGGGCGGAGGGGGGAGAATGTAGTTATGATACACCTCTTTAATGAATATTCATAGTAAGCACAAGTTCCATTTCAGCTTTTGGGGTTAACTAAATTCCTCCGCAACGACCATCACATGGTTGTAACCAAAACCATCCGCAATTAATTAAACAATAATGCTGCATGCCTTTCCAATAACCATTTGTTCCCATTGATTGAGGGCTATGGTATTCAGCATAAGCATGATGATAATAGAGAGGGTGTAAACGGAACTTCGCTTTTCATGAAAGCAAATAGCTCCTAAAATGATGGATAATAAACATATGATGTTTACTATCATGTATGTCCATGTTCCGGTAAAGTCACTTATCATTACTGGAAGCATGGGTAGCATACGTCCTAACTTGATAGCGAAGACTGCTAAAGGTATCGGTAGCCTTTTAGTTTGAGATTTTTCAATTTTCCACAGCACATAGCATGTGAATGCAAAAAAGCAAATACTTTGACTCCAAACTGCAGCAGATAAACTAAAGGATCCGCCCCAACTTACTCCTACGAACAGTAGGATAGATATCACCATTATTACGATGAATGAAATCAATTTTGTTCCCATGTTCTTAAACTTTTAAAGATGATTATTTATAGGGCTGAAATGGTGTGCTCTTTCTTATATAAAGAAAAAAGGATTGTGATTATGGCAATTAGAAGTAGCCAATTTAGGATGATATAAAGAAGTTGGTTGAGTTTATTTAGAAAGATATAGGAGTATATGGGTAAACCCAGGGATAAAAGTATGAGTAGATAAGTATATTTGCTGCATAGGGTAATGGGCAGAAATCCTTACTTTTGCGGTCATGAAACAATACCTTTGTCCATGAAACAAATTCTGATACTGCTGCTCATAGGACTGCTGCCCTTCAAATACAGTATGGCTCGGTCTGCTGCCAACGATTTTACGGCCTGCGCTCTCCCCGATTCGGTATTTGCCTTGATGCAGGGCCGTTCGTACAAGGTTGGCTGCGGTGTGCCGCGGGCCACATTGCGTTATTTGCGCGTCAAGCACTACGATGCTGGGGGCCGCGAGCATGTGGGCGAACTGGTGTGCCACAAAGATTTGGCTGCCGACTTGCTGGCCATTTTCCGCGAGTTGCACCGTGCGCGTTACCCCATAGAGCGCATGCGCCTGATTGACTACTATGGAGCCGATGATGAGCGGTCGATGGCGGCCAATAATACCTCGGCTTTTAACTACCGCCGTGTGGCCGGAAGCAAGGCACTCTCCAAGCACAGCACCGGCCGGGCTATTGATATAAACCCGCTATACAACCCCTGCGTAAGTCGCGACGGGCGTAAGGTGCAGCCAGCCAAGGGCCGCCGCTATGCCAACCGCAGCCTGAAGAGTCCCTACCGCATTACGCGCGGCGACCTGTGCCACCGGCTGTTCAAGCAGCACGGATTTGTGTGGGGCGGCGACTGGCGCAGCCTCAAGGATTACCAACATTTCGAAAAACCCTGAGTGTACGGTCCTCTCCGTTATATGGTGCACCGTTAAGTCTTAAGACGGATGCCCCGGCGGGCCGTGTACACCCTAAACCCTTTGATAGGATGACAAAACTTCAAAAACTAACGTTGGGCGCCCTGAGTATGGTGCTTTTGGCAGCCTTAGTTTTGGGCGGTGCCTCGTGGTACTTGCTCGACTATTCGCTCAAACCCGGCGACCGGGGACGCAACGAGGCCCTGGCCTGGCACGAAATGGACAGTCTTTATCCCGGCCTCGTGGCCTGGCGCGACTCGCTGCAGGCTGCGGGCAATTGGCACGACACCATCATCGTAGCCCCCGACGGCGCCCGGCTGCATGCTTACTATGCTGATGCACCGCGTGCTACCCGCCGCACGGCCGTGCTGGTGCACGGCTATACCGATTGTGCCGTGCGCATGATGCACCTGGGGCGCATGTATCAGCGCGACCTCAGGGCCAACATCCTCCTGCCCGACTTGCGCAATGCCGGACAGAGTGCGGGAAACCATTACCAGATGGGCTGGTTAGACCGTCTCGATGTGAAGGAATGGGTAAACCGGCTGCCCACCTTTTTTGGCGACTCGCTGCAGGCGGTGGTGCACGGCGTGTCGATGGGAGCTGCCACCACTATGATGCTTGCAGGCGATACCGACGTGCCGCCTATGGTAACAGCCTATGTCGAAGACTGTGGCTATACCTCGGTAACCGACCAGTTTACAAAGGAGCTGGGCGAGCAGTTCGGTCTGCCGGCCTGGCCGCTCATTCCTTTGGCCTCTACGCTGTGCAAGTGGCGATACGGCTGGAGTTTTGATGAGGCTTCGGCTTTGCAACAGGTGGCCCGCTGCACTCGTCCTATGCTCTTTATTCATGGTTCGGCCGACAAATTTGTGCCTACAGCCATGCTCCAGCCCCTTCATGCTGCCCATCGTGGCCCCAAAGCCGCCTGGCTGGTTCCGGAGGCCCCCCATGCCCGCAGCTATCAGCTTTATCCGGCCGAATACACCCGCCGCGTGCATCGGTTTGTGCAGCGCTATGCCGGATGGTAAGTTTGGGGAGGAAGCTTGGCACAACATCCTTGCTAAGACTGAGTAATGATGTTTTTACAGGCTTTACATAAGCCTCGTTTTCTTTCGTTTTACGAGTTGTTTTGAAGATTCTCCTATTCCTGTTGAGTAGCAATCTTGCTTGCATAAAATATGGTAGAACACTCAAAATGACATCATTCTTATAATTCAGACAAAAAAAGTGGACGACCGCTAAAGGGGGGGGTAAGTGTTTGCTGACAGTTTTTTTATTTTAGAAAAACAAAGAGGACCCGTCAGGGCTGACACATTTCACGGGGTGTCAGTCCTGACGGCAGGTAGTTTGAAAAGTTTGAAATAGATAGAAACCATTCAGTCCATAAAAATTGCCGGACACATTCAGCGTGTCCGGCAATTGGTTATTTTTGCCGAAACGGGCCTTTTAAAAATAAGTAAGTTCTGTCAGAGATGTGGGCAAAGGGTCCCGTAGCGTCAAGAAATAGGACTGTTGGTAGCGTGCAGGCCGATGTTGACCTTTACTCGTGTCCCTGCGTCAGGTTAAAGCCGTAGGCATAGGCCTTGTTTATGAGATCGGCCACGTTGGCTGCATTGAGTTTGTTCATGATGTGGCGCCGATGGCTTTCGATGGTATTGGGCGATCGGAACAGCATTTCGGCCATTTCGCGGGTACTGTATCCCTCGGTGATGAGGCGGAGCACACGCATCTCCGTTTTGCTAAGTTCGGGCGAAGTGTTGCGGTTTTCTATGCGCTTACGCATAATTTGGTAGTGATTGCAAAACCAGTCTTTGCCGTTGAGTAGCGCAAGGATAGCCTCTTTGTAGCTATCCATCGATTCGCTTTTAAGTATCATGCCGTTCACCCCGGTACGTATAATGTCGGCCGTAACCCAAATTTCGTCGTGCATGGTGCTGACAAGCATTTTGGTGAGCGGTGACCGTTTGCGTATCCCTTCAATTAATTCCAGTCCCGACCCGTCGGGTAGTTCAACGTCTACAATGCAAAGGTCAAAACTGATGCTTTCGGTGAGCCGCGTGGCTTCGACACAGGTTGTACACACTTTGGTGCAGTTAACTTGTGGGATGGAGTCGACTATCAGTTTGATAGCTCCTCCGATAATTTGGTGGTCGTCAACAAAGAGTACACTTTGGGGCATAATATGGGGCAGTACTATCGGATGGTTGAAGAATAAGGTATTTTAGTGCAAAGATATAATTATTTTACTAAAGTTTCCCACCCCCAATAAAGAGGGTGGGAAGTAACAGTAATTCAAATTT
>CALCVT010000138.1 GCA_937906495.1 uncultured Prevotella sp.
GCGTGCGTTAAATCGTTCGGAAAACATTTGATTTTTAAACCACCCACCGAAGGGAACTATTACTCAAATAGCTGATATAAAGGGGTGGGAAACTTCAGTAATTTTAAAATATCGCACTTTTATGAGGAGGATATACGCTTGCTCAACGGCTTCCTCCCAGAGCCTAATTCGGCCAATCGGTGGTCCAGGCGGATTTGACGTGCCATTGTTTCATTTTTTTGAGGGGATAAAGGCGAATATGGGTAACGAACGCGGCTCAGCGGGTACGGAGCGGTCTTTGCAGGGCCTCTTCGATACCTTCAACACTGTTGTTGAAACGGATGCCGTGAGCTGCTATGCCGGAACAATCCATAGTAAGGTTCCTTTCCTGATTGCTGAATCTTTCCTCGTCTAGCAGTAGCCATTCTGCAGCATCATTCAGTCCCATCAGTTGGGCCGTTCTCCAAAAGAGTTCGTAGCTGTTCAGGCTGTTGCTACTACCAAAGTTGTAGATGCCTCCCGGAAGGGTCATCGCCTGCTCCATGTTGCGGACAACTTCCCACACATAGGTTACGCCCCGGTACTCATGGGTAGCCGCCGGCAGGGGCATACCTTCGCGCGAGGCCTTTAGTAAGTTAACCAGCAGGTTGCTGTTCAGTTTCAGGCTGCTGTCGGGCAAATCGTACATCCAGGTCAGCCGCAGTCCGACAGCCTCGGGCAGGTTCCACAGCGCTCTTTGTTCTGCCTCGAGTTTGTGCCGTCCGTACACGTTGACCGGTTGAAGCGCTACCTCCTCCTTCAGTGCGCCACGCAGGGGTGTTCCGTTGTAAACCTGGTCGCTCGACATGAAAATCAGTTTGGCCCCGGTCTGTTTACACGCCTTGGCCATACGCACCGTACCCTGTACATTAGTCCGGTGCGACTCCTCGGGATGCTGTTCGCAATATCCCGTATGGCTGAGGGCGGCACAATGAATTACCACCTCAGGGCGCTGCTCTTCCAGATAGGCCTTAACCATATCTTCGCGACTGACATTCAGTTCGTTGTGGGTAGGTAGCAGTAAATCGTACTTGTTACGATAATAATAGGCCAGCCGGCTGCCCAGGAAGCCGCTACTGCCTGTAATCAGTATCTTTTTCTTCATCATTCTTCAATTGTTTCCAGGTAAAAGCTAACCGGACGGAAGCCGTCGTTACAACTAATCATGGCTGTGTAGGGATTTTTCATCCATCCATCAAAGAAGTTACCATCCCCTTTGGCCAGTGCTTCGACAAACTCCCTCATTGTCTTCCAGGCTTCTGCACACAATCCGGGAGGGCATTGTCCGTCAGTGCTTATCCACGACTGCCCCTCGCACACCTCGCAAGCATGCTCTATGGGATTTTCGTACTTCGCCATTAAGTCGATGTACTCTATCTTGCGTATTGCTGTAATCTTAACTTGTTTCATATTGGGGTATTATTTTATGGGACAGCCATCAACCGGATAGTCACTTTCGGCCTTCCATACCTCGTAGGCACGTGCTTGCCGCTCATTGCGGCAACTGTGTGCGGTAGATTAAGCCCTCGGCTGCCTGCTTGCCTTCCAGGTCGGTAAAGACGAAGGTAAACATCCACTTGTCCAGGCGATACGGGGCATTGACATAGGGCAGTTTCAATAAAACCCTGTTCCATCCCTTGCTCAAAGTTACGGGGATGGGACGACGGGCTGTAAAATTTTCGTTTTTCAATGTCACTTCCTTATCAGAAAGGCGGACACCACGGTTTTGGTAGTCGGGAGCCGGCAGAAGTTGATTGTTAATCCATATTTTAGAACCCATCAAATCCCATGTTCCCTTTTCTGGTACCGGATCGAGTTCTGACCGGCTGTAATTTTGCAATTCGACCAAAGCTCCTACAGTCTGCTTGCGTGGAGCATATACATAGGTCCATGCATAAGCAGTCTGGTTGTAACGGGGCGCAGAATAATAGGCATTGACTATGCGTTCGCCCCAGGTATGACGAAGGTAAATGCCAGCGCCGGTAGCAGTTCCGGTTGTATAGGTTTTTCCGTCATAGTCAAAGGTTAATGGCAAGGAGAACGCTTGATCCTTAAGTATTTCGGGTGGAAAA
The DNA here is from genome assembly GCA_937906495.1 of uncultured Prevotella sp. Taxonomy (GTDB): domain Bacteria; phylum Bacteroidota; class Bacteroidia; order Bacteroidales; family Bacteroidaceae; genus Alloprevotella. Next base: position 2,091 of record CALCVT010000138.1, read on the forward strand.
ATTTTAGCTGTATCTCCACCATTATCAAAAGCCTCGGTAATGCGCCAACGCACTTGGCTTTGTTGTACATAGGGTATCGGCTCTGTTTTCAAGCAATGATCTTTATGAAACAGGAAGCGGGTTTCCCATTGTATAAAGTCATCGTATTCCTTACCCTCGTTGGGCAACATCACCCCACCTCCCAAATGCGTGCCGCGGGGTTCCTTGTCAATATACTGTTCGCCTCCACCCTGCCAGGCTCTGCACATCGATGCAATGACATGGGCATAGAAGTTGTTTTGCGCCACCATAGCTTCTTCGTTTTCCACCCGCCGATCATTCCACATCCCCGATATGGTTCCGGCCACAGTTGCATCGCCCTGCTTGCGATAATAAATAGTGCTTTTATAAATGCCCACAAGGTCGGCAAACACGTCAAAGTGGTTGGTATAGTTATAGCGACAGTCTATATTTGGTTTTCCTTCTACAGCCTTACCAGCCGTGCTCCAAAGCTGAAAAAGGTCGGCATGCACTTCTTTGCCTGCAACTCCCAACATCGGATTCCACACCGCACAGCGACGTTGGAGCGTATCCTGCACATAGGCTGCCATCTCGTTAACATAAGCCGCAGTGGTCTGCTCCTCATCAGCTCCTATGTGTATATAGGGTGCATGCTTGAAAGTGGCAGATACTTCGGTCAGAATTTGCTTTAAAGCAACTTTCCCTGCTTCGCTTTGCATATCGTACCCCATAGCCCTGCGGAAAGCTGCGCTGTGACCGGGCATATCAATTTCGGGAATGATGTAAACGCCTCGGCTCAATGCATAATCTTCAATTTCACGGCATTCGGCCTGCGTATAGTATTTTCCGACATCGCGAGTCATAAATTGAGATTCATTAAGCTGCGGAAATGCTTTGACTTCGAACCGGAAACCTTGATTTTCGGTAAAATGCCAATGAAAGGTGTTAACCTTAAAACGCGCTAAACGGTCGATATGACGTTTGAGCGTCTCTACACTAAGATACGAACGTCCGATGTCGTGCATAAATCCGCGCAATTTAAAAGCCGGCCAATCTGTAATAGTTACCCGTTCGAGTGTTATGCCCGGCTGGCTCCAACCTTCGGCTAGTTGCGTAAGGGTTTGCATCGCACGTACAAGTCCCATCTCGTTGACTGCTTTTATCGTAACGCCCTTTGTTTCTACTTGGAGTTGATAGGCCTCAGAGGGATACCCCGGCAACTGGTAGTCATAACTGCAGGGGATGCTGTCAACCCATTGTACCACCACATCGCCACAAATAGCCTTGGGAACAAATTGTACTTGACTGATACCAAATTCTTCAAAAAAGCGGCACATGGCCGGATGCGATGCAATGCCGGCTATGGTCAGAACTTGTTTTTTTGACCAGTGCAACTGACCCTTTGCTACTGTAATTTGTTGTGGTATAGGCAGCAGATGCTCCTTTTTTGCAGCAACATGGAACGAAAGTATCCACCCTGCAACGAGCAAGAACCACACTTTCTTAAAAAATATCACACTGTTAAAGAGATTATTCATATTAAACGCTGGTTAAAGAGGTTCTTCGAAAAGAAAGAAGCATTGAAATGCTACGATTCAAACCCTTAAAGGGTTTTCTGCTAAATCTTCACGAAAATTTGTTGAAGGTACATGAAGCGAAGAATCAAAAAAATAATTAAGAAATTACCAAATGTAAGCCAAACGGAATAATATTCGCAAAGATATTGTTCAAGTCCATAACTAACAGAATGTACCACACACCGAAAATTAATGGTCTCGCCCAACATATAGGCCGTAATGGAGTTCATGCCATAAACCTTGAGCCATTGGGTACCGCGCACATAGCCTTTGCAGTCTATCAAATAATAAAACAGAGCCATCAGCAAAAAGCTATAACCTCCCGACAGCAAGGTCATACTGCACGACCAAACACGCTTTATAACAGGCATTTGTAAACTCCACAACCAGCCACTCAAAACCAATGCTACACCAACAAGCAATAATTGCTTGGCTACGTTCAAGCGATTTTCTTTACCATTCTTCATCAACCTTCCGGCAAAAGTACCCAGCATCACCGTAACTCCAAATGTCAAACTGCTCCAAATCCAAGTATAAGTAGGATCACCGCAAAAACGTCCCATCAAATACTGGTCAACTTTGTAAGCAAAATTTCCTTCCGGGCTAAAATCACCGGCAAATGTCATAGGTATCCAATAAAGGATAAGCAGCAAAGCTGTAGCCCATAAATGGGTCTTTATTGGGGTATGCAACAACAACATGGCTGCTATCAAATAGCCAACAGCTATGGCCTGCAGTGTATTAACGTAAAAATAGAACCGACTAAAATCCATTCCTAACAAATTGCCTTGCACCACCATTCCTAGCATAAAAAGGATGATAAAACGACGGAAGATTTTTCGGTGCGCCATACGTTTATCTGCCTGAACTTGAAACCTGTCCATTGAAAAAGGCATGGATGCACCGGTCATAAAAAGAAATAGAGGCATAACTAAATCCCAAAACCGGAAACCCAACCACAGCGCATGATCAAATTGGTAAAGAATAGGCTTCAACCAAGAAACGTCTAAATGATTTCCTAATTCCACAAGAACCGGCTGAAAAAAGACTAATAAGAATAAATCGAAGCCACGCAATACATCCAACGAAGCCAAACGTTGTTTGGGGGCAGAGTGAGGTTGTGAAACAACAAAATCTTTCATTTTTATTGATGTTTAATATCAATGATCAGTACTTAAATCAAAGCAGTAACTATCTGCAATAATGTAAATATTGCCGTTCGCGCTAAGATAAGGGGCAGCACAAAAAGAAGAACACACGAAAGCAAGCTTTCAGACTTGCGTCTCCGTTTGCCTTTCACTATATTTGTACAAAGATACGCAAATAGCTGAAAACATTAAACATACAGCATATGAATGCTCTACGGATTTACTCGCTTACTCTAACATCACTTGCCTGCTCAATGCTGCAAGCTGAAAAACTCACACCCCCAACAACGGAATATAAGTTGTACAACCAACAAGATGTGCAAGCACCCCAAAAACATCCTAACATCATACTCTTTATGGTTGATGATATGGGGTGGCAAGACACATCACTGCCTTTTTGGACAAAAGCGACTTCATACAACCGATTATACGAAACACCCAACATGGAACGGCTGGCACGCAAAGGCATGATGTTTACTCAAGCTTATGCCAACAGTATCAGTTCGCCCACCCGTTGCAGTTTAATTACGGGTACTAATGCCGCCCGACACCGGGTAACGAACTGGACGCTACATAAAAACGTATGCACTGATCGTCCTGACTCTATCTTAAACGTGCCTGACTGGAATTACAATGGTGTAAGTCAAGTACCCGGTACAAACAACACCTTTGTAGGAACTTCGTTCGTACAGTTGCTCAAAAATAGCGGCTATCACACCATACACTGCGGAAAAGCTCACTTCGGCTCAATAGACACTCCAGGAGAAGACCCACACCACTGGGGCTTTGAAGTAAATATTTCCGGACATGCAGCCGGAGGACTGGCCAGCTACTATGGCGCAGAGAACTACGGACACACGCCCGAAGGCATCCCGGTATCGCCAATGGCCATTCCTGGATTGAATAAGTATTGGGGAACAGATACGTTTGTAACCGAGGCTCTTACTCAAGAAGCTATTCAAGCTTTGAATAAAGCCCGAAAATATCGCCAACCATTCTTCCTTTACATGGCTCACTACGCCATACATATACCCCTTCAAGCTGATCCACGCTTCCTTGCTAAATACAAGCAAAAGGGGATGACCGACCACGAAGCTGCTTATGCCACCCTTATTGAGGGCATGGACAAAAGTCTGGGCGACTTGATGAACTGGTTGGAAGACAACGGGGAGGCCGAAAATACAGTTATTCTCTTTATGAGCGATAATGGCGGATTGGCTTCAGAACCCGGCTGGCGCGATGGGAATATTCATACACAAAATGCTCCTCTGAACAGCGGAAAAGGATCACTCTACGAAGGAGGTATCCGTGAACCAATGATTGTTAGCTGGCCAGGCGTTACACTTCCAGGAAGCAGTTGCAATAACTACATCATGATTGAGGACTTTTACCCTACTATTCTCGATATTGCCGGTATAAAGAATTATCAAACAATACAGCCTATCGACGGCATTAGCTTCGTACCACTTCTCAAACAAAACGGAAATCCTTCAAAAGGGCGTAGCCTTTACTGGAACTTGCCCAACAACTGGGGAAACGATGGTCCTGGCATTAACTTTAACTGTGCCATTCGACAGGACGACTGGAAACTGGTATATTACTATGGTACCGGCAAAAAGGAACTGTTTAACATTAACACTGACATTGGCGAAACAAACGATGTGAGCAGCAAATATCCCAAACTTGTACGCAAACTATCAAAAGACCTTGGCAGGTATCTACGCAAAGTTAAGGCTCAACGACCAACATTCAAGAAAAGCGGAAAGCCATGTCCCTGGCCGGACGAAGTTAAAGAAACTCTAACAAACGATTAGTAGCTGCTTTTTAGCTGCTAGAATACAATACTCTGATTGCTCGTGGCAAAACAATCGTTCACTTAGCTTTACAGGACTAATCCACAAAGAGGTAATCGTAGAACATAATCATACGGTTACTTCTTTGATAAAAAATAGAGCATGAAAATAACGTACTCTTTATACAATTGTAAGCCATATTTTAACCACAAAGATTTGAAGGATTTGCTCCTCTAAGACGATGAACAAGAGTCTATAATTGACCGCGCGACTTCGAACAAGGCGAAATGTATGTGCTGACAAGCACCGAAAGTGCAGAACCGATAGGTATTGCCGTAACTACATACGAAGATTACGGTATACCTAAACTAAAGTATATTGCCATCGCTCCGTATTATCAAAAAAAGGCTTTGTGAAAATATTGATAAAATAGCACATATACACAACAAATTCAGAACAGAAGAAATTTCAATATTCCCAAAATACGCATGCAGGAGCTACACAACCCTTTCAAT
>CALCVT010000139.1 GCA_937906495.1 uncultured Prevotella sp.
ATGCCGTTAATTGCGGGATTCGGCATGTTAATTCACACTAAATCCCGCAGAACCCCGAAAATTATCTCAACAGTGCTGTGGTTATACGGACGGAGCACATATTAAACTACCTATTGTAAACAATACTAATAATCCTGCTGTGCTACCCAGGCCTCAGCCGCTTGCAAGCTATCTTGCTTGCCAACATCCAGCAAACGAAGATTGGGTTGTACAATACCACGGATTTCGACGTGTGCACATACTGAGAGATAAAAGTCCATAATTGAGAACTTTTCGGGCCAGTTTTCCATCATAGGAAAAAGCGAAGGCGAAAAACCATGTATTCCCGAAAAAGCATAGCGTTGCATGCGCTCAATCTGCAAATCAGGATAAGGACTGCGCACTTCGCCTGTAGCTAAATTTGTCCAACCACACAAGCGCATTTTCTTGTCAAAAAGTAAGTAACGCTGCGTCGTACGTTCGCTGACAAGCAATGTAGCTGCATTAGCACAACAAGCAGCATAGAACTCTTGCAGACAAGCATTTGAAAGAATATCGACATTATGTATGAGAATAGGACTATTGGTTGGGGTAAAAAGTGCTGCTGCACGTCGTAAGCCTCCTCCTGTATCGAGTAAACATTCGCGCTCATCCGAAATACATACCGGCACACCCCAATCTTCAGTCTCGATATAGCTGATTACTTGCTCTGCAAAATGATGTACGTTAACTACAATCTCAGTAGCTCCGGCAGCAACAAGACGCCTGATGGTACGTGCTATAAGAGGTTGCCCGCCCACTGGTACCATTGCCTTAGGCATAGTATCTGTTAAGGGTTTGAGACGCGTTCCCAACCCCGCAGCAAAAATCATTGCTTTCATAATCAATTACAATTTGAAAACAGAGGATACCCTCCAAAAAAACGGAGAATATCCTCTGCTTTGATACGTTTTATCGATTTACGCGACTATAAATAACTTCCATCTTCAATACATTGTTTTTACCTCCTTCCAAACGAGCTGAAGTGAGACCAAGATTATGCCGCACGCTACGCAACTTCTTGATAGTCTGTCCGTAATAGTCGGTAGTCGTAGTATAAGCCACGCTTACCGGAACAATCATTACCTTGTTCCAGTCTGGGTGCTTAGCCTCCCAAGCAGCATACTTAGCATTACGCGCTGCTTCATCATCTGTATATTCAATTCCTGCACCCAAATCACGCTCGATACGCAGATTGGTAACAAGTTGTGACAGGTTATTAAACTGATATACATTAGCCGACGGACTATACTCTGTACTCAAGTAAGAATCAGAATTATTGGGAAGACTATGCTTCTCAAAAAACTCATTCATCTTAGACTTACGAATCAACAAGAGGTAAGTCGGTGCTGCAAGAGCATATTCCGAATTAACATGATTATTGAACTTACGGATATATATCTTCGCCTGATTGATACTATCGTTATAGTGTTTGCCTGCTACTATCTGCGAAACAGGGAGCACCATCTCAGTAAAGAGTCCAGTCGGTGTTTTGACATAAGTACATCCATTCTGCTCCAACTTATCAGGTGTCAAACTTCCTGGGTATTCATTGTCAATTCGATTACACTGAATAACCTCCTCAGTTGCACCGAAACGCTGCATACCATCCACAATGGTATCCTTACCAGCGGCAGTCTTAGTATGATAACGGAAATAAACGTTCATACCAATCAACTTGCTCGTAATCATGGAGCCAATTCCTCCCGAACTTTGAAAATAAAAGCCCGGACATACATTACGGATAAATTGATATGCGTTCTTAAAGTGCTCTGGGTTATCGTAATAATGACGAAGCAACTCTGTACCATACTTTGCCGGCATCTTAACTGCTATCTGACGATAATAAGATGTTCCCGAATTCTCAACCTCTGTACGACTCATATCCTTAACTGCATACGAGATTGTCTTTTTGTACTCTGTATTGGGGTTGACAAATTTCTTGGGATCAATATTCGTATAGTAAACGTTTGATTCTTCAAGCACATTTGCCTTGTCTAGTTCCTGCACCGTTAGTTTCATGGTTGTGAGTGTATCACCATAATACTCATCAAAGTATAGGCGAATATCACAAGAATCAGCAAACACCTTTCCAGCCTCATCCTTTACCATGATGTTCATATTCGGCAATCTAAAGTCTTGAGGTACATGGAATTGTGCCAAGAAGTCACAGGTCGTCTTGACTCGCATCTCCGGATCGACTATGCTACCCAAGTAACAAATACTTGTATTGGCAAGAACCGAATCTACTTGAACTGTAGCAGTCTGTACATCAAAGACTTCGGTATGCGCCGTGATATTATCATCGTTGGGCATCACATCAATACCTACGCCCAGCGTATCATCATCGCAGGACACCAAAGCCAGGGCACCCAGCAGCAGCGACAAAGAGAATTTATTCATAGGAGAGATTGAGATTTGGTTTGTTTAGTAAGCCTGTAGCAACCATTAATCACATGAAACCGGTTATACATATGCCAATAAGGCCACCTGCCTTTTAAAGCCAGGCTTAGTCTACAAGTTGGTCAAAAAAGGTATTATAAGCAGTGGCCTTCCCCTCTTCGGCAGGCGCATGGAGTACAGGTACATTTCGTCCAGCAGCATAATCAAGCAATCCTGGCTGACAGCCGGCTTCTCCTTCGATAACACCATCGCTAAAGGCTATAGCCAAATGTCCAAGACTTTCAGGATGCGTTAAGTCTACACCTGCTTGCGCAAGAGCCTCAGAATTGGCATCACGGAAATGCAAGCATTCAGCCATACGTTCTGCAAGAGCAGGATTAGGCATCTCGCCATATAAAGAAGTTACAACCTTTGCCTCCGCAAAAGGAGGCTCATCGCGATAAGCCGTTTTGATATAGAAAGGAGCAACTGCCGCAATCCATCCTTGACAATAAATAATATCGGGGCACCAACGCAACTTCTTGACTGTTTCGAGCACACCACGTGCATAGAATATAGCACGCTCTACGTTATCGGTATACTCCACACCCTTCTCATCAGTCAGCATAGCACGCTTGTGGAAATAATCATCGTTATCAATAAAATAAACCTGCATGCGCGCTGCCTGAATAGAAGCCACCTTGATAATCAGCGGATGGTCGGTATCATCGATAATGATATTCATTCCCGAAAGGCGGATAACCTCATGCAATTGATTACGGCGTTCGTTAATAATTCCCCAACGGGGCATAAACGTTCGGATTTCACACCCTTGCTCCTGCAAGGCCTGAGGCATTTGACGTCCATCTTGAGCCACGAGGCTTGAAGGGACGTACGGACACATTTCTTGGGTAATGAATAAAATTTTCTTTGACTTCATTATTACTACTTATTTTAGGGCAAAAATTAGAGCCAGGCTTCATACAGCTAAACGAACACGATGTACATATCTGTCACTGCAACAAAGCCTTGCCTAATACTTGACATTTTCCGAAGTAGGGCAAAATACCTGTTTACATAGTTACTTTAACCAACTCGGATTCTGCTTCACGTTGCAAAGTTACGAAAAAAAATGAGATTAGAACGCTTTACACCTTGCTTAATGCTGTAAAACACGGCAAACAAGACGTAGCTAAATGCCTGCTGCCCCCACAAACTCCCACCTGATCACCCATCAGATTCACCCACCAAAATCACTTGTAGCGTCTACACATTATAAACTATACAACTTCTTACAACACACAATTAAAATACCGCTCTTTCAATACAACCTACAACCTGAAATTAGTAAAATCTAACTATTCATTACGCCATACACATTTAAAGTGCATAAAGATTCAATACACCTATAGGTAAATTGAGCTACCGGACCAAATTCTCAATATAATTATCAGAACACCCAATCATACTGATGTTTCTGGATAGAATACGCGAGCTTCTTTTGCTGTTTTATCAAAAAACACTAAATTTGCACCGTGTTTGGAAACCAACAGGAACAATACTTCCGCATGACGGATCCAACAAACTACTAAATCACAACGTAAAGATGATTGTCATCCACACACAAAAAGACCTTGAAGTTGCCCTCAATGGAGTGCGCACCGAAGGCAAAACAATTGGATTGGTACCGACGATGGGTGCCCTACACGCTGGCCATGCCTCGCTTGTAAAACGCGCTATAGCCGAAAACGACACTACAGTTGTCAGCATTTTTGTCAACCCAACTCAATTCAACGATAAAAACGACTTAAAGAACTATCCTCGCACCCTTGAGGCAGACTGCAAACTACTCGAGAGTTTGGGTGTTGACTTTGTTTTTGCTCCATGCGTAGAGGAAATCTACCCCGAGCCCGATACGCGCAGTTTTTCATACCCACCTATTGACACTGTAATGGAAGGTGCCCGACGTCCTGGACACTTTAATGGTGTATGCCAAATAGTAAGCAAACTCTTCTATATGGTTAAACCTCTCCGTGCATACTTTGGAGAAAAAGACTTCCAGCAAATTGCTGTTATTAGGGCTATGGTGAAGGACTTACAAATACCAGTAGAATTGTGTCCCTGCCCAATTGTACGCGAAGAGACTGGATTAGCACTCAGTTCGCGAAATACCTTATTAAGCGACAAGGAACGTCAAATTGCAACCTGCATATCACAAGCTCTTAAAACAAGTGTTGATTTTGCGCAAAAGCACACTGTTACCGAAACACACAATTTGGTAACTGGTGCACTGAATGCAACTAAGGGGCTAGAAGTTGAATACTTTGAAATTGTAGATGGCATCACACTACAACCAGTAAACAGTTGGGAAGACAGCGAATATATCGTAGGTTGCATAACTGTATATTGCGGCGAACGTCCCGTACGATTGATTGACAACATCAAATACAAAGGATGAAACTATATTAGTTTGTCAACATCACGCATACAACACTTATAGCCAACCCAACAACATTTATGTACTTAAGCATTCTTAAATCAAAAATCCATTGCGCAGTTGTAACTGAGGCCAATTTACACTATATGGGCAGCATCACCATTGACGAAGACTTGATGGATGCCTGCGGAATGATTCCGGGCGAACATGTTCATGTGGTTAACAACAATAACGGCCAACGTATTGAAACCTACACTATTGCAGGTCCAAGAAAGTCTGGATGTATTTGCCTAAATGGAGCGGCAGCCCGACTCTTTCAAGTGGGTGATGAAATTATCATTATGGCATACGCACATATGACCCCTGAAGAAGCCCGCAGCAATAAACCACAAGTAATATTCCCTACTGGCCCCCAAAACGAAATTTAATAAGGGTAGTTGCACACATATTGGGAATAATACCTACACCAGCCAGTATTGGTTAGTCATGCACTCCAATAATCATAAACAAAATCGAATAGGAGGTAAACACTGATAATAGGTGTTTATCTCCTATTTTCGTGTCCACCAATCTCTCACACCATCATACGTGCCAGCCTATTTGGGATGCCATTCGAGATATCCCCCATATAAAATGTAACATTTTCTTCCATAGGTAGTTTTTTTAATAACTATAAAAGCAACGGCTCGCATGACATCCTATCGTTACACTCCCCTTGTTACGAATTAGACTTTTATAGGTTAGATTGAGTCTTTCGGGATTAAGAATATATATTAATAAATATCCTTGTCGAAGGGTACTACCACACTTTTGGCTATACAAGTCCTGCTATTAAAGTTTACTTAGAAGTTTCATTCGTTAGATAAAGCTCATACTGAGCGTACACAAAGAGGTTGTGTCAAAATTGACACAACCTCTTAAAATTTAATCTAGCATTATGCCCACGCCCCCAATCTAAAATATTCATACCTAGTATTCAAGATGAAAAACAGTTTTTAGCTATCTTTGCACACATACTACTCAACAAGAAGTTATTACCTATAAGACAGATACTCCTAATACGGTATCTTTAAATTCAATCCCCAACTATGACTCCCACATACACCATACAACATTTTTACCGCCGCAGCATTCATTTTATGCAACGAGGCATATGGGAACCGCCCCAAGGAACCATCCAAAAGCTGCTAGTAGGTATTCTGCGTAGAATATACCTTGCAATCAGGCTTTTTTGGCGCGAGAATATGCAATACCGAGCTTCAGCCCTCACATACTCTTCAATACTCTCACTAGTCCCCATATTGGCTATCATCTTTGCCATTGCCAAAGGATTTGGCCTAGCCGAATTTACTGAAGAATGGATACGAAGCCATTTTGTAGGCAAACCCGAAATCATTGATACCCTAGTGGGGTTTGTCCACTCCTATCTTAACCATGCCCAAGGAGGCATCTTTTTAGGATTTGGCCTTTTAATGCTCCTCTACACTCTTTTCAGTTTGACTGATTCCATAGAAAATGCTTTTAATCAACTTTGGCAAGTTGAACAGCCACGATCTGTATTCCGAATGCTAACCGACTACACTGCCGTATTTTTTCTGCTACCAATCTTTATGGTAGTAACAAGTGGTCTGAACATCTTTATATATTCGGCTGCCGACCGGTGGATACCCGACATCATGCTGTTAAAACCCACAGCTATTTTTTTAGTCAAAGCTCTACCCTATATAGTTGTTTGCCTGTTTTTTACTGCATTATTTGCATTTATGCCCAACACGCATGTACGCATAACGAGTGCACTAAAAACCGGTGCTATAACAGGCATTCTGTTTCAACTCTTACAAATTGGCTACGTACATTCACAGGTTTGGCTGACCAGCTACAATGCTATCTACGGATCGTTTGCAGCCCTACCCCTGTTTATGCTTATGTGCCAAATTAGCTGGATGTTAACCCTATTTGGCGCTGCACTCTGCTATGTTGACCAAAATATTCATAGTTTTTATTATGGTCAAGATACTATACGCATGAACCGTCTGGACCACGACTATCTATGCTTGCGCCTTGCAGCCGCCATCTGCCGACGTTTTGCCCAATCACAACCACCGCTGACAGCCAAACAGCTTTCAGAATACGAGCGACTACACCTGCGAATGGTAACTGATGCATTGAGCAAACTAACAGAAGCAGGCATTATTATGAAAATAACTGATGGAGAAAAACAAACCAGCACAACCTATATGCCCGCCTGCGATATACATCGGATAACCGTTCCTTTTGTACTTGAAACACTTGACCGCAAAGGTGACCATATTCAAATAAAAGCCGAAAAAGAGTGGAAAGAATTCTACCACTTACGCCGTGAGGTCTTTTCGAAAGCGTTTACTCAAAAACCCCTACACGAAATAATAACATAAAACTATAAATAAGAAATTGTCACACCTTCTAAATCAGTATACTCATTCCGGACATTCAAGAGGTAGTGTAAAATATTCCACCCTACGTGCTAACACTTATACACATACTTCTTAAATCCTTGCCACCAATTAGCAACCTCGCTTAAAATACAATTACCCCTACTCTAAACCTACCAGATGTAAAACCCCACAACAGCAAAGTAAGCATCCCATCCAAACCGCATTGTAACACATTCGATTCATGACAAACTTTGCTGTCAAAAACTTAAATAAAACTTTGTCTGAACGAAAATAACAAAAATAAAGTCTTTACGCAAAGACATAAATAAGTAAAGGGGTTTTTACGATGTAAAAAGGAACAAGATTCTGCCAACTATACAAGAACTCCTGCTACTTGATGCTCGCAAGCATAGGATTTGCGAGCACGAAGAATGCATCCGTTCATGTAAACACACATATCCGAACTTGAAGAAAAACTGGCAAGGAAGTCTTTTGAACTTAAAACACCTAAAGCGTATGCATTTCGACCGTTCTTCTGAAAAACTCCCAGACCATTCTGGACAGAACAACCTTTTACGCCTAACTTTAACCTCGAATTTATGATATCCGGTAAAGAGTTTCAAGGCCATCATTTTGTTGATTTTAATAGTTGAAAAGCCCGTTTTTGACGTTACTTATACAAATACGGTATATCAAGTCCAAAAGCTATTACACTCATTTAGAGTAAGTTTACCAGAATTACTTTTCAAGTTGTATAATCTCGTCTCTGAGTTGTGCAGCCAAAATAAAATCGAATTTAGAAGCAGCTTCTTTCATTTCCTTTTTAAGCCGCTCTATACGTTCTTGCTTGCACTCACAAGATTGTACAGCATTATAAATAGTCTCCTCTTCGGCTACCATGCCCATTTTAGCATTACGACTCACGTCTCCATAAACTCCAGCACTATACCCATCTGGCGTAATTTGCCTCTCCACATCACCCTTACGCTTGCGGGCAACCAGTTCATTGGTATCCAATGCCTTTACAATTTGCCGAGGCACTATGTGATGCGCCTCATTATAAGCCAACTGCTTGGCACGCCGCCGCTCCGTTTCATCAATAGTTTGTTGCATAGACTGCGTTATTTCCTTCGCATACATGATAACTCTTCCGTTCACATTACGTGCTGCACGTCCGGCTGTTTGTGTCAGCGATCGCGCTGAACGTAAAAATCCCTCTTTATCAGCATCCAATATTGCAACAAGCGCCACTTCTGGCAAATCAAGCCCCTCACGCAACAGATTCACACCCACCAGCACATCGTAAATACCTCGACGCAAGTCTTCCATAATCTGTACCCTCTCTAAAGTATCAATATCGCTATGTATATAAGCCGTATTCACTCCATTTTTAATAAGATAAGCAGAGAGTTCTTCAGCCATATGCTTAGTAAGCGTTGTAACTAGTATACGCTCACTGTGGGTTTTAGCCTTATGTATTTCTTCCATTAAATCATCAACCGGATAATCCGTGTCGCGTACCTCTATTGGTGGATCAAGCAAACCCGTAGGTCGAATCACCTGATCAACAATTACACCCTCACTCTCAGCCAATTCATACTCAGCAGGCGTAGCGCTAATATAAATAACTTGCCTGGCTAATCCATGGAATTCATCAAAGGTAAGAGGCCGGTTATCCATTGCAGCCGGCAACCTAAATCCATAATTAACCAACGACTCTTTGCGCGACCGGTCGCCACCATACATGGCCCGTATTTGCGGAATCGTGACATGACTCTCGTCAATCACAATCAAAAAGTCATCGGGAAAGAAATCAAGCAAACAGAAAGGCCTTGTACCGGGTTCACGTCCATCAAAATATCGAGAATAGTTCTCAATACCCGAGCAATGCCCTAATTCACGAATCATCTCGATATCATACTCTACTCTTTCCTTTAAACGCTTAGCCTCAAGCGTTTTTCCCTCCTCCTCAAAAAAACGAATTTGGGCAACAAGATCATCTTGTATTTTTCGGATAGCTAATTCTTGTGTATCTTTTGAAGTCATGAATAAGTTTGCCGGATAAATTTTATACTCTTCGTAAGTATTTAACCTTGTTCCATTCAAGGCATCCACCTCTTCTATGCTATCAATCTCATCGTCCCAAAAACAAACACGAATCAACTCGTCTGCATAAGCCAGATAAACATCCACCGTATCGCCCTTAACCCGGAAATTCCCAGCCTTTGGAGCTACATCATTACGCGTATAGAGACAATCAACCAATTTTGAAAGAAAAGCGTTGATAGACAAGGTTTTACCAACCTTTACTTCTATCAGATTCTCGTAAAATGCAGCCGGATTTCCCATGCCATAAATACACGAAACAGAGGATACCACAATTACATCATTCCTGCCTGAAAGTAACGAAGAAGTTGCAGCCAAGCGTAATTTGTCAATATCCTCATTAATAGCCAAATCCTTCTCGATATAAGTATCGGTAGAGGCTATGTAAGCCTCGGGTTGATAATAGTCATAGTAAGATACATAATACTCCACCGCATTTTCAGGAAAAAATCCTTTCATTTCAGTATACAACTGAGCTGCCAAAGTTTTGTTATGGCTCAACACTAAAGTCGGCTTATTCAGTTGGGATATGACATTTGCTACAGTAAAGGTCTTACCCGATCCGGTAACACCAAGCAATACCTGCGCAGGAGTCCCGCTAAGAGCCCCCTCCGTCAGTTGGCGTATAGCTTCGGGCTGATCGCCAGTAGGTTTATAGTCTGCGTGCAGTTTAAATTGCTTCATCATTTTGCAAAGATAGTGAAAGGGAAGCGCTGAGGCAAACGAAAACGATGTTTTCAAACGTAGAATAATCGAACTACACTTAATACTATCCCAAAGCACATAAAATCCCCTAGGATAACTACACAAATAGAATAAGACCCGTTGGAGGAATTAAATCAAGTAAATTAATACAATAAGAGGTTGCATATATCGCTGATTTTC
>CALCVT010000140.1 GCA_937906495.1 uncultured Prevotella sp.
TACGGAGGTCTGGATATGAGCATAGTTAATTTACACTAATTACGGTAGAACCAATAATTTATATATGTGATTTTACTTCAAAACTTATGCTATCATCATAATTTAGCGCTACAAAGTTACGCGATATTTAACAGAGTTCCAAAGTCTAAGCATTAAGTTTCTGTAAAACATTCTGTAAATGAGGCGATTTAGAACAATTTCTGCGATAAACGAACATAAAAAAAGGCTGTGACATATAGACACAGCCCGAAGAAATAGAAAGAGTTCTGCAAGGGGGATGCAAACAGAACTCTGGGGAAGGGGAGTTGTTCCACACCGATTCGAACGATGACTGAGAGAACCAAAAACTCTAGTGCTACCATTACACCATGGAACATCCTTTGCATGCGCTTCGTTTCCGAAATGCGTGGCAAAGATAGGAAGGATTTTTGAAACAACCAAGCCTTCCGCGATTTTTATCAGCACAAAACTTAAAAAAATTATTATTCCGCATAAGAAGGCATCTGTTCTTTGGCTTTTACAATCTGCTACCTACATCAAACAACAGCTGTTTCATAACTGTGTAAAACATACATTAAACAACCGAAGAGCCCCTATGCTACACCGAAAATCATTTGCAATAAGCCAGCACATACTTGTTCAACTGTCTTGCCCCCTTCATAAAATCCGGCCCAGCTGTTTGAAGCAGCTGGGCCAGATTATGAATAACAGACATCAGGAGGGCATTGCATACATACTATTTACCTTCTTTCAAGTACTGCAATGCTCTTTGCACGATGTCGTTACGCTCGTTTATAATTTTGAAGTATTCGTTGCGGTCCCAAAGGTCGTATGCAATGGTAGATTTGAGTGTGAACACCAATTCATCGAGAGTTTCTTTTAACTCTTTATCGTCTTTGGGCTCCAGTTTCTTGGTTTTTCCGGCCGAAAAGATTGAATCAGTAAGTGAGGACGGAACCTTATATTCGCGTGCAAACTTTTCGAAAGTATCATATTTCCGCTTTAATTCTTGGCGGTGCTTGTCTACATAGTTGAGCACAGCTTCGTTAATCAGATTGTAACGGCGCAAGCCACGAAAATAAGGTGTATAGGTTGTAGTATCGAGCGGCACAAAGATATCGGGCATAATACCTCCGCCACCATATACTGTTCGTCCTTTTACCAGCGTTTTATACACCTTGGTTGAATCAAGTTTAATGCTGTCGATACAAGTAAATTCGCCATGTACATAACGGTCGTCGAGGTCGCGGTTATATTGCTCTGACTCTCCTTTTACATAAGGCTTTTGGATACATCTGCCCGAAGGTGTATAATAATGCGAAACAGTGAGTCTGATCATAGAGCCATCGGGCAAGTCGATAGGTCGCTGAACCAGTCCTTTACCAAAGGTACGCCGGCCTATAACAACCCCTCGGTCCTGATCCTGCACGGCACCACTGACTATTTCGGCAGCCGATGCTGAAAATTCGTTTACCAAAACAACCACACGCCCTTTGTTAACCATCAATCCGTTGCCGCTAGAGCGTAATTCCTGCCGCGGCATCACCCGGCTTTCGGTATAAACTATCATTGCATCTTTGGGCAAGAACTCGCTGGCAACCTCCTGGGCTGCATTCAAATAACCACCTCCATTAAATTCAAGGTCGAGCATAAGATCCTTCATACCCTCTTTTTGGAGTTTTTCAATTTTCTGACGCACCTCACGTCCCGAAGTTTCGCCAAAACTTTCAAGATGGATATAACCTACACCAGGTGCTATCATATAGGCTGCATCAACCGTATTGAGGGGTATTTTATCGCGTACCACCTTAAAGTGCAGCAACCCTTCGGCCCCCCGCCGTACCACATCGAGTGCAGCCACCGTACCCTTAGGACCTCTCAGTTTGGTCATAATGCTGTCGCGGTCCATCTTGACGCCAGCTATTTTAACGCCATTTACGGCTACGATGCGGTCGCCCGCCAGGATTCCGGCTTTTTCGCACGGTCCTTTGCCAACAACCTGCAATACGAGCAGCGTATCCTTCGACATATTAAAACTCACCCCAATTCCTTCGAAATTGCCTGAAAGTGGTTCGTTGAGTTTCTTGGTTTCTTTGGCGTTGGTGTATGATGAGTGCGGATCGAGTTTCTCAAGCATACCGTTAATGGCATTCTCTACAAGTTTCGACTGGTCTACACTATCTACATAGAGACTGGTTATAGCCACATGCGCCATTTGAAGTTTTCTCAGTTGCTCTACATCGAGTTCACCGCTATCGCCACGCTGGGCACAAGCCGGAAGCGTAAAGAGCAAAGCGATGAGTAATAAAATGTGTTTCATTCAATTATTTGACTTATTTAGGCAGAAGGTGTACACGAGTGCACATCTACCTGGGTTTACGAAATGGTATCAGTCTATTGGAAGCGTTTTTTTTCGAGGTAGAAATTCTGAAACATCCTTACCAAAGGCTATCAGTTCGCGTACCACACTCGATGATATATCGGAGTAGTTAGCCTCGGTAAAGAGGAGCACTGTTTCGACTCCCGAAAGGCGGTTGTTCATTGCTGCTATATCGCGCTCGTACTCAAAATCTTTGACCGAACGCAAACCACGCAATATAAACTGTGCCCCTTCGCGACGTACGAGGTCGACCGTCAGGTCGTTGTAAGCCACTACTTTAATTCGCGGTTCATCGGCATAAAGCCGGCTTATAGCCTCAACGCGCTGTTCGGATGTGAGCAGGCAACGCTTACTGTCGTTCACACCTACCCCAATGACAATGCGGTCGAACATGGGCAGACCACGCTCTACAATGCTGGCATGGCCCACAGTAAAGGGGTCGAACGACCCTGGAAAAATGGCTACCTTCATACGCTATAGTCTGTTTAAAGGCTTAAGGATTATTTTTATCGGTCTCATCTGCTTCAGCCGGATCAAGTTCAACCACCAGGTTGTCTATAATAAAGCCCTGACGCTCCATGGTATTCTTGCCCATGTAGTACTCTAACAGTGAGTTTACATTGTCGCTTTTATGCAGCGTAACGGGTTCAAGACGCATATCAGGACCTATAAAATGCTTGAATTCATCGGGAGAAATCTCGCCCAAGCCCTTAAAACGGGTAATCTCGGGGTTAGGCCCAAGTTTGGCAATAGCCTGCTGTTTCTCTTCTTCTGAGTAGCAATAGATGGTTTCAAACTCTGAGCGGCTGCTGGCCTGCGTTTTACGCAGAATAGCTGCTCCTGCAGCGCGGGCACTGAGAGCTTTGGGTTTTGAAGAGGTTGCTGCCACCCGTTCTTTTTTCTTATTGCGCACGCGGAACAAGGGGGTCTGCAGAATGTACACATGCCCTTTCTTGATGAGTTCTGGAAAGAACTGCAAAAAGAAGGTTATCATGAGCAAACGGATGTGCATGCCATCGACATCGGCATCGGTTGCTACAATCACCTTGTTATAGCGCAGGCCATCGAGCCCGTCCTCTATATTGAGAGCAGCCTGCAGCAGGTTGAACTCTTCGTTTTCGTAAACTACTTTTTTGGTCAAGCCAAAACAGTTGAGCGGTTTGCCGCGCAACGAAAATACGGCCTGCGTGTTCACATCGCGGCTCTTGGTGATAGAACCGCTGGCCGAATCACCCTCGGTTATAAATATGGAAGAATCAAAGCGTGGGTCGTCCTCTTCGGCATCGGTCTTCTTCTTCGATTTGGGTGCAGGATCGTTAAGGTGTACCCGGCAATCGCGGAGTTTGCGATTGTGCAGGTTGGCCTTTTTAGCACGTTCGCGGGCCAATTTAGTTACACCGGCAATAGCTTTACGCTCTTTTTCGCTTTCCTCAATTTTCTGCTTCAAGATGTCGGCCACATCGGTGTGCATGTGCAAGTAGTTATCGACATTTTCTTTCACAAAGTCGCCAATAAACTTGTTAACACTTACGCCCGACAGCGGAAAGGGTTGCCCGTTAAGGTCCTTATCGGGAGCCATAAGCAGCGAACCGAGTTTTATTTTGGTCTGACTCTCAAAGAGAGGCTCTATTACTCGTACGGCAATGGCTCCGACAAGTCCGTTGCGCACATCCTGCACATCGTAATTTTTGCCAAAATACTCTTTGATAGCCTTGGCTATATGTTCTTTAAAGGCACTTTGATGTGTACCTCCTTGAGTGGTGTGCTGTCCGTTAACAAAGGAGTAATACTCCTCGCCATACTGCGAAGTGTGTGTAAAGGCAATATCGATACTCTCGCCGGCCAGGTGCACAATGGGATAAAGGCCGGGGGCAGTCATATTGTCGTTGAGCAAATCTTCGAGTCCGTTACGGCTCAATATGCGGCGACCATTATATAAAATGGTTAGGCCGGTATTCAAATAGGTGTAGTTGCGGAGCATCACCTCGACAAACTCTCCATGAAACCGGTAGTTTGTAAAGAGTTGCCGGTCGGGTTCAAAAAAGATATAAGTGCCATTTTCTTCATCAACCTGCTCTTCGCGGTCGCTGATAAGCACTCCTTTTTCGAAAACAGCCTCGCGCATCAAGCCATCGCGCACACTGCGTGCCACAAATTTGGCCGACAGGGCATTAACTGCCTTGAGTCCGACTCCATTCATACCTACCGAGGCTGTAAATACTGCCGTATCGTATTTTCCGCCTGTATTGAGTTTCGACACGGCATCGACCAATGCTCCCAAAGGAATGCCGCGACCGTAATCGCGTACTTCGGCCGTAAGATTGTCGTGTATGTTTACTTCAATACGTTTGCCGTATCCTTCGTTAAATTCGTCAATACTATTGTCTAAACTCTCCTTAAGCAGCACATAGATGCCATCTTCTGCATGCGAGCCATCTCCCAGGCGTCCGATATACATACCCGGACGGGTGCGTATGTGCTCAGTGTCTTCAAGGTGGCGGATTTTGCTCTCGTCGTAAACAACTTCGGGAGCTGTGGGCTGAATAATTTCTTCTGACATGTAAATAGGATGGTATTGGTTCAAAATCTGCTTGCGCAGGTAGGAAAGTATAAGGTTTTACACCCGGTTTCAAAAATTTACACGATGTGTAAAGAACGCTACAACTGCCCTTTAAAGCAGCGGCGACGCTTGTGCTGTTCGGTTTTAAAATACTGCCACTGGCTTTGTACCTTGTCGTTGAGTTCCAACTCGGGGTTGCTCTCGGCATATTCAAATCCAAGTTCCTGATATACAGGTATGAGCTCTGTAAAAAGCAGTGCATTCACTCCTTTGCCCTGGTAGTCGGGACGCACACCAACGAGCAAAAGGTCGAGCACCTTGGGGCGCTTCCACTTGAGAGCCTTGAGCAGATGGAACCATCCAAACGGAAGCAATTTGCCCTTAGCCTTTTGCAAGGCTCTCGAGAGCGAGGCCATCGATATGCCCACAGCAACAATTTCGTTCTGCTCGTTCTCTACAATACTGACCATACGCAAATCGAGCACCGGCACGTACATATTGACATATTGGTCAATTTGTTTTTCGGTCATGCGCGAAAAGTTGAACAGAGGCTCGTAGGCATCGTTAATGAGCCTGAAAATGTCGTGTGCCACGCCCGATTTGAGCACTTCCTTCTTGCTGGTAAGTTTGCGGGTGTGCAATTTGTACTTACGCGCAATAATATCGGAAATGCGGCGGTGCTTTTCGGGAATTTCGTCGGGAATATAAATTTTCATTTCCACCCAATCTGCACTGCGCTCCAGGCCGAGCTGCTCCATATGGCAGGGGTAATAAGGATAATTGTAGATGGTGGCCATAGTTGAGAGCTGGTCAAATCCTTCAATGAGCATGCCCTCGGCATCAAGGTCAGTAAACCCGAGCGGGCCTTCGATTTCGGTAAGCCCTCGTTCCCTGCCCCATTGCTTGACAGCCTCTATCAAAGCCTTGCTCACTTCAAGATCGTCGACAAAGTCAATCCAGCCAAAGCGCACGGTCTTTTTCTGCCAGCGCTCATTGGCTCTCCGATTAACAATGGCAGCCACCCTTCCTACAATTTTGCCGTTGCGATATGCCAAAAAGTAGTCTGCCTCGCAAAACTCAAAGGCAGCATTCTTTGAAGGCGAAAAGGTGTTGAGCATATCGTCGTAAAGGTCGGGCACTGAGTAGGGGCAGTCCTTGTAAAATTCGTAATTAAAGCGGATAAAACGCTTCAACTCTGACTTAGTCGTTACTTTTCTTACTTCTACGGTCATGGCCGGAGGGGGTATCATATTTTTAAAAAAGCTATATTTAGCTTGCAAAGCTACTAATTTCTAAATAAAAATCAGATTTTATGTGCTCACTTTCTTAAATCACACGCTAAATAAGCAGCCATGTGCAAAATAATTGCTACCTTTGCAGCGAATTCAGACAAGAGGACAGATTTGGCTGCTTGCAACCTCTCAAAAACAATGCTAAAACTCTCAGACGCTCGTCTTTTTGCACCTTGTAAAAAGTCGGCATCCGAAATGCAACCTGATAGCCGAATCCCACTCTGCCTGTTTCCGCAAAGCGAAAGCAGGCTTATTTATTATCCAAGACCGTGTCTGGCAGCAAGCAACACCTGTTGCCGAAACAGACGACTGCCCACGCACACAAAATCATCAATCAACATGGGATACTTATTTACATCCGAATCGGTGTCGGAAGGACACCCCGACAAAGTGGCGGACCAGATATCCGACGCAGTTCTTGACCAATTCCTTGCTTACGACCCCAACTCGAAAGTTGCCTGCGAAACACTTGTAACAACCGGACAGGTGGTTGTAGCCGGCGAGGTAAAGTCGGAGGCCTATGTCGACCTGCAAGACGTGGTACGCAAAACTATCGCCCGCATCGGCTATACTCAGGCTGCCTATAAATTTGAAGCCGAAAGCTGCGGCATATTCAGCGCTATCCACGAGCAAAGCTGCGACATTAACCGCGGTGTTGACCGTAAAGACAGCACCGACCCCATGGCACAGGGAGCCGGCGACCAAGGCATGATGTTTGGTTATGCCAATAACGAAACCGATACCTACATGCCCCTGCCCCTCTCGCTGGCACACGACATCGTATACGTACTGGCCGAAATTCGCCGCGAGGGCAAAGTGATGACTTACCTGCGTCCCGACTCCAAGAGCCAGGTAACCGTTGAATACGACGACAACCACGTGGCACGCCGCATCGATACGATTGTCGTATCAACCCAACACGATGAGTTCATTACTGCTGAAGAAGCCGGTTCGCAAGAAAAGGCCGACGAAATGATGCTCGAACAAATCCGACGCGACGTTGTCGAAATTCTTATTCCCCGCGTTGTCAAAGAACGAGTAAACACTCCCGAAATCAAAGCCCTCTTTGAACAAGGTAATATTAAATATTTTGTCAATCCCACCGGCAAATTTGTGATTGGTGGACCGCACGGCGATACCGGACTTACCGGACGCAAAATTATTGTAGACACCTATGGAGGTAAAGGCGCACACGGCGGTGGTGCATTCTCTGGAAAAGACCCCTCAAAGGTTGACCGCTCCGCAGCCTATGCCGCCCGCCACATTGCCAAGAACATGGTAGCAGCCGGAGTAGCCGACGAAATGCTCGTTCAGCTGAGCTACGCTATTGGCGTGGCAGAACCCATCTCAATTTTTGTCGATACCTATGGCCGCAGCCGCGTAGAAAAAACCGACGGCGAGATTGCTCAAATCATCAAAGAACTCTTCGACTTACGCCCCGCAGCCATTGAACGCGAACTCGAGCTGCGCACCCCCATTTACGAGGAAACTGCCAGCTACGGACACATGGGCCGCCAGCCGCAAACTGTAATCAAAACTTTCAGCAGTCCCGGCATGCCCGACAAAAAGGTAAGCGTAGAACTCTTTACCTGGGAAAAACTCAACAAGGTGGAAATGATTAAAAAAGCATTCAACCTCTAAATAACTCAGCTGCGGAACTCCTGCACAATGCAGGTGCTCCGCAGCATACGCTATTATCCAATATGCACATCACCGTATACAGCGCATCGAGCGGACAAGTTCCCGAAATTTACATCGAGGATGCACGCACACTCGGCAATCTACTGGCAAAGGGCGGACATACGCTGATTAACGGAGCTGGACGCACCGGCCTTATGGGAGCAACTGCCAACGCTTGCCTGGCTAACGGGGGCAAAGCCATTGGCATCATTCCACAATTCATGATTGAGCAGGAATGGCAACACCAAGGGATGACCGAACTTATCGTTACACCCGACATGCACTCCCGAAAGGAAGAAATGGCCAAACGAAGCGATGCCTGCATTGCACTGCCCGGCGGAGTCGGCACTCTTGAAGAACTACTCGAAATCATCACCTGGAAACAATTGGGACTATATCTCAAGCCCATTGTTATACTTAATACCAACGGATATTTCAACCCCCTGCTCAAACAGTTAGAACAAGCCGTCGACGAACACTTCATGCGCGAACAACATGCCGCTATCTGGCAAGTGGCAAATACGCCTGCCGAAGCCATACAACTGGCTCTTACAACCCCACTCTGGGACCCTTCGGTACGCAAATTTGCAGCACTTTAATGCCAATCAACCCCCGAAGGACTCAACCAACGGTCAACTACCTGCAACTGTCTGACACTGATTATGCAACAAGACACCCTTACACACACCACCATTCAGCCTGTTACCACTGATGAAAGGCCTATACAGCCTGCTAAAACACAGCAGACTGACTCTGCACGTGTATGGAAAAAACAGCAGCAGGTACCCGACTCGCTGTACAAGCCCGACCCTAAAATCATCAAGCCCCTATCGGCCGAGGAACCCCTATCATGCCTGCCCGATTGGCTCACTGACAATTATTGGAAAAGCGGTCTCGTTGATTTTCAAAAGGAACCTTTCACGCAAAAGCTCGACAGCCTGTCGGGGTTACATACCACCTTGCAGCTACAACCAAGCGGTATGGCCGGCGACCCGATACCCTACCAATTCAAGAACGACAACATCGTGACAATCATCCTGATGGTCAGTTTCTTTCTCGTTGTTTGGGTTATTTCACGCTCGCGCCATTTTCTGCACACACAGCTCAAAGATTTCTTTTACGCACGTAAACGCGAAAATCTCTTTGTTGAGCATACTCAAAACGGCTTCCGCGGACACATCTTTCTTGTTCTCCAAATTTGCTTCTTGCTCGGACTGCTATTTTTTGACTTTACACAAGAAAAGCAAGTCGAGGTATTCAACCAAATTTCGCCTTACCGCATTTTGGGAATGAGTTTCGGCATATGTTGCTGCTACTATCTGTTCAAGTCCAGTTTTTATGCATTTATCAACAATATATTTTTCGATCGGCAGCAAATCGAGATGTGGAACAAAGCCTACCTTTTGTGCCTGCTCGGACTGGGACTTGTACTTTTACCCCTGACCCTGCTGGTTGTATATTTCGACCTCGACTTCAAGAGTTTGACCAACCTTTTCCTTTTCATACTCGTAGTTGACAAAATATTGCTTTTCTATAAGTGCAACCACATCTTTTTCAACTACCGGCTCGGTTGGGTGCATCTTTTTTTGTACTTTTGCACCCTTGAAATCGCCCCTCTGCTAATTCTGCTACGGGCACTGATTTACGCCAACAACTTTCTACTGACAATTAACTAGTTAAACGATAGACGGACTTCCGTCGCAGCTGTACAATAGAGTAATCCATGATCAAGAAGATTCTTGTTTCGCAGCCGAAACCCACTTCCGAAAAATCTCCCTACTTTGACATTGAGGCTAAAGAGAATGTAGAGTTCACGTTTCATCCTTTTATCAAAATTGAAGGACTTTCAGCCCGTGAATTCCGCCAGCAAAAGGTACAGATTCTTGACCACACGGCCATCGTGTTCAACTCTCGCCACGCAGTAGACTTCTTCTTTACGCTCTGCAAGGAACTTCGCGTAACGCTTCCGGAAGATATGAAGTACTTTGCCATTTCGGAAACGATTTCATTGTACATTCAAAAATATGTACTTTACCGTAAGCGCAAGGCCTTCTGGGGAAACAACGGCACATGGTCGGATTTGGTTGCCGTAATGGCCAAGCACAAAACCGAAAAGTACCTCATCCCTCTGTCGGATGTCCACAGCGACGACGTGGCACAGATGCTTGATGCCAAAAAGCTCAAACACACAGAATGTGTCATGTATCGCACGGTCAGCAACGACTATCCGAAGGACAAACCCTTCGACTTCGACATGCTGGTGTTCTTTACGCCTGCTGGAGTAGAGTCGCTGCTCAAAAACTTCCCCGACTTCAAACAAGGCGAAACACGTCTGGCCTGCTTTGGCCCCTCGACCAAAAAAGCCATTGAAGATGCCGGGTTGCGTTGCGACCTGCCCGCACCTACCCCCGAGGCACGCTCCATGACTGCTGCCATCGAAAATTACCTGAAAGAGCAAAAGGGATAAAAAATCCCAAAAACCACATACCGAGTGGCTACGCCTACAGCAAGTATCCCTGCCGCTGGCGTAGCCACTTTCTGTTGGCAAGCAAAGTGGCTGCCAATAGCGCTTTAAATAGCCCGTTCTTAAAATAACCTACCTCTTCAGTCATGCATTTCAACACCTTCCGCAAACCCGAACACCTCTGCCACGACAAAGCTATTAAAGAACTTTTCAGCGCAGGGAGCAAATCGTTCACGATTTATCCTATACGGGCCACATTCCGAACCATGGTATACAGCGGAAACGGACCGCGTGTCAAAGTTTTGTTAAGTGTTTCGAAACGACGACTCAAGCATGCCGTTGACCGAAACCGGGCAAAACGTCAACTGCGCGAAGCATACCGCCTTCAGAAAACCATACTGAACAATGCTCTGCCCGAAAACACGGCTGTTAATATTGCCTTTATTTGGCTGGCCGAAGCCCCTATCCTCACCTACAAGGTCATGGAGCGCATGCAAACCATACTGACACGATGTGGAGAGTACATACAGCGCGAACAACCTGCCAATACCGAGATATGTAACTCAGAATGTAGCGATAACACCCAGACATAGCCACCAACCACTGCCAATCAACTGCTATGAAAAAGCTTCTTATCCTCCCTATCCGCTTTTATCAATGCTACATCTCGCCCATGCTGCCACCGGCATGCAGGTATACACCTACCTGTTCGCAGTATGCCATTGAAGCTATCGAAAAACATGGTCCCATCAAAGGGCTATACCTGGCAATACGCCGCATTATGCGTTGCCACCCCTGGGGCGGAAGCGGATACGACCCTGTACCTTGAAAATACAGCATCCGGATTAGTTTCTGTACAAACCTCTGCAAGATGAAAGACTATGAACCTCTTACAGCCAGTACCCCCCTCTGCCCCATACGCATGAGTCTTCCTCCTGCCGGCACCCCCGACTTCGACTTTCACACCCACAATCTTCAAGCCACACCGGGTCGGGCCTTAGTTTGCATTCCCCCACACTGGCTGATTAACCCCACTGCCTTTAAACCACGCCAGGGCGTACTTTATGCTGCAGGCATACATCCGTGGGACACAGCCAACAGCAACTGTACGACACTGGCCATGACCCAACTTCCTACCCTCCTCAGCCACCCCCAGGTAGTAGCACTGGGCGAATGTGGGCTCGATGCTCTATGGGGAGCAGACCTTTATGTTCAAGAGAAGATTCTTGTAGAACAGCTCAAACTTGCCGAACAATACAAACTACCCGTTGTACTCCACGCCGTACGCACCACCGACCGCCTGTTACGCCTGCACAAGCAATTAAAGCCTACATGCCAATGGACTATTCACGGCTTTAGAGGAGGTGCAGCCACAGCCCGACAACTCCTAAACGCCGGATTCGACCTCAGTTTCGGAAAAAAATACAACGCCGAAGCTTACGACCTAACTCCCGATACCCGCAAACGCTACGAAACCGACGACCCTCTCAGCCCCGAAGACATGCCCTAAAACCACTATCCGAATCACCACACAAGGCCCCATGCCCTTAAAACTACCAGCCTGCCGTAACCACCCAGCGCATTAGCATTTATAACAGCATACACCAACCCCTCAAAATACACCTAAACACCTTTTGAGCTACGGCAAAACAGGTTGGTTAGTCGGAAAAGTAGCGAAAAAACACTTATTTACTTCCTTTTGCGACCACTTTGACGTAACTTTGCAAAAGCATACGGAATATAGAAACGACAACACGCAACAACCGCTGCACGCCTATAAGCCATACACTACCCATCAACCCGATATAAACCTCTAACAATATACAAACAATGAACTTTGTTGACGAACTCAAATGGCGCGGCATGCTCCACCAAATGATGCCGGGCACCGAAGAACTCCTTGAAAAGGAAATGGTTACGGCATACGTGGGCATTGACCCTACGGCCGACTCCTTGCACATTGGCCACCTATGCTCGGTCATGATGTTGCGCCACTTCCAGCGCGCCGGACACAAACCGCTGGCACTGGTTGGAGGAGCTACCGGCATGATTGGCGACCCTTCGGGAAAAAGTGCCGAACGCAACCTGCTGACCGAGGAGGTTCTGCGTCATAACGTAGCCAGCATCAAAAAACAGCTGGCACACTTTCTCGACTTTGACTCTGACGCCCCCAATGCTGCCGAACTGGTAAACAATTACGACTGGATGAAGGATTTTACCTTCCTTGACTTTGCACGCGAGGTGGGCAAGCACATCACAGTTAACTATATGATGGCCAAAGACAGCGTAAAAAAACGCCTTAACGGCGAAGCACGCGACGGACTGTCATTCACCGAGTTTACCTACCAGCTCTTGCAGGGATACGACTTCCTTCACCTCTACCAGGAAAAGAACTGCAAACTGCAAATGGGTGGTTCCGACCAATGGGGAAACATCACCACTGGTTCTGAACTTATTCGACGCACACTGGGCGCAGAGGCCGAAGCCTTTGCACTTACCTGCCCGCTTATTACCAAGGCTGACGGCAAAAAGTTTGGCAAAACCGAGCAGGGCAACGTATGGCTCGACCGCCGATACACTACCCCCTACAAGTTCTACCAGTTCTGGCTGAACGTGGGTGACGAAGAGGCTGAACGCTACATCAAAATCTTTACAAGCCTGAGCCACGAAGAAATTGATGCGCTCATTGCCGAACACCGCAACGACCCCGGAAAACGCTCCCTCCAAAAACGACTGGGCGAAGAAGTTACCTGCATGGTACACAGCCGCGAGGACTACGAACTGGCACTCGAGGCTTCGAACATCTTGTTTGGAAAAGCCACCAAAGAGAGTCTGCTCAAACTCGACGAAGATACGCTGCTGAGCGTGTTCGATGGTGTGCCGCAATTCGAGGTAAGCCGTGAACAAGCCATTGGAGCCAAAGCGGTAGACCTCTTTGCCGAAACAACCAAATGCTTTGCATCGAAAGGCGAAATGCGCAAACTTACTCAAGGTGGCGGTGTCAGCATGAACAAAGAAAAACTCAGTGCCTTCGATCAGGAAATTACCGAAAACGACCTTATTAACGGCAAATACCTCCTTGTACAGCGAGGCAAAAAGAACTACTACCTCATTACCGTTAAATAACAGGCAATCTTTTTCCTTTGATTACTTATAAGCCCGGCCTTTATGGTCGGGCTTATTTTTATCCCCGACCATTTCAGTTATAAAAGACCGAAAACTAACACTCGCACACAAACACAAAGCTACAGCCTACGGAGCGATACATTTGCCAGGCTGCCAACAATCACATACTACCACCACACACTACCCACGCTAAACCCTGCCCTAATCCAGCTCCAAACTATTCAACCTAACCTTAACCTACTGCCCGCACCAACAACCCGCGTAAACAACCATATACCTCATATTGAAAGCAATACCTCCTGAACTTTACAAACAAGACCCAGCCTTCAAAAGACTCTGCCAACAACTACACACAAAAGCATCAACATTAAAAAAAACACCATATTCTGAAATATATACCCAACAAATTAGACACATCCATTTTACATAAATGTAATGCCCTTAAAAGCACCAAAGTGTCAACCTTTATTTAAAATTATGTTGAAGAACATAATTTGACGCTCATTTATCATGTCTATTATGCATTTATGGCACATAAATTATCTATATATCTAAAAAAGCCCTATCTTTGCCGAAAAATAACCCTATACTTAACATTCAGACCTTGAATCTGTATGATAAACTCAACCTATCACAACTTACCCACATTGCGCAAGCTTGTTCCCCTGCTGCTATTAGTGCCCTCGAGCGGTATGGCAGCCAGCAACACCTTGCTTGCGTCTGAGGTTCTTTCCCAGGTTACAGCCTCCGAATCTGCCTCCTATGCTCCCCAGCAACAGCGCAAGATAACCGGTCGCGTAACTGACCAAACAGGTGAACCCTTAGTCGGAGCCACCATCGTAGTAAAAGGTACCAAAAACCTGACACTGACAGATGCCGACGGTAAGTTCAGTTTAAACATCCCCGCCGGGCACGAAGAAATTGTGGTAACCTACATTGGAGCTAAAGCACAAACCATCAAACTCGAAGGACGCACCACACTTGACGTGCAACTTAACACCGGCGACAACGAACTCAACGAGGTAGTTGTAACAGCTCTCGGTATTGAACGCAAACCCGACGAACTGACCTATGCCACTCAAAAAGTAAAGGGCGACGAGCTGACCCGCGCCAAAGACGCCAACTTTATCAATGCCCTGCAAGGTAAAACTGCAGGTTTGGTCATTACCCCAAACGCCTCGGGTGCAGGTGGTTCTTCAAAACTCATATTGCGCGGTAGCGGCTCAATTCTCGGTAACAACGAACCCCTTATTGTGGTAGATGGTGTGCCCATGGCCGACTTGCGCAGCAACCAAATTGGCGATGCCCTGCTCTCGGGCGGTAATGCTACCGACGGCGGCGATGCCCTTTCGAACATCAACCCCGATGATATTGACAACATTACCATCCTAAAGGGTGCCAACGCTGCAGCCCTCTACGGTTCGAAAGCAGCCAATGGTGTGGTAATGATTACTACCAAGCGTGGACGCGAAGGCAAGGTACAACTCAGCGTATCGAGTTCGATGCTGATTGAAACTCCGCTCGTGACACCTAAGTTCCAAAACACCTTTGGTGCCAATGTTGAAGATTTTGCCAACACCTGGTACAACCCGAACACACCCTTCACTGACCGCCGTTTGAGTATGTACTCATGGGGCTCGGCTATCGGCCGCCTTTCGCAAAACGCGCTCAAGGCTGTTCCCTATGCACGCAATGCAGCTATGGACAATGTGGGCGAATTTCTGCAAACAGCTACCAACTTCAACAATACCATTTCAGCCTCGTTCGGATCTGAAAAAGCATCAAACTACCTGTCGTACAGCAATACCAACTCCAACGGTATTATTCCCGGCAACAAGTTCAACCGCCACATTCTCTCCTTCCGCGAAAACATCCGTCTGTTCAACAACAAGGTTGAGGTGAGCCTCTCGGGTAACTATATTTATCAGGATGCCAAGAACCGCCCGGGTTCAGGTATTTATGCCAACCCCTTGTACGACCTTTACCTGATGCCCCGTAATGCCGATATCCGCTACTTTAAGCATAACTCTGAGGCTTACGGACAACTTTATTACATCAACGCTGTTAATGGTGTATACCCCAAAGCATCGGCCGAAGGCCCCATCCAACTATGGCCCTGGAGCAGCGAGGAAAACCGCAACTCGCCCTACTGGTACCAACGCCGCTTGCTTCGCGACCAAATACGCGAGCGTTTTTACGGAACGGTAGGTGTAAAGGTTGACATTTGGGACGGACTCTCGGCACAGGCCCACTTCAAGGTTGACCGCACCAAGGATACGCACGAAACCAAGACCTACCAGGGTACACGCGCCAAAACTTTCTACAACTCAATTCATGAGTATAACAAGAGTGAAACCAACGAAATATACGCCGACTTTTTGGTAAGCTACGCCAAACGCGTGCGCGACTTTGACCTGAACGCCAACTTTGGTGGTTCGACTCGCAAGGAAAACACCAACTACATGGGCTGGAACTACTGGATGGCCGACTCTACCAGTACGCCCAACGTGTTCGACCCCTCGAACGTAATTACTTCAAAAGGCGACGGCGCACATGTGCCGGTAACCAAGACACAGGCCGAAGACTGGGAAAACTCGCTCTATGCCACCCTCTCGCTGGGCTATCGCGAAATGGCCTTCCTCGATGCCACCTGGCGTTCCGACTGGTCGCGTGTATACACTCAGTTCCACGACTTTGGTACAGGCGATAAGTTCTACTCCTACTACAGCGTAGGCGGTAACGTGTTGCTCAACAAACTGCTGAAACTGCCCGAAGACTTCTTTATCAACCATTCAAAGGTACGCTTGTCGTACTCAGAAGTAGGTAATGCCATCCCCAACCAGGACTACTACGCCTACTTCCATGCCTTTGCCACCGGCAACATTACGGCATCGCAATACCGCAACTTTGCCACTAAGCCGCTGCCCGAAACCGTACGCTCCACAGAGTTAGGTATCGACTTGCGCATGTTCAACGACAAGTTGCTCTTCGACTTTACCTTCTACAACTCAGTCATGCTTCACCAATGGTTGCCTCAAGCTGCAGCTACTGGTGGTTCGCTACCTCTGAACTCGGGTAAAATCCGCAACCGTGGTTTCGAAACCACACTCTCTTATAACTTCCAGCTCCCTTCGTGCAACTTTAGTTGGAAAACGGCGCTGAACTACTCATATAACAAGAACGAGATTCTGGAAACCTACGGCGATACGGACACTCCCATTATTACCGACCTGGTTTACCAAGGCGGACTCAAAGCCCGCTACGAAGTGGGCAAGCCCTACGGCGAACTTTACGGACGTGGTTTCCTCTATGGTGCCGATGGTAAGATTCAACTCGACGGTGATGGAGTACCCATGCTAAGCGGTACTTACGACACTTATCTGGGTAATGCCAACTCGCCCCACCACCTGGGTTGGAGCAATACCTTTACCTGGAAGAATCTGAGTTTCTACTTCTTGATTGATGGTAAGATTGGCGGCAACGTCATCTCTTACACTGAAGCCTTGATGGATGCTTACGGCGTATCGGAACGCACGGGTAAGGCCCGCAAGTCGGGTATCACCTACCTGAAGAAGAGTGTAGTAGGCGGTGTCGAAGTCATGCAGAGTGTTCCTGGCATTAAATTGCCCGACGGACAAATTGTATCGGCTCAAGACTACTACCAAAAGATTGGTATGGGCGAACCACTGCTGACCGAATATACCTACTCGGCCACCAACTTCCGCCTGCGTGAAGCCTCGTTGGGTTACACCTTCCGCAACTTATTCGGCGAACAGCGCGACTTGAGTGTATCGTTTGTAGCCCGAAACCTCTTCTTTATCTACAAGGATTCACCGGTTGACCCAGACATCTCGGTATCGACCAGCAACTCGTACAGCGGTATCGATGCCTTCAGTATGCCCAGCACCCGTAGTTTTGGTCTGACCATCAAGGCCACCTTCTAACAACAAACTATCACACTGCTCGGAACCCGCTCATCCCCCCATCCGATGAAGGGTTCCGGCAGTTACCAACCCATTCCTACCTCAAATTGTTTGAACAAAATGTTTGAATCTTCCTTCATAAAAAGACTCACGGGCCGTGCCGCTGGAATCATGCTTGTGCTGGCTGCATCAACCAGCCTCAGCTCTTGCTATGACTCCATGCTCGATTACGAAGGCAATGCCAGCGACATCCAAACCGATGGCAACTCTTCCAGTTCGGGAACCCTGGCCTCGGTTGACCAGGCTGTTGGCTTTCTTCGCGAAGCACAGATGCTCGTAATCGATGCCCGCGAACATAAATACCAATACCAACGTTCGTTTATCAGCGACGACGTGGCCGGCTATATGTCAGCTCCTCACAACTTTGACGGCCGACTTGTATCAACCTTAGCCTTCTACTCAGGTTTTGCCTCTGGTCCTGAAGCCAACCTTCGATGGGTGGCACAACAAGTTATCCCCGTAATCCGCTCGTGCGATACACTCCAAATTGCTCCACTTTCGGCTTTAGGATCCATCCTCTTCAGCGACGAATGTCTGCAATACACCAACGCACACGGCCCCATGGCCATTAAAGACTACAAGGCACTCAAGGAAAAACACCCGCTGACCTACCAAAAGCAAAGCGAAGTTTACTCCATACTCTTTGACGACCTTGTACGCGCCGACTCCCTGCTTGCCGAATATCAAAAAGCCCCCAATGAGGCTATCGATGCGGCCATTGTCAGCACAGACCGCATCACTCAGCAAAAGGGCGCCGAGGCTATCGTTAAGTATTGGCGTAAATATGCCAACTCGCTTATCTTGCGAATGGCTATGACGGCTGTCGACGTAGAAGGATACACCGTTAAAATCAATAACGAAACCAAAACCGTTAAACAACTTGGCGAAGAGGCTGTACAGCGCGGTGTGCTTATGCCCGGCGACAAACCTATCGCCCTGATTTGCGGTTCGGGTACCGACGTCGGCTATCATCCGCTCTATAAAATTGCTAATAACTGGGTTGACTCACGCCTGAATGCTAACTACCATAACTACCTGGTACGCACGCAACACCCCATTCTCGACTTTTGGTTTGCCAAAAATCAAGGCGAAATCAAAAATGCGAAAGGCGCAACCATGGGTAAGGAAAAGCAACATCTCAGCGTGCGCTCCGGCATGAAGCTCAACACTGCCGGTATGACGGCACAAACTTACCAGTACTACTCCAAGTTCACCCTTAACTTTGCAGGCGAACCGCTCTCACTCTTCAAAGTTGAAGAAACCCAATTCCTTCTGGCCGAAGCCGCACTCAGAGGATGGGCCGTTGGCGGTAGCGACGAAGACTTTTACAATGCCGGTATCCACGAGTTCTTCAAAAACCATGCTTTCTCTGAACAACAGTACGAAGACTATATGAAGTGGAAAGGTATGGGAAATATTGGTACCGATGAAAATCATTATGAAGGAGCCGTATACCGCGATTTCCTCAACAATGAAAATGACTTGCCCAAGTACGAGGGATACTACAAACTCAACAATTCGCTCGGCTTGCCTGCCAATGCCGATACCAATCCTTACCTAAACAATTCAAAGGAACAGCGCCTGCAAAAAATCATTACGCAAAAGTGGATAGCCCTCTTCCCCATGTCGCTCGTAGCATGGACAGACTATCGACGCACCGGATACCCCGTAATGTTACCCTACTGCCCCTTTGCCTATAACTACTCGGACGGTTCGCTCGACGAGCCACGCTACAACTGGAAAAACGGCAATATTACCAACGAGGGTGTAACCATCCGCCGCATTCCCTACGACACCAGCGACAGCGAAGTAGCTAAGGAAATCGAAGAATCGGCAGCTCCTGCACTCGATGCCGAAACAACCGGCCGCAGCCTCGGTGACAAGCAAGGCACCCGCCTGTGGTGGGACGTATTCCCCAAAAAGAAACTACAATAATTTTATAATCTTATCTATGAAACGCTTCTTATTCTCAACCGCCCTATTGGCTACCGGAACAGCCTGTTGGGCGCAGAGCGTACCGACACACGAAATGTACGTGGACTTCGGCGAAACTAAGTCGGAGAACATTGTTGCTATGCTCGACAAGTGGCAACCGGGACAAAACTTCAGTTCGGATGCCGACTACAAGGACGAAAACTTCTTTATCGCCCGTGTACCTCTAAAACAACGCTTCTTTAACGAAGCTACCCAGGCCAATAAAGACCTTAACGACGAAAACAACAAGAACCTCTGCTGGTGTGTGCCTATCGGCGAAATGACCAAAAAGTGGGGTCCTCTGCCCCGTTGGAACTTCGACGGCGATAACTTTAACATGTGGCAGTATATCAATATTCACGCCAACTGGTCGAATAGCTGGTGGCGTGTACCCGGCTCGTTCAACGATGCTGCCCATAAGAATGGTGTGCGCACAGGCTGCCTTTACTTTATTGACTGGGCATCGTCTGTTACCGAACAAAGCAACGCCGGCCGCATGCTCGGACAACTCTGTGCCAAAGACAGCAATGGTAAATTCAAATACGCCAAAAAACTCATCCAGTTCCTCCGCTACTATGGTATCGATGGTATCGGCTTGAACCCCGAAGGCTCATGGTCATCTACGCTCAACGAAAACTTCTCGTCGTTCCTTGCTGAGTGCCATAAAGAGGCTAAAGCCCTTAACTTCCCCTTCCACGTAGAATGGTATGCATTCGTGTCTAACTATGGTGCACTCTCCGATAATGGTTGCCAACTGACCATTGGAGGCAACGATAAGTGGTTCCAAAAGAATGGCGAGGCTGTTACCGATGTATTCTTCCTCAACTACAACTGGAGCGATTACGGTCTTGCCGCATCTGCTGACGCAGCCAAACAACTCGGACGCAGCACCTTCGACGTGTATGCAGGCTTCGACCAACAGGGACGCGGTTATGGCGGTACTGGTAACGCTGGCTGGAATGCCTTGATGAAACACCCCGTGAGCATCGTAGTATGGGGCGGACACGACCGTAGCCAACTCTATGCAAGCTCAACCGAGGGCGGTAACTCAGACCTCAGCGTACAGCAGGAATATCAAAAGAAGCAAGAACTGCTCTTCACCGGTGGTAACCGCAACGTACTGAACCTTCCGCCGCTCAATACAAAATACAACGTTACTCCGACCTACAACGATCTGAAAGACTGGCATGGCTATGCCAAAGCCGTTCGCGAACAATCTACACTCAGCGAACTTCCCTTCGTTACACGCTTTGGATTAGGTAACGGCCTGGCACTCAAAAAGGAAGGCGTGACAACCTTTAAACATAAGTGGTATAACTTAGGTATGCAAGATTACCTGCCTACCTGGCGCTGGTGGATTGACAATGGCGATGGCAAAACAGTTCCTGCCGATGCTATTCAAGCTGATTTCACCTTCGACGATGCCTGGTATGGCGGCTCTTGCCTCAAACTTCATGGTGCAACGGCTAAATCGCACATCCGCCTCTTCAACACGCGCTTCAAGGTAACAGATGCCAACGATGAGTTCTCTATTACCTATAAACTAAAGAATGGTGCAACTCCCAACCTCAAACTTACTGCATCGAAAATTGGCTCTGAAAACAACTTTGCATCAGTAGCAGTTCCTGCCGAGAATGTTGAACGTGATACTTGGACAACGGTCAAGTTCAAAGCTTCTGACTTTGGCCTCAAGAGTGGTGAGACCATTGCCTGTTTAGGTCTTGAAGTTGCAGGTACCGAGGCTAACTACGAGTTGCTGCTCGGTGAGTACAGCATCATCCCCGCTAACTTCAGCGAAACTCCTGTACAACCCGTTATCAAGCACGCCGAAGTAATGAAGCGTGTTTACAACCGCGCAGATATCAAGGTTACCTTTGACCTTCCTTTCAACGGCCAGCGTCCTGCTGAATACGAAGGCTGCCCCATCTACAACGAAGAAGTTGGTGCGTGGTACTACGAGATTTATGTAAAGCAAGGCGAACAACAACGACTTGTTGCTACCACTACTACCTGGGCCTCGTATGTAGTTGATGCTCCGCTCGACAGCAAGGAATCAACAATCCAAATCGGTGTACGTGCCGTAGGCCGCGATGGTAAGACCCTCTCTGACATCACTTGGAGCAAGGAGTTGGAAAGCCCGCTCACTATCATCGAAACCCTTACACTCGACAAGGACATCATCAAGCCCAATGAAGAATTCACCATTGGATTCGAAGATCCCAACCATGCCGTAGCCGACATCAGCATCCTCAACTCACTCACCGAAGAGGTTGTAGCCAGTGTCAAGGACGCACGCTCACTCACTACCAGCCTGCCCGAAACCGGTTCTTACGACGTAACCGTAACTAGCGAAGGCAATACCACTACCAGCCGTGCACTCATTTTGGTTACTCCCGAAGCAACCGGTCGTCTGCCCCAAATCAACGATATTAAAGCAGACAATACTGAATTTGCCATTGACGAGAACAATAAGGTTAACTTTACTGCCGACATTAATAAGGGTACCACTTTCAAGCGCGGTAACCGCGATATGGATTGCACCGTTTCGAAGTCACTCTATATGAAGGAGCCCTATCAGTTGACTGTCGACTCTAAGGTAATGAGCGAGTACAATAACACCTCGTTCGCCCTTTGGTTCAAAGTTGAGAAGTTTGAGCATGCTTCGCTCGGTACGTTGCTCATGACCAAGGTTAACCGCAACTACCCCGGCTCTTGGACTGAAAAGGTTTGGGGCGAAATGTGGACTGCTATCCGTCCGGCCCACTACGCAGCCAACAACAACCTTCACTACGATAACGCAGAAAACGAACTCTCTGCCTGCGCCGATGCACCTGTTGCCGGTACTTACAATTATGAGCACAACAACGATGTTGATGGTATCAGCCGAGGCTACTCACTCTCACCCAACACCTGGTATCACTGCTGCGTTGTAAAAGAAGGCCGTCGCCTTCAGCTCTACCTTAACGGCAAGCGCCTCTTCGATGTACGCACCCGCGGTTGCGGTCCTAAGGACTGGAAGGGAGCCAACTTCTATGTAGGTGGTTCAATGACCAACCTGGCCAGCTTTACCGGTTGGGTTGATGAGGTTCAGGTATGGAGCAAGGCTCTTACCGAAACTGAAGTTCGCGAAGCCATGAATGGCTATATCGTAGCCCCCGAAGGTCTTGAAGGCTACTTCACCTTCGAAGAACAGGAAACCGACCAGGATGGCAACATCTACTTCCCCAACATGGGTAATGCTGCAGCTGCTGTTCCCGGTGCCTACATGACTATTGGCAAAGAGGAGAATGGCTACACAACCGACATCAAGCAGAATCAGTTGACCACGGCTCTCGGTGTTCCTGCCGTTGAGGGTTCACTGCCTATCACCTTCGAATCGTCGAAGTGGATGCTTGAAGGTGCACAACTCGACAACTTTACCGATAATAGCGCCAGTGCTACTTACAATAAGGTTGGTACCTTCCCCGTAACGCTCACTATCACCAACTCTTGGGGTTCTACAACCAAAACCATCAACGACTACATCGTTGTAAAAGAGTCTACCGGTATTGACAATGCTACCAACAGCGAAGGCTACATGGTTTACCCCCGCCCCTTCGAGGATAAAGTTAACCTGCTCTTCGCCGAAGAAGGCAACTTCGAAGTTATGGCTTTCGATGCCCAAGGTAAGCGCGTGGCACAACGCGTATACCAGGCTTTGGCCGGCGAGGTAAGCGAACTTTCACTCGCAGGCGCTACCCCTGGAACCTACATCATTACCATCCTCAAAGATGGTAAGTGCGTACGTTCCGTTAAGGTTCAAATGCGCTGATACCCCTAATTCATTTAGCGTCCCCCTCTCCTTACATCATGGAGAGGGGCGACTGCTAAAACTACTACGAACTTAAACCCAATCAGTCTTCATGGCTATTCTACCTATCCTATCCAGGTTAAAGCAAAACCTCGGACAGACAATCCCCAACATTTCACAAAGAGCCATGCACACCTGTGCTACCGGACTCTCTGGTCTTTGCCTATTGCTTGCAGCAGGTTTGACGAGTTGTTCTGACGAAGGCGACCTCATCACACCCACTTACCAAGACGGTGCCCAGTTTATCGCCTATAATTCGGCAGACAACTACAAAGGCTCGCACAACGTACTTCTGGAACGCTCTTCGGCTCTCGAATTCTGCAAAGTTGAAGGTGTTCAGCCTACCGACGAGTTTGCTGTACGAAACAACGAAACCAACGAGTACACTTATCTTGACTGGGGATACAAATATGCAGGTCTGCAAGGTGACGAAGACGGTTACTACCAGCGTGTATACTATAACGACACCATCCTGGTAGGACTCGGATATGCCGACAACTGGCAGGTCAGCGACTACGACCTGCTCCTGCTCCGCGGCAACCAGGCACAACTCATCGATAAATTCCATTTTTGCATCCTTACCGATGTCGAAACTGATTTATCAAAACTGCAAGGTGGTGTAATCAACATCAAAGCCAAAGGATGGGACAATCCGGGAACGGGTATTCCTATCGACTCTTTGGAATACGTTGAAAAAGTAACTGGAAAAACAGTCTTTAAAAAGGCATCTGACTGCAAAGGAAACGGAAGCGAATTCGAAATGTCAACCTTCGAACGCGAAAACTTTGAAACCGGTGATTACGAACTTTGGATTGCACGATGGAACGATGGACTGCGCCAAAAAATTTGCGAGTTCAACTACTTCAACTTTGCATTTGTCGATTCCGACCCTATGAGCAAGAATGCCGAAGGTCAGTACCAACTTAAGTTCTACGTCAAGGAGTTTAGCGAAAAGGATAACTTTACCATCACTACGCAGTCACCGTACACCAACTACTACGTTGACCAACGCATCCCCTTCGATGAAAGTTGCTACGATCCTACAACCAAAATCTACACCTACACGCTTCTTGACGAATGCTGGCGCCGCGACCCAGAGCCCGGCATCAAGTTTATCGCCAACTTGAACATTAATGGTGTACGAACCAATGTTACGGGTACTGCCAGCCTCCCTAAATAAGGCTGACTACCCAATAACCTATTAACTATAAAAGTCCGAAAACTGATATTCCAAGGGCAGCACCTTTTACAAGCTATCTCCCATGGTTCTTCAGTTTCCGGACTTTTTTTATTGCTATCGGTCTACATGCAACATGGTTACCGGCAAAGCCTCACATCCACTTTTAGGATGGCAAAATCACCAGGCATCACTCCCACCACTTTCAAATTCCTCCCGCTGCATCTCTGCACACGTACTTAAGCAATCTGCAGACAATACACGCATTGCAACTCCCTTCAATCCTTACCTACTCAGCCAACAAGGGCCGACCCTCATTTATAAGAGAGTCGGCCCTTGACATAAGAAATAAAGGCAGAGCACACATTATATGATCCTGCAACTATCAGGTAGCAGCAGACCGCCATGTGCACCGTTTAATTCACTCACAAGCTAGTCGGCAATCAGCGAAAACTCGGCAGCTGAGGCAAAATCTTGCCCCTGTTGCTCACTGAGAGCCCTCAAACGGATGTATCGAGCTTTAACGGGATGTTCAAACTCCACGCGCTTCAGGTCAGCATTACACTCAAAACTTCCTTTACATACGGGTTCGCCCCAAGTCTGACCATCGTTGCTCACATAAATCTCAAAGTCCTTTATCCAGCCATTCTGCCCGTCCTGACGCGGCAGTAGACTAAAGCCCTTCATCAATTTCTGTTCGCCTGCATCAAAGTCTACCCAATGCGGATACTTGGCCAGTGTGATAGAATACATGGTGTGCCAGATAGTGGTTTGCTCACCATCGGTCATAAGTTTGGCTTCGCCACCACCTGGTTCCTGCGACGAGGCAAACACTACCTCGAGCGGAATGATAGCTATTTTATCGTAGCACATTTCAACACTCAACTCCGGATTCTCGCGATACCAGGCCTTTACCTTACCTCCTTGCCGCAGGTTAACAGGTCCACTATAGGGCTGCGCTTTGGACGAACCATTCAAGGAATACATGATGGTACGATTGGTTGCTGCCGAAGACATGGTGAGCACTCCTGCCCGGCTGCGCTGCAAACTAATGGGACGTTCGCCCGAAGTCGAAACCTTGGTAGTTTCTGTAATCTGTGCAGGCATAGCGCGTGCGATGGTCAACGGACGAATTACAAAACCAAAATTATAGTTTGTACTCAAAGTCTGATCGGGTGCAAGCGGACCACCTTGACCACAACTGGCACCTCCCAATCCGGTTACTTTAGCATCGAGATGCAAGTGTGTACCTGTTGATGGGGGCAACTGATAAGCGTGAGCTGCCAACGTCATTTCCTGCTGACTCCAGGGCAATGCCGAAGCCGACATGATGCTGTCTGCAATAAAAGTCACGCCCTGGCCCCT
Organism: uncultured Prevotella sp.; assembly: GCA_937906495.1. Lineage (GTDB taxonomy): Bacteria > Bacteroidota > Bacteroidia > Bacteroidales > Bacteroidaceae > Alloprevotella. The sequence goes on from CALCVT010000140.1 coordinate 25,852, forward strand.
ATCGTTAAGCAAGGCACACCAGCGTACGTCCTCCCGGTTACCCTGTGCCTGTGGCTTGGGCAACATAATGCCTTGTTCGGCTACTGTAGAACTATGCAATTCTATAAACTGCCCGTCCTTACGATCGCTATAGTTGTTAATCGGACCGCGGCCATAATAATGGTAATGCTTCAGTTCGGCCGGCAGCTGCAACGCATAGCCTATACGAGGCAGCACAACCGATGAGAGCGAAGCCGATATAGCACTTTGCAACTCGATAGAGCCATCAGGATAAACGGTATAAATCTGATTCGTTATAAACTTAAAGTCGTTGGTACCAAGCGGCTTGCTGTTGTGGTCAAAACGATAGGTTTTATCGGGCGTACGGTCGCGGTTGCCATAGTACTGCTCCGAACCTTCGGGTGCCTGGCTCTCTACTACATAGCTCAACTGCAGGGTTCCATCGGGTTTAGCCACACTGCTTGAACTCAGCACCCGGTGTTCCAGATTGTACAGACCAAAGCGGAACCAGGCATTGGGATATCCAATGCCAGCATCGTTATCGGTGGGTGCTCTGAAAGCATCGAGTTTAGGACCTTCGCCCTCGCGTATAATGGTTTGATTACCATAGTGCAACGCATAGAGCGATCCTGTTTGATTGTCAAAGATTGCCTTAAAGTCCTTACCTGAAACCTCAAGCAAATGACCGTTGATGCGTTGCTGCAGTTTATTGCCTACAGCAGCCACCTTTGCCAGTGCGGGCGCAGGTTGCAAGGCTGTGCGCACAGGCAGCTGCTCTTCCATCTGTACATAGCCTTTCTCGGCCCAAGGCATATCGTTAGCCAAACAGAACTGTACCTTTACAAAATACTCGCTCTGCGCATCGAGCTGCTCATAGTTGTAGGGCAGCGTATAATGAAGCTTTTCGCGTGGTCCAATTGGCTGGCGCGGACCCTTAAAGTCCTCGCTTTCCATAACCTTTACTCCGTCTTTCCAAAGCGACCACACCATTTTGCACGCCGTAAGCGGCTCAAAATAGTTTTTGTTAAACACTTCAATACGGCCTTTAGTCATATCTACGGCCTTTACCCCTATATTTTGGTACACTTTCTTCACTTCGTAATACTGAGCCTTAGGAGTAAGGTCCGGACGCATCACACCATTCATGCAAAACATGCCGTCGTTCGGCTTATTATCATAGCCAAAATCACCGCCAAAACCAAAGTAACGCTGCCCCTTGTCGTAAGCATAAATTGCCTGGTCTACCCAGTCCCATATAGCACCACCCATAAAAAAGTTGGTACTCTCAATGGCTTGCCAATAGTCAGCTAAATTTCCACAGGCATTACCCATAGAGTGAGCATACTCCGAAATGTGATAAGGGTATTTTATGGGATAATTTCCCTTTACCGCTCCCTGCACCCAGGGGATGGAGGGATACTGGTTCGAACCTATATCAACAATGTCGTTATTACGCTCGTATTGCACCGGACGCGAGGTATCGTAACGCTTAATAGCCTCGTAACAGTCAACAAAGGTTTTGCCCGGACCGGCCTCATTGCCCAAACTCCACAATACAACCGATGGGTGATTAATGGTGGCATGCACCATCTCCATGTTGCGTGCAATGTGAGCTTTTCTGAACTCCGGAACATGCGAAAGGCTTTCTTTGCCGTAGTAATACTGATGGCTTTCAAGGTTAGCCTCGTCCTCCAAATAGATGCCATACTTGTCGCAAAGGTAATACCAGTAGGGAGCATCGGGATAGTGCGAGTTGCGCACGTGGTTAATGTTGCCACGCTTCATAAGAAAAACCTCTTTTTCCATCTGCTCACGCGTCACATAATGTCCCGTTTCGGGATTATTTTCGTGGCGGTTCACGCCTTTCATCTTGATAGGCTTGCCGTTCAGGTAGTAGTAGCGTCCAGCCAGTCCAAACTCATCATGTTCGGCCGGTGTATCCTTGATTTCAATTTTCCGAAATCCCACAATTGTCGAAAAGGTTTCGACCGTGCGGCCTTTTCTATCCTTCAGTTCGCCTACCAGGGTGTAACGGTAGGGTGCCTCTGCGCTCCAGGGCTTCACCTTATTACCAACAGGCAAAACGGCTGTCGTTTCGATTTCGGCAGCACTGGCGAGTTCTGACACAGGAGCCGATACGGCTACTTTATCAACCAGTGTATTGTCATCGCTATAGAGTTTGTTGGCATACAGCGTGTACACTATACTGTAACCCTTGGCTTTGCGTGCCGAGAGGTTTTGCACCTGTGCTGTAATCTTGAGCGATGCCTGCGTGTAAGTTGCGTCGTAATCGGGAATGGCCTTGAAGTCTCTGACCTGCACTTTGGGCTTTGCTGTCAACGAAACATTGCGAAAAATGCCCGGCAGGCGAAACATATCCTGGCTCTCGAGCATAGAGGCATCGCTGTGGCGGTAAACTTCGACTGCCAGCAGGTTCTCAGCCCCGACACGAAGGTAGGGCGTAACGTTGAACTGCGCCAGGTTGCGCGAGTTTTTCGAAAAGCCTACATACTTGCCGTTTACATAAAGGTAGAAAAAAGAGTCAACACCATCGAAGTTAAGATAGATTTCTTTTTCTTTCCAATCGGCCGGCACCTTAAAAGTACGGCGATATGCCCCTACTTCGTTACGGTCGGTATAGGTAAGCCAGTCGGTAGGCGGGGTGCGCATCACACCTCCCTTCCAGTCGCCCTCTTTAACCGCATGCTCAAATATTACACGTTGGTTTGAGTAGATGGGCTTGCCATACTTAAAACTTCCGTCGCGCTGTAAGCCTGCCACATTCCAGTTCATGGGCACCTGTACACAATCCCAATCCGAAGCATCGTAGTCGGTACGGAAAAAGTTTTGGGGGCGCTCATCGGGGGTTTTGGCCCAACGAAACTGCCATTCGCCGTTGAGCGAACGCCACAACGAACTGTGTTCGGGCAATACCTTACGAGCCTCATCGACCGAAGCAAACGAAAAGAACCATGCATGGGGCTGCTGTTTGTTGTACGCTACTGAGTCGGGACTTTGCCACTCCCAGCCGGTGGGAGCAGCCATTTGTCCGTAATAGTAGCCTTCGAGGGGCACATGCTGTGCCCATACAGGGGCAAAGAGCATACCTGCAAGCAAACTTAAACTTGTTTTACGCATAATGGGGTGATAGTTGGGGTATTGACAAACCATGCCTCTCGGGGCAAGACGCAACCAGGCGTCTGCTCCAAAAACTTTAAATCAAATGGTTTCGTGGAGCTATTTGTCACAATAGATTGTTAAGAAGTTTGGTTATGATACAAAACTGGGGTACACTGCGGCTCAGCGCATGCAGCGCTTAAGCACCAACCGGCTTTCAGGACCCATATTGAACAGTAAATCGGCCATACTCAAGTTGGGTAAAAAACCAGTGCGCTCGGCAAACACCTGCCAATAAGGCTGTGCCTCAAAATGAGCATCGCTCCCCACAGGAGCCTTGGGCGAAAGCAACACACGCAAATCGGTATCGGCCGCTTCAGGATGAGCTATATAGGCTTCAGACTGCGTTACATGTGGTTGCAAGTCGAGCAGGTTGAGCAGAAGTTGCTGCAATTCGGCATTAAAGTCGACCAGGTAATTAAACTTACGCTCGTAAAGGAGACGGAAATCGTCGGCGTAGTATTCAAAATAAGGGCTGCTCTCGTAGGCTGATGTAAGGGCGTTCCAGTGCAGATGACGCCAATTTCCGTGTTCTGAAATGCGGATGTCACGCATAGCTTTGCTGCCCGATCCACTACGCTCCACGGGTATAGTCAGAGCCAAAGGGCCATCGGGGGTAGCTATGTAGCAGCGGTTGCGGTAGGTTTGCTTTACATAATGTTCGAAGCGGTCTTCAACAGCCTTACCGGCTGCATAAAGATGAGCATAGTATTGAACTGGGGCCAGATAGGCCGACGATAGTATAAGCATAAATCAATGTGGTTTTACTGTAACTGTGGCTGGTATTGGCTATCGGAACTTCGGCTAAACCGAACCCTTATGCAGCACATTTTATACCGGGTATATATACCTTTACACACGCTTGTTGGCTGCAACAGCCTTACCAAACAGTTGCAGCCAACAAGTGCAAAGTGCCTATCAGGCCACATTCAGCCTTTTTTACGGGCTATGGGCATAATTTTGCCAATAAGCAGTTCGTGGGGCACCAATGCATAGGCATCGGGCCGCATTTCTATCCAATAATAATTCCGGCTGAGTTTAACCTTTTGCTGCGGCTTTCCGTTGAGCATGAGTTGGCTGTTACCCTGTACAGCCACATGGCACTGCTCATAACGCTGCATTACATGAGCCAGCAAGTGTACGTTGGCCGGCGTAACCGTCACACTGCCGGATGGTCCAGGTATAACAAGGGGTTGTGCATCGGGCGAGGTGCGCGCGGGCAACACCAGTTTGCGCATGGGGTCAAGCCACACGGTATCGCCGGGCAATGCGCGGCATACGCCCACCGTTGGCACACCGGCAAAGATATAGCCGGCTGAACGCGGCAAATTAAAAAGAATGCAGTCGCCCACTTGCGGCATGCTGTTCCCCCAACGGTGATAGCCCCAAAGTTGGGTGCCTGGCAAACGCAAGCCATAGCTCAAGCGATTGACAAAGACGTGCTGACGGGGTATAAAGCCAGGCAATGCGGCGTCTGAAGGCAAACGCATGTGGGTTACGAGCAAGCCCCGTACGGCCAACAGTAACAATACAGTCAGCAGTACAGAGCTTACGTATTTGCGAAATAGGCTCATAGCGGTTATTTAATGTCCCATACACGCTTAAAGAAGCGGTTCCAGCGGATTCCCCCATCAAAGAGTCCGTAATCGGGGTCAAGCGATAACCACACAAAGAGTGGTTTACCAACTACGTGGTCTTCAGGCACAAAACCCCAGAAGCGGGAGTCGGCCGAATTGTCGCGGTTGTCGCCCATCATCCAATAATAGTCGAGTTTGAAGGTGTAACTTTCGGTTTGCTTGCCGTTAATGTATATTTTACCATCGCGTACCTGCAAATCATTTCCTTCGTATACCCGGATGGGACGTTCGTAAATAGGCAGGTTTTTAAGATCGAGCTTGAGGCTTTCTCCCTTTTTAGGAATCCAGAGCGGGCCATAGTTGGCCGAGGTCCAGTTTTTGGCCATGTTTTGCGGATAGAGCCAATCGGAGGCAGGCTTGGCTTGCTTGATTTCCGAAACCAGGTCGGGGCGCTTTTCGAGGGCTTGCTTGGCAGCCCGCGTAAGGGGCATCCACACCACATTGCCGTTGCGCGAGGTGTAAAGGTCCTCGTCGGTAATTCCTAATTCTTTTTTCAAGTCAAGGGGTATGTCTTGCTTAAAGGTCACCTCGTAGGCATATTGCACCTGTTCGGGTTCGGGGTTGGGCTTGCCGTCCAGATAAATAATATTGTTCTTAATCTGGAGTGTTTGTCCGGGCAGGCCGACGCACCGTTTAACGTAGTTTTCGCGACGGTCGGTAGGACGCGAAACTATGTCGCCGAACTGTGCATTCTCTTGCCGCATAAAGGCAGTACCTGCTGCATAGAGCTGCTGGTAAGCCGCCTGCTGCTGAGCATAGCTCATGCTGTCGGTTATAGCCGATGAGAGGAACTGGGGCAACTCATTGGGATTGTCGGTATTGGTGGCCAACAACTGATCGCCCATCTGGTAGGCCATACGGTAGTAGTCCTGGTTTTGCTGATTAAGAGCTACGGTATCGCCTGCGGGATAGTTGAACACAACTATGTCGTTGAGCTGCACTTGGCCTAACCCCTTTACACGTCGATACTCCCAATGGGGCCACTCGCTATAGCTGCGACAATTCAATATAGGCAGGGTATGTTGCGTTAGCGGCATGTAGAGCGGTGTTTGGGGCACACGCGGACCATACGACAGTTTGGACACCAAAAGGTAGTCGCCTGTCAAAAGGGTTTTTTCGAGCGAGGAGGAGGGTATCACAAAGTTCTGAAAAAAGAACTGATTGAGAAAGTAGATGGCCACCAGGGCAAAAACAATAGCATCGACCCAACTCATCAGGAAACGAGTAACAGGCCCTACCTCGGGCTCACGCCACCAGCCCCATTTAATGCGGCGCGAAATGTATAGGTCGTAGATAAAGGGAAGGACCAGTAGCCCCCACCAGGAACCTACCCAGTAAAGAAAAAGGCAATAAAGGGAGGTGGCAACGCCAAACTTAACCCAACTCATGGTGGTTGGACGCTTAGACGATTGCGAAGAGGAGCCGTTGGCTTTGCCGGACGGCTTGTCGGTTGACGGAGTCATAGAATTTGCTGTGATATGCGGCCTCTTGATTGCTTGCAACACCTGCCTGCAATCTGTATAGCCTGTTAGAAGTTGAAAAGATCGTCAGTAGTGAGCAGGCCTTCGTGATTGGCCGTAAACTCAGCTGCCAAAACGGCACCAAGTGCAAAACCACTGCGATTATGGGCCGAATGGGTAATTTGAATCATATCGGCAGGCGAGTCGTAGGTGATGGTGTGGATGCCTGGAACCTCGCCTTCACGTATGGCATCTATGCGCAACATATTTTGAGGCTGCTCCTTGCTGCCGCTGATAGTACCATCGGCATTAAGGACTTGCCCTTTTACCCAATCGGTTTTACGGTCCAACTCGTTGCATATTTGCTCTGCCAACGTAATTGCAGTACCACTGGGCGCATCGAGTTTATGTATGTGGTGCGTCTCTACTTCATTTACATCGTATACGGGGTAGGCATTCATAATACGGGCCAGATATTTGTTGACTGCCGAGAAAATGGCCACACCTAACGAGAAGTTCGAAGCCCAAAACAAGGTATGCCCCTGTTTGGTACAAGCTCTTCGCACATCGGCCTCGTGCTCCTTAAGCCATCCGGTACTGCCACTCACAACCTTTACGCCCTGTTCCCAGGCACGAAGGTAGTTTGCATAAGCTGCTTGCGGATTGGTAAATTCGATGGCAACTTCGGCACTGCGAAAGGCATCGCTGTCAAAATCCTGTAAATTGTCCACATCAATCACCGACACAATTTCGTGTCCGCGCTGAAGGGCTATCTGCTCGATAATATGGCCCATTTTGCCATAACCTATCAATGCTATTCTCATAAATCTGCGATATGAAAGGTTTACGTGTCGTTATTTATTGGCAAAAGTAATGCTTTTCGGCATGACTCACAAATTTAAGCTACCTAAAGTGTCTTTATGCAAACTGCTGCGGACTTTACACAATGCACCGCCACAAGGTGCCATTACGACACCATGCAGCGGTGCATCTGTATTCTGCCTGCACAACCGGTAACTCCAATGGGCTACTCCATCAAACGAAGATAAACAAAATATGGGGGAGTTTCCGGTGCCGGAAGGCTTAACTATCAAGATAGTAATCGATCGAGGTGACCACACGCACCTTTTTGAGGTAGGGCGTATACTGGTCGCGATTTTCAATAGAGAACAGGCCTTGGGTTGCATTCTTGATTTTTCCCAACTCACTACCCGAATCGCTGGCAAACTTGGCAGCAGCCTCACGGGCATTGCGGGTAGCCTCTTCGATCATGGCAGGCTTAATCTTATTTAGGCTCGTAAATTCATATTCTACCTGCGAACCATAATCGCCCGCCGATATGGCTATACCCTGCTTTAGGAGTTCACCTACACGCGACATAAGTTGCCTTACTTTATCTACTTGCGAAGACGATACGGTGATAACGTTCGTCACGTTGTAGCGGTCGCGCGCAATTACATCAGACGAGGCATAACGGTCTGCATGCAAATCGACTATTTGAGGAGCACTTGTACTAATGTTCTTAGGCTGCAAACCATTGCGTATCAGAAACTCCGAAATTTTTTGATTCACGGAGTTGATGTGCGCATAAATCTGCTGCAAGTCGTTACCCGTTGTTTTGTAAACAATGGGCCATATCACATGGTCGGCTTTTACCTCGCGCTCAGCCAGCCCCCGTACCGAAACAAAACGATCTTTGGAAGCAAAGGACGAAAGCCCCATATTAAGACATACTCCAAGCAAAAGGATGCCCAACGCCAGTATAACGGCTTCGATTCTGTAGTTTTTCATAAGCTGATAGTTAGATATTCAATGGCAAATATAAGCGATGCTATCTTAGCTTACAAGCGTTTAATATTCTTTATTATCCATCGAAACTTTCAACTGCAACACCAACAGCCAATAAAAAACTTTATGACAGAATCAAACAGTAACTAAACCTATTGCTCAGGCTCCACCTTTTCGGCATGATTCCGAATCAACGGACGGGTAGACTCCATGATGTCGAAGAGTTCGGCCACGGTTTCGGCTCGAAGCATAGCTATGCGCGTTGCTCTAAAGTTGGGCAATCCTTTAAATAAGGGCGTGGCTGCTAAATGGCGACGAATGTGCAAAATACCCCGGTATTCATCAATGCGCTCTACGCTTTGGCGCACCTGTTCCTTGAGTACGTCAAGCTTCCAGTCGGGAGTCATTGGAGCATAGTCTGAAGGTATCACAGCATCGACGGAATGTGTATCGGCATGCAGCTCATCGTGTATCTCTTTAAATATCCACGGACGACCAAAGGTAGCCCGTCCTACCATCACCGCGTCGACACCATATTTTTCGAAGGCTTCGCGAGCTCCTGTACCCGAGGTTATGTCGCCGTTTCCAATAATGGGGATATGCATACGCGGATTACGCTTGATTTCGCCGATTAAGGTCCAGTCAGCTTCGCCGGTATACATTTGTGCACGCGTACGCCCATGTACCGTAAGGGCTTGTATGCCGCAGTCCTGCAACTGTTCGGCCAAAGGCACGATAATGCGGCTCGACGAATCCCAGCCAAGACGGGTTTTGGCAGTTACGGGTACATCGACAGCATCGACCACCGCACGTGTAATTTCGAGCATTCGGGGAACGTCTTGCAGCAAACCGGCACCAGCCCCCTTGCCTGCCACACGCTTAACCGGACAGCCAAAGTTTATATCCAGTACGTCCGGCTGGGCACGCTCTACAACAATTTGTGCAGCATCGCGCACGGCAATGGGGTCCTTACCGTATATTTGAATGGCTACCGGACGCTCGGATTCGCAAACGGTGAGTTTCTCAAGACTCTTGTTAACCATACGAACCAAAGCATCAGCTGCAACAAACTCCGAATAAACCATCGAAGCTCCCAAATGGCGGCAAAGCAATCGGAAACCTATGTCGGTAACATCCTCCATGGGGGCTAATACTACCGGACGGTCGCCTAAATCTAATTTTCCTATATGCATGTATCTGTTTTGCTATTTGCTGTAATAATTTTTACTTAAGTGTGCGCCATGCATTGAGCAGGCCTAAACCGACATGGAGCAATCCAAGCGCAATAACTGCTTCTACGGGCCAGTTGTCGGCAAAACTGAGTGCATCGGGCCATTGTAAAAAGACCACTGCAAAAACATTGTTGGCTATATGAGCCGAAAGACAAAGCCAAAGATTGCCTGTGCGCAAATAAAAAAGGCCTAAAACAACTCCTATCAGGAATGCGGGAACCATTTGGGCTGGATTGCCATGCACCACTGCAAAGGCTGCTGCTGCAATTATGGCCGAGAGCCACGGCGAAAGCCCTTTACGATGCAAACTACGCACAATACCTACCCGAAACACCAGTTCTTCGGCTAACGGGCCTACCAAACAAAGCTGGATAAGGCTGAGCGGATGTGCCAACATGGCGCGGAACAAATCGGAACTGCCCTCATCTGCCAAATCAAAGGGCTTGAGCAACAACGACAACCCGAAGGCTAACAATGTAACAGACAACACCGCAAAGCATACCTTACGCCCCAAAACAGCAGTTGGCATGGTCACCAATGCCGAAGGGGCATCTGTCAACTGATGCCCCGTAGCTGCCGATGTCGAAGAGGAGACGGCAGGCTGACATGACTTTACAGCCGAAACTTGGCGAAGCTTATCGAAACGGGGCTGCAACTTGTAATACCAAGTCCACAGTACGATACTAAGCAAAGCCTCGGTTATAAAAAGTGCCAGGCACATAGCTGCAGGGGTAGCATGTGTGGCAGCTGTTACACCACCTCCCGACACATTATTTACAGATAGCAGCACAGCTAAAAGCGATGCTGCCACCTGAAATCCGATAAAAAGCAGAAAGACTATGAGGGCCGTCATTGGTCAGAAAGCATTTGACGAACGGTGTCTGCATCGATTGCTAATTGTCGCTGCAAGTCCTCGATACTGTTAAAGCGTTGTTCATCGCGCACCCGGCGGTAAAAATAGAGTTTAAGCTGCTGTCCGTACAATGAGTCCCCTGTATAGTCGAGCAGGTGAGCCTCGATTGTTTGATCAGACCCATTGTCGAGAGTTGGACGCCACCCGATGTTGACCATTGCCATATAGCTAAAACCTTCGACATAAGCACGCACAGCATATACTCCACGCCCAGGAACAAGTTGTTCCTCACAGTCAGGACGCAGATTGGCGGTAGGAAATCCCATGAGTGAACCTGCATGATGTCCTTCAACAACTTTGCCTTCAAGCAAATAGGGACGTCCGAGGCAGGCTCTCGCCATCTCGACATTGCCTCCGGTAAGAAAGCGTCGCGTAGCCGATGAACTGACACGTAAATCGTCGGCATCAAAAGGACGTTCGCGCAATACCTCAATCCCGAGTTCACGACCATACTTTACATATTCCTTATAGCCGGACGAAAGGTCGGAACCAAAATGGTGGTCGTAGCCTATCAGCAAGCATTTCACACCCAACTCATCACGCAATACCAGCTCCATGAAATCGCGCGAGGTAAGCATCGACATACGCTGATCAAAGTGGAGCATGGCACAGCCGGCCAAACCACTGGCTTCGAGCAAATGCAACTTCTCGGCATTCGTTGTTAACAATTCGGGCCAGTAGTGTGTATGCGACAATGCCAGGCGCGGATGTTCTTCAAAGGTCACCACGATAGGCTGCAAGCCGCGCCTGGCTGCTTCGGCCTTGATTTGATCAATCAGATAAAGGTGTCCGCGATGTACTCCGTCGAAAAAACCGATGGCCGCGCAGTATCCTTGCGTGGCTTCGGTATGACGGTGAAAACTATGGAAGGAGTAATTTGCCATTTTCATCAAAATATTTAAACCATTGGCTGCCAGCGGGTGCCAAGAGCGACTGCATGCCACAACGACGCGCAGCCTCGCAGTTTACTTCGCTGTCGTCAAAGAACAAAATATCGGAAGCCGGTACGCCCAGTTCTTTAATAACAGCCTCATAGAGTTCGGGAGCCGGTTTTTCGAGTCCCATTTCGCACGAAAGGAAGATGTGGTCGAAAAAATCGCCAACCTGGTGTCCTTGATAAGCAAAAAACTCATCACGGGCCTGACGCCAATGTATCTGGTTTGTATTACTGAGTAGATTCAATGGGTAATGCTGCTTTATTTTGAGCAACATGTCGAGACGTTCGGCTGGTACACCCGGCAGGAAACTCTCCCATGCACTTACTATCGCTTGATCCGTAGTATCAAGACGACCCGTAATTTGACGTATCTCGTTACAGAATTCGGGAATGCTCATTTTGCCTTGCTCAATCAGCGAAAACGGACCTGCCTGACGGTATGCACCCAAATACTTGGTTATATCTAAGCCAATAGCATTAAACTCTCTGACGCAACGTTCACGGTCTAAGTCGACCAATACGCCGCCAAAATCGAATAATAAGGTCATCATGTTGCACTGCAAGGTTATTTAGACTGAACAAGTTTATAGAGTTTGTCGGAGGGACGCACTTTTTCGGGCACAGGAATTGAAACACGCATTCCCTTTACTGCCTTTTCGGTAGGGCCATTATCGCCATGAATATCTGTTGCCTCCACATAGAGTACGCCTGTAGTCGGTCCGGTTATCAGCAGTTTATCACCTACATTAATCTCGCCGGCTTCTATATAGAACTCTCCTACTCCTAACTTCGAAAAATACTTCATGCCTTTGCCTACATACTGTTTCTTTTCGGTAGCACTCGAACCATACACCTCGCTCCACTCGCCAAGGCGCTGACCCAGATAATAGCCGTCCCAAAAACCGCGATTAAATACGGTAGAAAGGCGTTTATTCCACTCTTCTACCCTTTCAGGAGTAAAGGTGCCGTTGTTGACAGCCTCGATAGCCTCTTTGTAACAACGCACTACGGTATATACATATTCGGCACTACGGGCACGACCTTCGATCTTGAATACGCGCACACCTGCGGCCATCATTTTGTCGATGAATCCAATGGTTTTCAAATCCTTCGGACTCATAATATACTTATTGTCTACATCCAGTTCTACACCTGTTTCACGGTCGCGAACGGTGTAACTGCGCCGGCACACCTGCATACACTCTCCACGATTGGCCGAACGCCCCAGGTTATCAAGCGAGAGATAACACTTTCCGCTAACGGCCATGCACAATGCACCGTGGCAAAACATCTCGATGCGAATGGGGTTGCCCTTGGGACCACACACCTGCTCACGAACGATTGTTTCGTGAATAGCGGCTACCTGGTCGAGATTGAGCTCGCGGGCCAATACTGCAACGTCAGCAAAACGCGCATAAAACTTGAGTGCCTCAGCATTAGATATATTTAGCTGGGTAGACAAGTGGACTTCCTGCCCTATTTGGTTACAATAGGTCATTACGGCTACATCGCAGGCTATGATGGCCGAAATTCCGGCCTCATGAGCAGCATCGCAAATGTGGTGCATCAGTTCGATATCCTCGTCGTATATAATGGTATTGACCGTTAAATACGACTTAACGCCCTGTGCTGCGCACTGCGTAGCTATGTCGTGCAAATCGGTTATCGTAAAACGGCTGGCACTGTGCGCACGCATATTCAGAGTTTCAATGCCAAAGTAAATGGAGTCGGCTCCTGCCTGAAGGGCTGCTGCCAGCGCTTCGCGCGAGCCTACGGGAGCCATTACTTCATAAGTATTCATAGGTTTGGTACTAAAGGGCTAACCTGCCGAAACTCTGGAGGTTGCCCGGGGTTAATCGAATGTGGCAAAGCCACAAGGTCTGCAACTTTTTTTACTTTAAAACAGCGCATACCCCCAAGAGGGTTAACACTTACAGACTTATAGATATGTGGCTTTATACTGCAAAGGTAGTGCAAAGCGGGGGCCTATAAAAGTAAATACCTTGTTTTTTATGCCTTACCGGCCGGCCCACTGCAGCAAAAGGGGGAAAAACATGGAATACTGCAATACTACCGATAACACCGTCACAACCTCTGCATTCAACTACTCCGACAGCATATACACAAGGCCTTACAAGGCAAATGCCCTGCCACCGGGCCTGGCAGCAAAAGCATGGCTTGCGCTGCGCCTGATGGTAGAGCATCATTGCTTTTTATAAATTTACTTGTGCCTCGTTTATCATACGGCGCACATAGTCGGGGTCTGAATTTGGACAAACCAACAATACATTGCCCTGCTGTGCCAAAAGAAAACCGTCAAGCCCAGCCACTACAGCCTTCATACTGTCGGGCAAAGCTACTGTACAGTTTTGAGTGCCGTTAAAAATAACTTTTGACTTTCCGCTCACAGTATTGCCGTCAACATCCTTGCTACTCACATCGTGCAAACCGGGCCAACAACCCACATCGGCCCACCCAAAGTCGCACACCTGCACTGCTGCATTCTCACAGCCTTCGAGTACAAAAAGGTCTATCTGCCGAGGCATGCGGTCGGTAAAGCTGGAACGCACATAAGCTACCTCCTCGGCTATGGTAACCATTTGCCGGGCCAATGTTTCAACCGATTGCGATGTACGGTTGAGCAACTTGTCTAACCGGCGGCCCATCGTTTCGCCCTTCCACATAAATATACCCGTGTTCCAAAGAAACTCACCACTCTCCTTAAAGAGGCGTGCATATTCAAGTTCGGGCTTTTCGGTAAACGACTTTACACGATAAAAGTTGGCTTCGCTCTCTTGTTCTCCCATCTGTATATAGCCATAGGCTGTATTGAGGGCCGTGGGGCGCACACCTATAGCCAAAAAATCATCGTGGGTAGACACATACTCAAAACCTTTTTGTATTTGCGCTTCAAAACGGTCTGTGTGCTGAATGAGTTGGTCGGCCGGACTTACTACCAGGTTGGCTTCGGGGTCGGCCAGCACTGCATGCCACGTACCCCATATTGCTGCAGGCGCAGTGTTGAGCTGCACGGGTTCGGGTAGGATATTCTCGGCCGGAAGTTGTGGAAGTTGCTGCTTTACCAGCGCTACATAGTCCTCAAAGGTCGATACATATATATGCTCCAGGGGCATGAAGTGTGCAAAACGGTCGAATGTCTGCTGCAACAAGGTACGTCCGGTTCCAAAAAAGTCGAGGAATTGTTTGGGATACTCTTTCCGGCTCACCGGCCACAACCGGCGTCCTACTCCTCCGGCCAAAATGATGCAATAGTTCTTCTGCTGTGCTTCCATCATGATGATTGATGTCTTTATAAGTTGGTATTTTTCAAGGTGTACCATTGCCGGCTTTTTACTGCACGGCATGATGGGTCATCATCTGTTGCGAAGATAAGTATTTTTCGAGGGGTCGAACGGACTATTCCATTTAAAAATACCAAAAAAGGAGTTCTCGAACTATTGTGGGGTGCTTTCAGCCAATTTACAACTATACCTTCAGGCTTTGTTCTACCTGGTCTGAAGTTTTTATAACCGACAGAGCATAGCAATTAAGCATGATTGCCTACACAAGATACAAAACGGCTGAGGCTTTCATTCCTCATTTGTATGCAGCAGCAGACACTACTTCAAAGAAACACCACTCCAACAGCCTCAACCATACAGAAAGAGCCGTGAAGACTTCAACACCTCTTGCAAAAGTTTATATTCCCCTACCCTAAACAATGGGTTAAAAGCATGGGTGTTGTTGTTTTTGGCTACCCACAGAAACAAAAATGGTTGATAATCGTTTGATTATCAACCATAATTAGTACCCAGAGCCGGGGTCGAACCGGCACGGGTTTCCCCACTGGTGTTTGAGACCAGCGCGTCTACCGATTCCGCCATCTGGGCTGCTCGCGTCACCCTCTAAAGGGACTTAAAGCGGTGCAAAGATAAGGATATTTCTGTTTCGAACCAAATTATTTGATGATTTTTTTAGTCTAAAAATAATATTAAGACCTTAATCGAATAGATTATATGGGGTATGCAGGCAACTAATGCACTGTATAAACCATATACGGTGGATACGCGAAGTTGCTTTTCGCGTATCCACCGTTCATCATACTGCACCTTTATGGCAGCACTGCATGGGGTTGATACTTGCTGGAGTATTAGAACATGTAACTCAAGCCAATGATGAAGTTAGAGTTGTGGCAAGAGCTGTTTTCCCAAACTTTTGAGAATCCATACTCGTAGCCCAAACCGATTTGGAAACCGCTGGCTTCAACACCTAAACGGAGTCCCCAGCCGCCATCGAAGGTCTGAGCACCATCATCGCCAAAGAAATCGTGCTTTACACTGCCTCCGCCTATTGCTGTGTTTACTTCTACCTTCTCCTTACCGCATACGCCGAAGGCAAAGTAAGGACCGGTTTCACCAAAAATAGACACGTTGTTGCCTAGGTTAAAGCGGTAACCAATGTTCAAGGGAATTTCGAGATAGCCGGGGTTCATTTTTACCTTGCCTTCTACGCCTTCAAATTCGGCGTCGGCTTCGCATCCCTTTTGCGTAAACTGCAGACCGAAGTTGGTGTACAGGTTGTTGGTAAAGTTATACTCTCCACGTACACCGGCATGGAAACCAATGCGACAATCGCTATTATTGTCGGTTATTTTGGGTACGTTCATTCCTGCCGTTACACCAAAACGAAATTCGCCTGCCTGCTGTGCTGAGGCTGTCAAAGCGCCGCAAGCCATAAGTGCGGCCATACAGAGTGATTTTACTTTCATCGTTTCTTTCGTTTTTATCAAGGCACGTTGGGGCCTTGTGGGTTATTAAGGATGCAGCAAAAGTATAACAGAACGCTATTTCTAACAAACATTTCGGTGAAATGTAACAAAGAATAGGTATTTAAAACGAACGATTAGATAATTTCCTATAAATTCAGTTCCTAATTGGGGTAATTAACCACGCTTAAGGGCATATATGAAGGCCATGTTGATTGGTATACATGGAGTGTTGAAAACTTCATAGGGCTTTACTGCTGGAACAGAGGCGGGAGAATATGTACCACTGAAAAATAAAAAGCGTCCGGCCACAGTTTATGAACCATGGTCCGGACGTTTGTTGATTACTGACTACACAGCATACCTATTACGCTGGCAGCTGTGGCTGAGTTGGTTTACTTTTGGAATTCTACACGCATTACCCCTGCATTAACCAGGTCGTTGTGTTCAATAATGCTGCCCTTGAGAGGTTTGCCGCCTAAAGTTACACGCTTGATGTAGGCTGTTGAACCGGTAGCACCGGGGGCCTCGATAACCAGCTGCTTCTGCTTGTAATAACCTGGCTGGAGGTCGATGGTTACCTTGTCGAATACGGGGGCGGTAAGGATATAGGTTGGATCGCCCGGGCAATTGGGATAGAAGCCCATCATCGAGAAGATGGCCCAAGCCGACATGGTGCCGGTATCTTCGTTGCCAGGAATACCGTTGGGTTGGTTGGTAAAGTGCTTGGCCAAAAGTTCACGTGTAAGTTTCTGGGTACGCCACTCCTCGCCCTTGAAGTATGAGAAGAGGTAGGGATAGGCTATGTCGGGTTCGTTGGCTGGGTCATAAAGTCCCTTATCAAAAACCATTTGCAATTTATCGACAAATGGCTTACGTCCGCCCATGAGTTTAGCTAACCCGGGAATATCGTGAGGCACATAGAAGGTGTAATTCCAGGCATTTCCTTCATGGAAGCCGGGCGAAGGCTCAAAGTTTTCGCCCTGGCGGGGATTGAAGGGGGTGACGAACTTGCCGTTGGGCAGAATGGGGCGCAGGGTGCCGTATTCCTTGCTGTAATACTGCTTGTAGCCCAATGAGCGTTCTTTGTAGCGCTTGGCATCGGCCGTTTTGCCCAAGGCCTGAGCCATGCGGCTGAGTGCATGGTCGGCAATGTAGTATTCAAGCGCATGGCTCACAGAGTTGTCGAACTCACTGCGCAAAGGCACGTAGCCAAACTTGAGGTAGTCGTCGTTATCAGGACGCAGTTTGTTGTCTTTACCCGGGGTGTCGGCACCTTTACACATAGCCTCGTAAGCCAGGTTCACGTCAAAACTGCGCAGGCCCTTCAGCCACGAATCAACAATTACAGGAATACTGGGGTCGCCCTCCATGGTGTAAGTTTCGCGACCGTAAAGTTCCCACTTGGGCAGCCACCCATGCTCTTTGTACATGCCTATCATGGTGTTGAGCATATCTTTTTGGCGCTCGGGATAAACAAGTGTTAGGAGCTGATGCACATTGCGGTAGGTGTCCCACAGGCTGAATACGGTATAGCGGTTTCCATGTGCGGTAAGTATCTTGTCGCTCTCCATGGCTGGATACTGTCCGTTCACATCCTGCAGAATGTTGGGATGTATAAGCAGATGATAAAGCCCGGTATAGAACACCCGGCGCTGCTCGTCGGTACCTCCTTCAACGCGGATGCGACCCAGGTTTTCGTTCCATTGCTGGCGAGCCTCAGCCCGCAATTGGTCAAAATGCTTGCCGGCTTGTTCTTTTTCCAAATTTTCGCGGGCATTTTCAATGCTTACAAAACTGACTCCCATACGCACCTCTACCTGCTCTCCTTCTGCAGCATCGAAACTGAACCAGGCGCCAATGTCATCGCCGCTCATTTCTTTGCGGTAATGCGTATAGAGTTTGTATTTGTTGTTGTCGGGATCCCACTCAGCTTCGACACCGGTTTTAGGACGCTGAAACTTCCAGTAACCCGAGGCGGCACTCTTTTTTTCTACACGCATTACAAAGTAGATTGGAAAGACTGCCTGGCGGGCATCGTAGCAGAATGTGCCGAGCAACTTGCTACCTTCAACTTCGTTGGGAGCGGTCAGGCGCATGGTTGCACCACTCTCGTTGGTCAGGCCTTCGCCCAAATTGAGCAAGATGTGTCCTTTTCCCTTAGGAAAAGTAAAGCGGGCCATACTTGTACGCGGAGTGGCTGTAACCTCGGTCAGTATGTTGTATTTTGTCAGACGATTGGAATAGTAACCGGGTGTAGCAACCTCGTTAGTATAGGTAGAACCATACTGACGGTAATCTACACAAATTTCGTCGGCCACGGTGGGCATGAGCAGCAATGAGCCAAGGTCGGGACATCCCACGCCACTCAAGTTGACGTGCGAATAGCCTGTAAAGTAAGAATTGGTGTTTTCGTATGGCGTGCTCCACCAGCGTTTGTCCTTGTCGTAAACATTTAAGTCTGAACCCATCACGTTGAAGGGCACTGCGCTCATCATGCCGCTCGGACATACTGCACCGGGATTACATGTTCCAAAATTAGTGGTACCTATAAAGGGGTTGACATAGTCGGCCGGCTCTTGTGCCGATGCCCACCCTGCTAAAAAGATACTCAATATGGAAAGAAGTACTTTTTTCATCAGGATTATTTGCAAAGGAAGGGGATTTCAAGAAAAACTCCAGCGACGGAGAGCCTACCGGGGCAGGCTTCTCTGGTGCCGGAGAGCGTCGCGCTAATCTTACTGACGCTTGAGGAATTCGATAATCTCGCTGATACGGCCAAATGCCATACCTACTACAGTATCGGCTGCGCCATAATAAACAGCAACCTTGTCGCCCTCGGTCAATGCTGCGCAGGGGAATACTACGTTGGGCACATCGCCTTGCAACTCATAGGGGGCTGCAGGTGCAAGCAGATACTCCATCGACCGGTAAAGCACTTTTGAGGGATCGTCCTTATCGAGCAGAGCTGCACCCATTGAGTAACGATAACCGTTGCAAGTGGTAATTACGCCGTGATAGAAGAGCAGCCAACCCTCGTCGGTAAGGATGGGCACACTGCCGGCACCAATCTTGGTGCACTGCCAGGCGCTCTGCTCAAACGGAACAGCCTTCATTACGCTGCGGTGTTCGCCCCAATACTTCATATCGGGCGAATAGCTGATGTAAATGTCGCCAAAGGGGGTATGGCCGTTATCGCTTGGACGCGAAAGCATGGCGTAACGTCCACCTATCTTCTGCGGGAAAAGCACACCGTTGCGATTAAAGGGCAGGAAGGCGTTTTCGCACTGATAGAAGGTTTTGAAGTCGAATGTATAGCCAATGCCGATGGTAGGTCCGTGGTATCCATTGCACCAGGTTATCCAATAACGGTCTTCAATCCATGTTACACGGGGGTCGTACTTGTAGTCCGACTCAATCATGTCGGTGTTACCTGCTTCAAACTGGATGGGCTCGTGGTTGATTTCCCAATGAATACCATCCTTGCTGAAACCTGCAAAAATGTTCATCTGTACGCGGCGGTTGTCGCAACGGAACACACCGGCATAGCCGTCGCCGAAGGGAACTACGGCACTATTGAAAATACTGTTGGAGGTGGGAATGTCATAACGTCCAATAACCGGGTTTTCGCTGTAACGCCACATCACATCGGTGCAGCCGGCCGGTCGTTCTTGCCAAGGAATGCTTTGCATAATTCAGTGTTTTGAATAGTTTGTTAAGGGCACTTTCTACACGCGGCTTACCTTTTGGCCTATGAGCTGCGAGGAAAGGGGAATAATGCCCGATTTAATTTTCGGAACAAAGTTACTATAAACTACAGACTATAGAAAACAAATGCGCCTTTTTTCGTTCTTTTATAGGCTTTGTGGGTATAACTTGGGGCTAATGCTTATACTGCCAAACTGCAACGGCTGCTCTTTCGAACAGAGGTTACTTTATAAGGGCGCTATTAAAGATGTCTAAAAACTACAATAGCTCTATAATTGCACCCGTTTATTGCAACACTGCACAGTGGAACTGCTTGATTATTTTATTACTTGCCGTAATTACGCATACATAAGCATGACTTTTTATTATTTGGAGTATAGCTACCGTAACCTGCCTATTGCACCGACATTATACGACTGGTATTTTGAAACTTTGACGGGAGTTACATAACGGATTCTGGCAAAATAAATACTTATGCCGCAATCGTTTTTTCTAAAAGTCCGACATAAAATATTTAACTCCCCAATCAAATTATAACCGCCTGGCGTAGGAAAAACTTACTTCAACTAGATAAAAATGACTCTCTCCGCAATCAATTTTTAATGTAGGATTTGAGGTAAAACATATAAATAACGAATCAGGGAGAGTTCGTTATTAGATAAAAGAAGGACGGAACACTGATTAGAGTATTCCGTCCTTTAAGTTTTATAAGGGCTTATGTCACTTACTATGCCCAACATCGTGTATTACGATGCTACCTATCAGGCATCAATATTAGCATAGAGTGCATTTTTCTCAATAAAGTCACGACGCGGACCCACATCATCACCCATAAGCATGGAGAATACGTAATCGGCATCGGCAGCATTCTCGAGTGACACCTGCTTGAGCAAACGCGTTTCGGGGCACATGGTAGTTTCCCAAAGCTGATCGGGGTTCATCTCACCCAAACCTTTATAGCGCTGTGTCTTGATGCTTCCTTCAGAACCATCTCCGTACTTATCCATAAATATCTGACGGTCACGGTCGGTATAGCAATACTCTTGAATCTTGCCTTTGGTGCAACGATAAAGGGGCGGCATGGCTATATAGAGGTAACCATCTTGAATAATTTGGGGCATATAGCGATAAAAGAGGGTCATAATGAGCGTAGCAATGTGCTGTCCATCGACATCGGCATCGGCCATAATAATGACTTTGTGGTAACGCAGTTTGTCGAGGTTGGCTTCTTTGGAGTCTTCGCCCAATCCAAAGCGGATACCGAGAGCCTGAATGATATTATTGACTTCATCGCTTTCGAAGGCTTTGTGCCACATGGCTTTTTCAACGTTCAGAATTTTACCGCGCAGTGGTAATATTGCCTGGGTGGCACGGCTACGTCCCTGCTTGGCCGAACCGCCTGCCGAGTCACCCTCGACAAGAAAGAGTTCGCATTCAACAGGATTCTTGGAGGAGCAGTCGGACAATTTTCCGGGTAATCCACCACCCGAAAACGGACTTTTGCGCTGCACACTTTCGCGTGCCTTGCGTGCGGCTACACGGGCTGTCGCAGCAAGAATTACTTTGTCGACAATAAGCTTGGCCTCCTTGGGGTGCTCCTCAAGATAGTAGGTCAGCGCCTCACCAACAGCTTGGTTCACAGCGCCGGCCACCTCCGTATTACCGAGTTTTGTTTTGGTCTGTCCCTCAAATTGAGGCTCAGCCACCTTAACCGAGATAACAGCAGTGAGTCCTTCGCGGAAGTCCTCGCCAGCGATTTCAACCTTC
Organism: uncultured Prevotella sp.; assembly: GCA_937906495.1. GTDB lineage: Bacteria > Bacteroidota > Bacteroidia > Bacteroidales > Bacteroidaceae > Alloprevotella. The sequence continues at coordinate 47,236 of CALCVT010000140.1, forward strand.
GCCTTTTCGAGTTGTTTGGCTGCAGTTTCTTCGGCATACTTCTTGAGCACACGCGTTACGGCCGACCGGAATCCTACTAAATGCGTACCACCCTCAATGGTGTTGATATTGTTGACGTAAGAATGGAGGTTCTCGCTATACGAAGTGTTGTACATCACAGCGACCTCAATAGGTATACCATTCTTTTCGGTATCAATATAAATAACATCGTCAAAGAGATGTGTGCGCGAAGAGTCAATGTAACGCACAAACTCTCGGAGTCCTAATTCGGAATGAAATACATCCTGGCGGATGTTTCCCTCCTCATCTTTACGCAAATCAGTAAGTTTGATGGTGATGCCGGCATTCAGATAGGCCAATTCGCGCATGCGGTTGGCCAAAATGTCGTACTTGTAGATGGTGGTGGTAAAGATTGATGCATCGGGCCAGAACTGCTGACGTGTTCCACGCTCTTGAGTGGTTCCTACAACCTCTACAGGCTTAAGGGGGTGGCCTTTAGCATATTCCTGGCGATAGATTTTTCCATCGCGGAATACTTGCGAAACCATGCGGCTGGATAAGGCATTTACACAGCTGACACCTACACCATGCAAACCTCCAGACACTTTGTACGATCCTTTGTCGAATTTACCTCCGGCATGAAGCACTGTCATAACTACCTCTAAGGCTGAACGATGCTCCTTAGGATGCATATCGACGGGGATGCCTCGTCCGTTGTCCTGAACAACAATGGAGTTGTCCTCGCAAATGGTTACTTCAATGTGAGTACAGAAACCGGCCAAAGCCTCATCGATAGAGTTGTCCACAGTCTCGTAAACGAGGTGGTGCAAACCCTTCTCGCTGATATCACCTATATACATGGCGGGGCGCTTACGCACGGCTTCAAGTCCCTCGAGCACTTGAATATTACTGGCACTATAATCCGTGGCGCCTTGCTTATCCATTTCTTCCATTATTATATTGAATAGTTTTCTTTGCTATACAGTTTATCGTCTATGTTGTTATAGTGAGCAAAGATACTCATTTTTTACGAGAATAACGGCTCTCTGCAGCCAAAAAAAACTCTTGTCCGAAATACGGACAACCATGGTGACTGTAACGGGCTGACAGGCGTTAAAAAGGAGCCTTAGCAGTACATCATGGTCGCTATATATTGCGGTATCTGCGGCTTTGGATGTTGTGTGTAACCGCTGTATACCCTAACGCTCCCTCAAAAAAGCACGTCATGGCCATGAAATGAAAAATTCGGCTCCTTCCGGGAAGGCGTACTCCCGAACTAATTGCCCGGGTAACTATATACAAAAAGGCGGAAGCCTAAGTGTACAGTTTTGTTGGCTGCACATTTGGCTTCCGCCCAATCATTGATATTGTTTTCAGCCTAAATAAGAGGCCTCAACAAGTGCTTTATGAAATAACGAACTTAGATGCTACAGGCTTACCATTTACAACTGCACGTACAACATATACACCAGTTGCATATCCTGCTACATTAAGTTGCTTGGCCTGTTGCTTGCTTGCAACGAGTGCACCAGCTGCATCGAATACTTCAACCTTGTCGCAAACTACATTGAAGATGACATCGTTGCCAACCTGGTTGATGCTGAAACCGCTTGTACCCATGTTGAGCGTACCTTCGATACCGTCAATCTTAGTGTAAGAGAAGGCAGTGTACGGAGTCATTTCGCTGCGTCCGGTCAACTTATCGCTAATCGTTTCTACCTCTTCGCCCTTATTGGTCTTATAGATAGCAGTGCGGTTGTCCTCTTCGTTGGTACCATTGTTGCAGAACTGCCACTCCGGACCCTCAGTCTTTTGATTTGCAGGCGAATACAAGCGTTCGTACTTGAACAAGAGGTTTCCACCATTGTAAGTGTAGGATTCTTTGAAGGGGATGTACACTTTCACATCGTCGGCAATTTGGTCAATTGTGATAGGACCTTCATAAACAACCTTCCACTTATCGTTTTGAACAAGGTAAACATTCCAATCTTCATCGTGATCGAACTTGTTCATGTCGGTAGACTGGATAGAGATGCGCACATCGGCTTCAACCATAGCCATGGTCGAACTATTGTTGTACACAAACTGAACACCGGTCAAATCAACACCTTTTTGTGCAAGCTCACGGTCAAGATAGATACACTGGTTCTGGCAGTAGTTAAAGTTAAAGTAGAACGGCAATGCCCAGCCATAATGGTTGTAAGTGTTAACGGTAAACATCTTGTCGGCACTTTCTTCGGCAACAGTTACCGTAATCGGCTCGGTACCCTTGTTGTCGGCAGGATAAGTATCGCCATCAAGTTCTACACGGGTTGTCAGTTCAATATCTCCAACCTCAGAGGGAGTCCAAGTTAACGTAGCTACTTTGGTCTTGCCTACACCGATTTCTTCGCCATCAACCTGAGCAAGTACTTCATCGGTATCAGCATTGAGCAAGTAAACCTTATAACCAGTTACGGGCGACTTACCTTCGTTACCCACTTCAACACTGGCTGCAAGGGGAGTATTGCAGTTTGCGGTAGTGCTGACATTAAAGTTAACTACGCTGACGTCCTTATCGCTATACTCGCGGATGCTGATATCGCTCAGGTAGAGAATACCTCTATCGGGTTCTGACCAGCACTGGAAGCCTACATAGCCTTCGTTACCCTTTGCCGTAAATACAGCTCTATCCTTTGCGTTTTCGGTAGTCAGTACGTGAATTTCCTCGTGCGACTTGATAACCTGCAAATTGTTACCCGGCTTGTTGGTTTCGCCATAGTATACAGCCAAGCGTTCGTTAATGGGCGCGAGCGTTCCTTCTTCAATCCAGTGAGCATCGTTGTAAGCATAGCGCACCTGATATTGCTTGCCGGCCTCCATTTTGAGTTTCGGAGTAAAGAGGTAGTCGTCGGCCTCATTGGCGCAATATTCATACTGCGTGAAGGTGTAAGGATTGAACTTCCAGCTTGTTCCGTCATTGTTGTTGTCAACAACTGTCCAAACATCAAAGTCCTCCTGCGTACGCAGCGAGTTGATGAAGGGAATTTCGCAAGCATTACCAAAGGCTACGGTATTCGACTTGGCTTTACCACCAACACCATCGGCATTCTTGGCTGTTACCTCATAATAGTAACCCTTCAAATCAGATACCTTATCAGTAAGGGTTGTAGCTGCAAGATCTGTAGCTACTTTTACCTGGTCGGGGAAACGTACTACGTCGTATTTGAGCGTAGAAACATCAATCCATCCACCATCTACACCAACAGTAGGAGCTGTCCATTGCAATTTTGCTTCGGTTCCCTTAGCTGTAAGAAGCAAACCCTGAGGAGCTGCAGGCACATCATGACCTACAAACACTTGCTTCTCCTTATAGATACCTGCACCTGCTGCATTGTAAGGCTGTACACGGTAGATGTGCTTACCCTGAGGAGCATTTTCGTCGGTATAAGTACCCTTACCGCCAGGAGTCATACCGGTAATCTTGCCAATCGACTGACCATCGCGGAAAACTTCAACGCCCTGCAGTTCACTCAAGTTCTCGAGCATGTATGTTTTCGATGGATTCGTCCATGAAATCTGAACCTTGTTTGCACCCTTTGCACCCGGCTCTACACTGAACTCGCTCACCATTGTCGGTGCTGCAGCAGCTGCTACCTGATAAGGAGCATTCAAACCTACAATCTGAGCATCGGTAGGTATTTTCTCCATGGTGATAAGGTCGCCAGTCTTAGTATCAAGCTCTACATACTCGGCATGACCACGGCCACCGCCATCAGACACCTGTGCCCACCAGAACATGCGGTGAGTAGTCTTGTCGATTTCCATATCTTGGTATGCTGCAACTGCTTCGATACCAATTTCAGGATTCAGAACCTCCAACTTAACTTCGGTATCAGGAGCATTGCCATCGGACTTGATATCCGAAATCTTGAAGCGCACGAGTTTGGTATCGTCCTTAGTCTCAGTACGGGCAATGGCATAGATATAGCCGTTGTCGATTGAGAAGGTGTACATCAACTCGTCAAAGAAGGTTGCAATCTTCTCATACTTTGAAGGATTCTTGGGGTCGATGCGGAATATATTTGAAAACGCGGGCTCCGTCATAAAGTCGTACGACAAAGCATAAAGATAGCCCGAAACCGGATCGTAAGCCAAGTCTGACATTACCTCTTGAACCTCAGCCAGCTGTGTCAAGTCGCCGGTAATGGGGTCAATCTCGCAAATGTGCGTGGGAGGGAACGGATAGCCCGGAATCTGAGGATTCGACGACATGGTATAACCATAGAGTTTGTCGCCTACGTATGTAGCAGCACCTACATATTTAAAGCCATCGCCTTCAGCCGCATAGTCGCGTACGAGTGAGTAATCGGTAGGATCATTTGTGCTGAACTGTACAAAAGCCGAACCTGAGCGGATGCGCTGGTCGTAGAATGAGAAAGCACGGAACTTTACCTCATTGTCTTCGCTATCGAAGAGGATAGCCTTTGTACCTACACCTGCAGTATTCTCGCTTTTGACAAGTTTTTTGTTTGTTGTTGTAACAGCCGGTGCTCCCAGAGTCAGGCCCTTTACCAGGGTTGCTCTTGAAACCTTGTCGGCATAAGGCTTGATGGATTCCGTTACCTTGTCATTTGCAAAGCAATTCATCGAAGCGGTTGCAAATGCAAGCGAGACGGTAAGTAGTAGATGTCTCATACGCTGATTTTATTTTAGTTGATACTATATGATTTCTGAATTTACAGACTGGTGTATACAGGCCGCCCGACACAAGGATAACAAGGTCATTTTACGGCTTGAAAAGTGAACGTTCAAGCAATAGTTTTACTGCCCGATATGTCCGCTTTTTTTATCAGTCTTTCATAGGTGTTTGGAAAACGACCGCAAAATAGGGTTTAATCTTTAGTTGACCAAATTCAACGATAAAAAAATTGCCTTTTGAGTAAAATTATTGTACAAAACATGCTTTTTGGCATAAAAACGGGCTTTTAAACTCGCATATAACGTTTATTCAACTTAGCCATTACACTAAATATCGATACTTGCGAACGGCCTAAAAAGAAACGAGGCTACCCGGCACTCCGGGCAGCCTCTCGTTTCGGACAAGAACATAACAATCTTAGTATTCTACTTAACTCGATGCAAAGATACGATGGCTTTTAAGTGTTCTCAATACCTATTTTGCGGTATTTGGGTGTTACATTGTTTGCACCGGATGCTGAATTTTACACACGGAATATGTAATAATATACACTTTCATGCTGAATTTCAGCGAGTTAATTTCACATACCTACTTGTATTGCCGATGCGGCAAACATTATAGCAGATTGTTGACATCGTACTGAATTTTTTATCGCAGTTTGTAGCCTAACGACACCAGTCCCGATATATTGCGAGCTCCGGCTCTGTTAAATTTGGCCAATCCAAAGTCTGCTTCAATCCCCAAAGTCAAACCCGAGGGGAACTGATACCCAACCATTGCCTGCACACCGGCATCAAAGCGATGGGTACCTGGCTCGTTGAAGGTCTTTTTCTCATAATAGAGTTTTTCGGCTCCGGGGCGCTCTGTGTCGCCTTTGGTCTTTTGTTTGCCGCTTATACCATATGCTACATAGGGGCCGGCCGTAAAAACGATATAGCGCGACTCACCGGTACGCAAATAGTAAGAAAATAGCAACGGCATTTGAATGTAATTTTGGGTAGCCGTACGGTTTTTTATACCAACAAGGGGTTCGCCGGTTTCTTCGTCAAAAAGTTGGTTACCGTTATCGTCGAAAACGAATACGGTTTGGTTCGGATCCTTCCAACCTTTGCCATACACTTCGATACCGGGCATAAATGTCCAGTGCTGATCGAACTCCACTTCATAGCCAATGCCTGCTTTGAAGGCACCAATAGCTTGAGCATGTCCATAGTGCGAAGCTAAACCTCCGCCAATTTTAAAATGGATGCTCTGTGCCTGAAGGGCTATAGCTAGAGTTAAAAAGCTAAATAGTACAGGTAGAAGTCTACGCATCATTTGTTTGTTTACTTTGAAGGTTAAACGGTTTGCTGGCGTTATGGCATTCGGGCAGCTCAACCTTTTTTCGGGTTCACCAACTGCTTCTGATGCAACTTACTGCTCAGAGGGCGAATGCCGCGCTAACCATTTAAGTTACGCCTCGCACGCTGGCTTATGCTGCGTAACGGGGCGTATGCTCTTATTCTTCGAAAAACTGGCGCCAATCGTCCTTGCGGTGTTTACGTGGCACCTCGTATTCTTCGGCATTGCTTTTACGGCCTTTACGCCCCTTTTTCTCTGCTTTCCAACCGGCCTTCATTTGTTTGGGATTAGCCACCTCGGCATAAGTGTGAGGTTTGCGCTCCTTGCGTGATTTAGGTTTGTCGGCCGGTGCATTAGGTGTTCCGTTATTGCGCTCGGCATGGTCTACTACTACTTTGCGCTCACCCACTTTGGCACGCTTCATTTTGCTCAGTACCAATGGTGCATCGGCATCGGGAACTTCGAAGAATGAACAATTAGTGGTCAGGTCTATGCGTCCTATCTCTATTTTTGAATCGCGTACATAGCGGTTTACTAAATTGATAATTTCGCGGGCATAAAAATTGTCGCGCTTACCTAAATTGATAAAAAGGCGGGTATATCCCTCTTCGGCCTTATGCGGTCCGTCTTCACGATGGCGACGGTCGCGACGCGTTTTACCATTATCATCCTTGGCTGAGCGGCTCTCGGTGGGCTGTTCAATGGCTGGTGCTCCCGCATAATAGCGCAGAAAATGGCCAAACTCTCGGCTCACAATGCGCTTGATAAGGTCTTCCTTGGTCAACCACTCGAGTTTGCGGAATATTTCGGGCAGGAAAGGAGCAATTTCGGTATCATCCACTTCGATGCGCTCCAATTCGTCCATCACCTTGTAAAGTTGCTTGGTGCATATTTCTTGCGGCTCGGGCAATACGCCTGCCTCGAACTTCTTTCCAATCACTTTTTCGATGATGCGCACCTTACCCTTTTCGCGCAAGTGAATAATGGAGATACTTGTGCCTCGTTTGCCGGCACGCCCTGTACGGCCCGAACGGTGCGTATAATTTTCAACGTCGTCGGGCAAACCGTAGTTAATTACGTGTGTCAAATCCTCCACGTCGAGTCCGCGGGCAGCTACGTCGGTTGCTATGAGCAATTGGGTATGATGCTGTCTAAACTTTTGCATGGTCAAGTCGCGCTGGGCCTGCGAAAGGTCGCCATGCAAGGCTTCGGCATTATAGCCATCGCGAATAAGGAGGTCGGCCACCTCTTGTGTTTCAAGACGCGTACGACAAAAAATTATACCATATATGCGGGGAAAATAATCGACTACACGCTTGAGGGCAGCATACTTATCCTTTGCATGCACCAGGTAATATATATGGTTCACATTCTCTGCGCCTTCATTGCGCGAGCCCACTACAATTTCCTTATAGTCGTGCAAGTAGCTTTTGGCAATGCGTTCAATCTCTTTGCCCATCGTAGCCGAAAAGAGCAGGGTATTTCGCTCAGCCGGAACGCCAGCCAGAATTTCGTCGATGCTTTCAGTAAAGCCCATATTGAGCATCTCGTCAGCTTCGTCAAGCACTACATTTTCTACGGCATCGAGTTTCGCCACACCACGGTGCATCAGGTCAATCAAACGGCCGGGAGTAGCAACAATAACCTGCGCGCCCTTGCGCAACGAACGAATTTGGCTGTCAATGCTCGAACCGCCATAAACTGCCAACACGTGCAGGTCGTCGATGTAACGGGAGTATTCTTTCAAATCGCCCGCAATTTGCAAACAGAGTTCGCGTGTGGGGCTTAATATCACGGCTTGCGTACGTCTGTCGACCGGATTAACCTTTTGGAGAACGGGCAAACCGAATGCCGCCGTTTTGCCTGTACCTGTCTGCGCCAGGGCTATGACATCGTTACCCGTACCGAGCAGGTAGGGTATCACTTCTTCTTGTACAGGCATTGGGTGCTCATACCCCATCTCGCCAATGGCGCGGCGGATTGCCTCCGAAACGCCTAACTCTTCAAATGTTTTCAACTTAATAATCTATAGTTACAATGGAGCGACTTTACTCCAAATTGCAAAAGTACTATTTTTCGGGCAATTAAGCCGCAAGTTGCGCTGACATTCGTACAAAATGGTACAGACAGAGGCTAACATCGACGCTTTCTTTTTATAAAAGCAAACATTTTGTACACGGATAGAGTTCTTCCTTACCCACTCTCTTTAGCCGTGCATACGCACCCGGTTACCGGGCATACGTACTATGGTATCGCTATCTTCCAAGTCAAAAAGCAGTTCGGTAAGTGCTGATACCGAAATGCCCGTTTGCAACGACAGTTGGTCGATACTCAAATTATCGACCTTCTCAAGTGCATCGATTACGCGCTCCTGCTCCGGAGTAAACATCGGAAAGAGTGTTGGTTCCTTAGCTGCTCTGGCAGGAGCTGCCTCCCAACCTAACGTTCGCAACACATCCTCGGCCGAAAGCACCAGCGAAGCCCGATTGTCACGGATTAAGCGGTTACACCCCTCGGAGTAAGCATCGGTCAAACGGCCCGGAACGGCCATCACCTCACGATTATAGCTCCCGGCTATGGTTGCCGTAATGAGTGCCCCACCCTTGCCCGCACTTTCTATGACGAGTGTGCCCGACGAAATGCCAGCCACAATTCGGTTACGGCGCACAAAATTTCCTTTGTCGGGCACTGTGCCTGTAAAATACTCTGTGAGCAGTCCACCATGGCAGGTCATTTCATCGGCTGTAGCCTGATGCATACGCGGATAAATACGGTCGTGGCCATGAGCCAGTACTGCCACTGTATCCAAGCCGTTGGCCAACGAGGCACGATGGGCATGAATATCCACGCCATAGGCTAACCCGCTCACTATAAGCAAATCGGGCAATAAGCGTCCCAGGTCGGCAAACAGCGATTCGCACAACTGTTTGCCATAATCAGTAATGTGTCGTGTTCCCACTACACTTAGCACGTGCCTTCTTCCCAATCTGCCTGTTCCTTTATAGAACAGATTGATAGGAGCATCGGGAATTTCGTCGGCCTTCAAGAGCATCGGATACGCATCGCTGCTGAACGGAATAATCTGCACCCGGTGTTCCTCGCAGAACTCGCGTTCTCGTAATGCCTGCTCACGCGCCTGCTTTAAACCGGGCTTATCGCGCAAGAGTTCCCCCCAGCGTTCGCACTCGGGTGCTTCGTCGCTCAAAGCAGCTTCGGCCGTTCCGTAATAGCGCAACAGCGACAACGCTTGCGCCTGGCTTAAACCGCGTAACCGGGAGAGTATCAACGAAGAAAGAATTTCCATAAACTCATTTTTACAGGAGTGGTACTTTAATCAGAAATACAACTAACTATTCTGCCACCAAAGGGTCGAGTTCGGCACAGGCTTGCAAACGGCCATTCACCAGGCAGACGGTTTCGACTGTCGACTTAAACACGAGTTTGAGGTCGGGCAAACGATAAATGTCCTGGTAAAACACATATTTAATCCCCTCCTTTTTCAAGGCCAATTTCGACACAAATTCGTCACCACTGCGCAGGGGATGCTTAAAGTTGAGTTGCATACGTGCTACTACGGCATCAATACCACGCGCATGCAAGTCGGCAAAACTTATTCCGCGCGAACGCAAAAACTCGTGGCGGGTATGTTCTGTGTAATGCTGATAATTTGCATTGTTTACGATGCCTTGCAGGTCGCACTCGTAGTCGCGCACCTTAAAGTTGAGTATAAAGGTATATTCCATCTTGAATTTATTTTCGTAGTCTGAGGTATTCGGCACCAAAGCGGCAGCGCAAACAATCCTTGCGGTCGCAATAATTTTGACGCAGTTGAATAAGGGCCTGACTATCGGCTGCATGAGTTACACAAATGCCGGCACGTTCCCAGCACCGGGTAATATAATTGCGCTCGGCCGGAAGCGACTCGAGCAGACTGAAGGCGCAATCGGCTAAATCTTCATCAAAGTGACTACGCGCATAGGCAAAGAACAACGGAGAGGCCGAATTGATTATAAGCAGGTTGAGCGAACCTGACTGCAACACCTTGTCGGAAGTTTGCGAGGTTTCCTCACCAAAACTGTAATGGTTGCGCCAATAAGGCGTTACGCCTACCTTGAAAAAATGATGCAATGATTTGACATCGCGCAACTCGAGCATTTGCGAAAAACCGGTACGACGCTGTGTATATAAGGCCGTAAGTTGTGACAAACGGGTGTGCGGAAAATTCTGCGGCCGCAGCCGGCCAAACTTCCACACATTTGCCGGTATAGGAGTCAGTCCAAATTTATGCTGAAGGAAACGATACTCTGCCTGCAAGCGCAAGTAGTAACTATCGCGCCGCGACTCAGGAACGAGGTCGTCGCAAAGCAGTCCGGCTTGCCCCATAAAAAAGGCTTCAACCTGGAAAGCATCGTCGCGATGCTTTCCTACCTCCGGCAGATTGATGCTCAGCGCCCACTGTTCAAAGGCTTGTGCATTGGTACCAAAGCCAAAATTACGCGCCAAAGTAATAAAAAAAGTACGCTCCCAGTCTCCGCCCGTTCGTTCCAGGTAGCCTTGTATGCGGCGGGTCTTTGCTTCGAGTCGCTCAACGGTCAGGCGGCTCATCCAAGCGTTGCGGCTAAGTTCTGAAATACCGGGAATGATGCGATAACACGGAGGATAAGTTTCTTCGGCTATGAGTTCATCATAGTTGGCCAGCAATTGCTGCGGAACCTCCAGTTGCAATTGCGGCAGTTGCTTTCCGTCGCGGGTAAATGCGGTTGCATCGATTTCAGCAACTACATGCAGAATCACATTGTTATAGGCTGCATCCTGCTCATGGCGATGCCTGAACCAGTCGGAAGCCCGTTCGTGTATTTCAACGTTGCCAGCCCAAAGCATCCCGCCAAGCTTCAACTTCGCATTAAAGAAGTCGGGACCCGACTGGTTCAAATTGTGTACACCGGGGTCTATAACTTCTACCATTTCGCCCTGATCGGTTTGCAGTTTACCGCTACTATAAAGGCGGTGCTGCCATACATAATGCAGAAGGTACTCCATAAGTTGTTTGTACTTAAGGTTGAACATCGGAATAATGAGAGCGAACGCTTTATTGAGCACCTGAACATGCTGGTGTCCGCATAAGCCGCCTTTGACGCAACGGCCTTGAATTAAACAAAGGTACGCCTTTTTTGAGTATCAGCAAATACCGCATCGCATTTATCAAGAAAAACTCGTACTTTTGCGGCTATAAACTCGAAAGAAGATGCAAACTGTTTTTAACTACGACGTAATTGTTATCGGTGCTGGCCATGCCGGCTGCGAAGCCGCCGCCGCTGCAGCTAAGATGGGAGCTCAAACCTGTCTGGTCACAATGGATATGAACAAAATTGCCCAAATGAGCTGTAACCCGGCTATCGGCGGCATTGCCAAGGGGCAAATTGTTCGCGAAATTGATGCACTTGGTGGACTGACCGGTGAGGTTACAGATGCTACTGCCATCCAGTTTAGAATGCTCAACCGCTCTAAAGGACCAGCCATGTGGAGCCCGCGTGCGCAATGCGACAGAGCCAAATTCATTACCGAATGGCGCAAACGCTTGGAGAATACCGACAACTTACACATCTGGCAGGACGAAGCTGCCGAAATACTTACCGAAGGAAAGGTTGTAAAAGGTGTACGTACCATTTGGGGAGCCGAACTCCTTGCACGCACGGTAGTTGTAACAGCCGGTACATTCTTGCGCGGCCTCATGCACATCGGACGCAGACAAGTGCCTGGAGGCCGTTGTGCCGAACCTGCATCCAATTTTCTGACAGCGTCGATCAACGCACTGGGCATTCGCTCCGACCGCATGAAAACGGGCACACCAGTCCGCATTGATAAGCGCTCCGTACATCTGGACGAAATGGAAGAACAGCCGGGCGAAACCGACTTTCATCGATTCTCATTTGTGAGTCAGCAGCGCCCCCTGCCCCAACTTCCCTGCTGGATTTGCGAAACGAATGCCGAAGTGCACGAAATGCTGCGTTCGGGGCTTAACGACTCTCCGCTGTATAACGGACAGATTCAGAGCATCGGGCCGCGCTATTGCCCCAGTATCGAGACCAAGATAGTTACCTTTCCTGACCGCGACCACCATCCGCTCTTTTTGGAGCCTGAGGGCATCGACACCAACGAACTTTACCTGAACGGATTCTCATCGAGTTTACCGATGGATGTGCAAATTGAAGCACTCAAGCGCATGCCTTGCTTTCGCGACGTTGTGGTTTACCGCCCGGGCTATGCCATTGAATACGACTTTTTCGATCCCACGCAGCTACACCACACGCTTGAGTCGAAACTGATAGACGGTCTTTACTTTGCCGGACAGGTCAATGGCACTACCGGATACGAAGAGGCAGCCGGACAAGGGCTTGTGGCAGGCATCAACGCTGCACTCAAATGCGCAGGCAGCAAACCATTCACACTACAACGCGACGAAGCCTACATAGGCGTGCTCATCGACGATTTAGTAACCAAGGGGGTTGACGAGCCCTACCGCATGTTTACCTCACGTGCCGAATATCGCATCCTGCTACGCCAGGACAATGCCGACATCCGCCTTACGCCTTATGCCGAGCAGTTCGGCACGGCTTCGGCCGAACGCTTGCAGCACTTTCACGCCAAACAAAACAACATCAGGAGCATCATTGAATACTGCAAGCAATTTCCAATCAAGGCAGCACGCATCAATCCTTTTCTCGAAAGCATAGGCACAACTCCCCTAAGCAGCGGCTGTAAACTTTTCGACCTTATCAACCGACCGCAGATTACGCTCGACAAACTTACTGAGGAGATTGATAGTTTCAAAACATTTCTTTCGACCCTGCACTCCGACCGCGAAGAAACAATCGAGGCAGCCGAAATAGAAATGAAGTATCACGGATACATTGCCCGCGAACGGGCACTTGCCGACAAGATGCAACGGCTCGAAGACATCAAGATACGCGGACACTTCGACTATGAGCAACTTACACAGCTAAGCACCGAAGCCCGCCAGAAACTGAAGGCTATCGACCCTGAAACATTGGCACAGGCAGGACGTATCCCGGGAGTTTCGCCAAGCGACATCAGTGTGCTGCTTGTACTACTGGGCAGATAAACTGCCATGTAAAAAATTAGGCACTGTGTGTATAATCCCCTACATGGCTTGCTTAAAGTTTTACTCGAACTACCTATCCCAGCACCACCACCCCCCCCGGAATCAAGTTTTCCGGAGTGTTCATGTTTCACGTGAAACAAACTACTATAATCCACCTATAAATCAAAGCATTCATGAATACAAAACTGCTTTTAGAGAATTTGAGAAACGTCCCCGACTTTCCCAAGCCCGGCATCCACTTCAAGGATGTCAGCACCCTGTTTAAAAACCCCGAATGCATAGCCGAAATGCTCGAAGAACTGGTACGCCTTTATCAAGACAAAGGCATCACCAAAATTGTAGGCATCGAAAGCCGCGGCTTTGTAATGGGCGGCATGCTGGCAGCCCGCCTGGGAGCCGGCTTTGTAATGGCCCGTAAACCGGGCAAACTGCCGGCCGAAACCCGAAAGGCAACCTACCTTAAAGAATATGGCTACGACACCATCGAAATTCACACCGATGCAATTACCCCCGACGATGTAGTTCTCATTCACGACGACCTGCTGGCTACCGGAGGTTCGATGCAGGCAGCCTACGACCTGGTGCAGCACTTCAACCCCCAAAAAACGTACATCAACTTCTTGATTGAACTCCAAATGGAAGGGCTCGAAGGCCGGAAATTCCTGGGCAAGGACCTCGACATTACAACCCTACTCACCATTAAAGAATAACCGAACGCCCGGAGCTATCCGGGCGTTTTGGCTTATAACCTTTGGCCGTTTCAAAACCAACCTCCAACTTATGCACGCTAATAACGCTACCGAAACCTACCTCAAGGGCATCGTATCGAACCTGCCTGAGATGCCCGGATGCTACCAGTATCTTGACGAAAAGGGCACCATTATCTACGTAGGAAAGGCCAAGAACCTGAAGCGCCGCGTTAGCTCTTATTTTAATAAAGAACAGCAAACACGCAAGACCAAACTGCTCGTTTCGCATATACACGATATCCGCTACATTGTAGTGAAAACCGAAGAGGATGCACTGCTACTAGAGAACAACCTGATTAAACGCTACAAGCCACACTACAACGTGTTGCTCAAAGACGACAAAACCTATCCCTCAATCGCCATTTCGCATGAGTACTTGCCGCGCATCTTCAAAACAAGGCTCAGGGGCAAACGCGGAGCTACTTATTTTGGACCCTACAGCCATGTTCCAACCATGTATGCCCTACTCGACCTGTGCCGCGACCTCTACCAGCCACGCCCCTGCCATACGGCCATGACCCGCGAAGGTGTTGAAGAAGGAAAATACGACCTCTGCCTAAACTATCACATCAAACGCTGTAAAGGGCCCTGCACCGGGCGCCAAAGCCACAGCGACTACCTTAAAAACATTGAGGCCTGCAAGGAAATTCTGAAGGGAAACACAGCCGAGGTGGCACGGCGAATGAAAGACGAAATGATGGCTCTGGCTGAGGAACTGCGCTTTGAAGAAGCACAAGAGATTAAACGAAAGTTCGAACTCATCGAAAATTTTCGCGCAAAGAGCGAGGTGGTTTCAGCCGTGCTGCACAATATTGACGTATTCAACATCGAAAGCGAAGATAAGGTGGCTTACATCAACTACCTGCACGTTACGAACGGATGCATCAACCAGGCTTTTACTTTTGAGTATAAAAAGAAACTGGAAGAGTCGGACGAAGAACTCCTCACACTGGGCATCATCGAAATGCGCGAGCGGTACGGCAGTCTGTCTAAAGAGATTGTGGTACCTTTCTACGTAGACATCCCCTCCGAAATGGCCACACTGACCATCCCTCAAAAGGGCGATAAAAAGAAACTGCTCGAACTATCAAAACTCAATGTCAAGCAATACCGCTTCGACCGGTTAAAACAAAGCGACAAACTCAACCCGGAACAAAAGCAAACCCGGCTGATGAAGGAAATTCAACGCGACCTCGGACTACCCAAGCTACCCATGCACATTGAGCTTTTTGATAACTCAAACATCAGCGGCGACGATGCCGTTGCCGCATGCGTTGTGTTCGAAAAACTCAAACCGGCTAAAAAAGAATACCGAAAATACCTTATTCGGACCGTCGCCGGACCCGATGACTATGCTTCGATGAAAGAGGTTGTAAGACGACGCTACACCCGGCTCAGCGAAGAGGGAAAACCACTACCCGACCTGATTATTGCCGATGGCGGACGCGGCCAAATGGAGGTTATCCGCAAGGTTGTGACCGACGAACTGCATCTCGACATTCCCATTGCCGGACTTGCAAAGGACGACCGCCACCGCACACGCGAACTCCTCTACGGTTTTCCTCCCGCTACCGTCAGTTTGCAGCCCGACAGCCAATTATTTAGAACGCTCACCCAAATGCAGGACGAAGTTCACCGCTTTGCAATCACCTTTCATCGCGACAAACGATCCAAGCGCCAGACAGCATCGGAACTCGACAATGTTGCAGGCATCGGCCCAGCAACCAAAAAACTCCTGCTCAACACATACAAGAGCGTCAAACGAATAAAGGAGGCAAGCCTGAACGAACTGCAACAGCTACTCGGAACCGTACGCGGCGAAAAAATCTATCGCGAGTTGCACCAAGTAACAGAATAAATCGTACTTTTGCCAATCTATGAGAGCAGTTATCCAACGCGTAAAGCAGGCCTCAGTAAGCATTGCAGGCCATACCAAATCAGCCATCGAACAAGGCTACCTCATCTTGCTGGGCATTGAAGAAGCCGACAGCAACGAAGATGCCGAATGGCTCTGTCATAAAATAGCAAATCTCCGCATTTTCGACGATGAAAACGGAGTCATGAACCGGAGTATACTCGACACCGGATACGACGCCCTGGTGGTGAGTCAGTTCACCTTGATGGCCTCGTATAAAAAGGGCAACCGCCCCTCGTACATCCGCGCAGCCGGACACGGACACGCTGTGCCACTCTACAAATACTTTTGCCAAACACTGTCCGAAAACATCGGCAAACCCGTTGGCACTGGAGAATTTGGCGCAGACATGCAAGTAGCACTCATTAACGATGGACCGGTTACCATCTGCATGGACACTAAAAACAAAGAATGACACTCGACGAAGCTCAAAGCTTGGTTGACAACTGGATACGTACCTACGGCGTACGCTATTTCAGCGAACTCACCAACATGGCATGCCTAACCGAAGAAGTAGGCGAACTTGCACGCGTAATAGCCCGAAAATATGGCGAACAGTCTTTCAAAAAGGGCGAAAACACCGACCCCTCCGAAGAGATGGCCGATGTACTTTGGGTGCTCATCTGCCTGGCTAACCAAACAGGCGTAAACTTGACCGAAGCCTTGCAGAAAAGCATCGATAAAAAGACACAACGCGATGCCACACGACACTTGGAAAACCCCAAGCTACATGCCTGAATACCCACTTAACACTTTACAAATATGACTACTGACAACCATTGCCACTGTAACCACGACGAGGCTGCCAATCAACAGCACTCGCGCTGCGAACAAGCGTTTGCCAAATACAACCTTCACCTTCACGATGAACAGGTAAGTAACGAAGTTCACCAACTCGTAGCAAAGAATAAGGCCAAATACCAAACCCCTGAAGTGAAGCGCCAATTGCTCGGAACTGTTGAACTGACCACCCTTAAAGTTACCGACTCGGCCGAAAGTGTACTGCAGTTTACCGAAAATGTGAACCGCTTTGCCAACGAGCACCCCGACCTTCCGCACTTGGCAACCATCTGTGTATATCCAAACTTTGCCAAAATCGTAAGCCAATCGCTCGAGGCCGACAACGTAGAGGTAGCCTGTGTGGCCGGAGGTTTCCCTTCTTCGCAAACTTTTATCGAAATTAAAACAGCCGAAACTGCGTTGGCTGTACACGATGGAGCTACCGAGATTGACTGTGTGCTGAGCGTAGGTACTTTCTTAAGCGGCGACTACGAAACTTGTGCCGATGAAATCGAAGAAATTAAGGCTGCTACCGGCGGAAAACCGCTCAAGGTAATTCTGGAAACCGGTGCCTTGCAAACTGCCGAGAATATCAAGAAAGCATCTATTCTGTCGATGTATGCCGGTGCTGATTTTATCAAAACATCTACGGGTAAAATAGAACCTGCTGCCACGCTCGAAGCTGCTTACGTGATGTGTTCGGCTATCAAAGAGTATCAGGAACTTACGGGCATCAGCATTGGCTTTAAAGCTGCTGGCGGCATCAAAACTGTAGACGAGGCAATTGAGTTCTACACTGTTGTTCGCGAACTTTTGGGCGAGGAATACATCCAGAAAGGTCTCTTCCGCATCGGAACGAGCCGCCTTGCCAACCTGTTGGTAAGCGACATTTTGGGCGAAGAGGTTAAACCCTTCTAAGCCTCCGGTCGCCCTGATTTAAAAGTATGGTAAATGGATGTCCGCCGCCATTCGGCAAAAATCAATCCATAATTTAGCTTCAAACCTACCCCGCCATTTTAAACTAAAAACAATTGGCCAACTAAAGAGAAGCAAGAAAACGGACATTTTTAGCATTTGCTGATTTTAGAGCATTGCTTGAAGTTTACCAGGCATAAACACTGCCGCACTTGCGCAAGGGCTATAGAGCAATCACTTGCTTTTAGCCCCTAAAAATACTACCTTTGTATTACTAAAATAACGGAGAACGAAAATCTTATCAATGGGCTGGTTTGCTAATTGCAAGCCAGCCTTTTTTGTATATATCCGAACACTTCCAAGCAGGCTGCCAGGCAATTTTTAAAAAGCAAATCCTCATTTTTGCACGCACCGATAACCCAATCCAACGCTCCGATAGAATTTTCAAACGCTCCGATGGAATTTTCAAACGCTCCGATGGAAAATCCCAACACTCCGTTTCAAAAAATCAATAGGAGTCAGTGTATTTTTGAGAACTGATATACAAAGATTTATTATACATACTAAATTAAAAGAACCTACACAAACTCACTACTTTTAAGGCTAAAGAGTATACAAACAAAGAATTAAGTTTATTTATGGAATAAGAAAAACGATGCTTCGGTCGAAGCATCGTTTAATAATGAGGTATTACCCAAACTATAGTATACTCTCCTACAATCTAGGTTATGCTTTGAGTAGTTCTTGCAAACTATACCATCATTTGAACTACAAATTTCGATTAACTACAAAATCAATATAGCCCTTCAGAGCCTGTTTTACTTCAAGATTATTCCAGTATTCGAGCAAGTTTATGGCTTCATCTTGCAAAGCCTTCATCTTTTTCTCAGCATAAGTTATGCCTCCTGCCTCTTTGGTATAGGCTACTAATTTTTCGATTTCATCGGTTGTAGCTTCGCCGCTCTTTACATGTTTTGCCCAAAGGCGCACCTCTTCGCTGTCGGTATGCGTTACGGCATAAATGGCAGGCAATGTGAGTTTTCCTTCCATCATGTCGTTATAAGTAGGCTTACCTATAGCGCTTTCAGCATAGTAATCGAAGATATCATCGCGTATTTGAAAGCAAATACCAACGATTTCACCGAGTTTTCGGGCACGCTGCACATATTCGTCCGAACCTCCTGCCGATATAGCCCCCAGTTCGGCACATGCCGCAAAAAGGGCAGCAGTTTTATGGTGTATGATATTAAAATACGCCTCCTCTGAAATGGTTTCTTTGCGGATATTAGCCAACTGGTAAATCTCGCCCTCAGAAAGTATACCTCCCAAACGCGAAATAATCTCAACGATTCGGTTATTACCGGTCAATGCCGCCTGAAGCAGAGAGATTGAAAGCAGATAATCGCCTACCAGTACTGCAACCTTATTATCGAACACAGCATTGACAGACTGCTGTCCACGCCTTTCACCACTTTCGTCAACAACATCATCATGCACTAACGATGCAGTGTGCAAAAGTTCCAGGGTAACGGCAGAACGCAAAGAATTTATAGGAATCCGTCCCAATTCCTTAGCCATAAGCAACACAAGCAAGGGGCGCATCATTTTACCTTCACGCTGACGCACGTAGCCCAGGGCCTGGCCCAGCAAATCGTCTTTGTGGGTCAAAGCCTTCTGAAATAATTCTTTATATTCAATCAGCTCCTGCGATACGGGCTGACGCAAAGTGGAGAGTTTGTCCATAACATCAGGTTTCAACTTACAAAAATACGAATAAATCGGCTAGTTACGAGATTATTCCGTATTTTTGTGTCGTTCGAGGTCTAAAATGCCTCTTAAAATCCCCAAGAATCAACTTCGGGCAGCGCTTGTAGCAGCTTTGGATTGTCAACAATGCCTTTCCAGCATATATTCAGCCTATGATACACAGCCTCCCTCCACTTGCATACGATTTATGAAAACCCTCTATCTTCTCGACGCCTACGCGCTCATTTATCGGGCCTACTACGCACTTATACGCTCGCCACGCATCAACTCAAAAGGCCAGAATACATCGGCTGCCTTTGGTTTTGTCAATACGCTCGAGGATGTGCTCCGAAGCGAAAAGCCCGATTTCATCGGCATTGCCTTCGACCCCAAAGGCGGAACCTTCCGTCACGAAGTTTATCCCGAATACAAGGCACAACGCGAATCGACGCCCGAAGACATCAGCTGGGCAGTACCGGTTATTAAACGCATTATCGAAGCCTACCGCATACCTATTCTTGAAATTCCTGGCTTTGAAGCTGATGATGTAATCGGCACATTGGCCCTAAAAGGTGCTGAAGCCGGACTCGAAGTACACATGGTTACGCCCGACAAAGACTACGCACAACTTGTAAGGCCGGGCATTTATATGCGAAAGCCGGGACATGGAGCAGGAGGCATGGAAAAAATGGGTGAAGCCGAGGTTTGCCAGAAATATGGTATTGAATCGACCAACCAGGTTATCGACCTGCTTGGCCTGATGGGCGATACGGCCGACAATGTGCCGGGATGTCCGGGTGTTGGCGAAAAGACTGCTGTTAAACTCATCGGTCAGTTTGGCAGCATCGACAACCTGCTGGCAAATACCGACCAGTTAAAAGGAGCCATGAAGCGCAAAGTGGAGGACAACAGAAAACAAATTGAGTTTTCGAAGTTTTTGGTAACTATTAAAACGGATGTGCCCGTCGAACTTGAACTCGACAAACTTAAACTGACCGAACCCAACACTGAAGCCCTCCGCGAAATTTACGAAGATCTTGAGTTCCGAAGCTTCATCAAGAAGATTGAGGCAGGAAATGCACAAACAACAAAAAATGACACAGAATGGGGCAGTCTCTTTGCATCACAGACGGACGACTTGTCGAGCGGCGTAAAAGAAAGCAATTATAAAACGCTTGCCGACGTGCCACACGAGTATGTTTTGATTGATAATGAGGAGAAAGCAAAAGAACTCTGTGAGCATTTATTGACATTTGAAAAATTCAGTTTAGACACAGAAACTACCTCAATCGACGCAATTAGCGCACAACTGGTAGGTTTAAGCTTTTCGACAGGTAAAGGCCGTGCCTGGTACGTAGCCATTCCCCGCGAGGCCGAAGCTGCACGCCGCATGGTCGAGTTGTTCAGGCCCGCCTACGAGCACCCCGGCATTATCAAGGTAGGACAAAACCTAAAATACGACCTCACGGTGCTCGCCTCGTACGGCATTCAGCTCTGCGCCCCTATGTTCGACACCATGCTGGCCCACTATCTGGTACAACCCGAGTTGCGACACAACATGGATTACCTGGCCGAAATATACCTGAATTACCAAACCATACACATTGAAGAGTTAATCGGTCCTAAAGGTAAGAAACAGCGCAACATGGCCGACCTCGAACCTGCTGCCATTTGCGACTACGCCTGCGAAGATGCCGACATCACCCTGCAACTGATGCAACCCCTCGAGGCTGAATTAGCAGCCAGCGAACTGACTACGGTGTTCGACCAAATCGAGATGCCCCTCATGCCCGTACTGGCCAAAATGGAACGTAACGGTGTGCGCATCGATACCGAAGCCCTGGCCGAAACCGGACGCCACTTTACGCAACGCATGGAACAACTCGAAACCGAGATTTACGAATTGGCTGGGCACAGTTTCAGCATCTCCTCGCCTAAACAAGTAGGCGAAGTGCTCTTTGACGAACTCAAACTCAACGAAAAAGCCAAAAAGACCAAAAGCGGACAATACTCCACTGGCGAAGAAGTGCTCGAGGCACTCAAGCCCAAACACCCCATTGTAGGCAAAATTCTGGCGCACCGCGCACTCAAAAAGCTCATCAGCACCTATATCGAAGCACTGCCCAAACTCATCAACCCCGCCACGGGCCACATTCACACCTCGTTCAACCAGGCAGTTACGGCAACCGGGCGCCTTTCGTCGTCGAACCCCAACTTGCAGAACATCCCTGTGCGTGGTGACGATGGCCGCGAAATACGTAAGGCCTTTGTTGGCGAAGAAGGATGCCTCTTCTTTTCGGCCGACTACTCGCAAATTGAGCTACGACTCATGGCTCACCTTAGCCAGGACGAACATTTGATGCAGGACTTCCGCGATGGGCGCGACATTCATGCTGCCACTGCAGCGCGCATCTTTCACAAACCGCTTGATGAGGTGACACGCGACGAGCGCCGCAAAGCCAAAACTGCCAATTTCGGCATTATTTACGGAATTTCGGCCTTTGGACTGGCCGAACGCATGGAAGTGTCGCGCAGCGAGGCTAAAGAACTGATTGACAACTACTTCAGCACCTATCCAAGAGTCAAAACCTACATGGCCGAGTGCGTAGAAAATGCCCGCGAAAGGGGCTATATAGTTACTGAACTGAAGCGCCGGCGCTATCTGCCCGACATCACCTCAAAAAATGCCGTTGTACGTGGCTATGCCGAACGGAATGCTGTTAATGCTCCCATACAAGGTACTGCTGCTGACATTATCAAAATTGCCATGATACGCATCAGCGACCGATTTGAGCGCGAAAACATCCGCTCAAAAATGATTCTGCAGGTTCACGACGAACTTAACTTTTCGGTTCTGCCTGAGGAGCAAGACAAGGTTAAGCAAATTGTACTCGAAGAGATGGAACAAGCCTTTAGCATGCGCGTTCCGCTCATTGCCGACTACGGCATTGGAACCAACTGGCTCGAAGCCCACTAACTACCCTACTATCCCCCCCCGGTGCCCGATTTACCAGAGGCACCGGGGGGATGGCTTTTATCAAAAAAACAAGAAAGACTCTGCCACAACCCACAAGGCTGCCGGCAATGCACTCTATACACCCTGCTGGCGCAGCACCGCATCTACCAAAGTCAGGCCGAAACAAGCGCCTGTAAAGCCCCCTGCATACAACACTTTGAAGCAAAAGAAAGTTTTCGGTGAAAGAAAATTTGTAACTTTGCATCCTGAAAACCATCACGCACAATGAACAAAATATGTTGTATCGGGCACATCACGCTTGACAAAATCATCACACCCCACTCCGAAGTGTTTATGCCGGGAGGCACTGCCTACTACTTTGCACACGCCATGTACCACCTGAATGGCGGACGCAACTTTCAGCTCATCACCTCGCTTGCCCCTACCGAAATGGCTCCGGTTGACGAACTGCGCAAATGGGGTGTTGACGTAAAGGTGATACCCTCGCGCCACACCGTATACTTTGAAAACAAATACGGAGAAAACTCTAACAACCGCAGCCAGCGCGTACTGGCCAAAGCCGACCCTTTCAGAGCCGAAGACTTGGAGAACACCGATGCTTCAATATATCATCTTGGCTCGCTATTAGCCGACGATTTTCCGCTCAACGTAATTACGAGTTTAAGCAAGCGCGGAGTGGTAAGCGTCGACTCGCAAGGCTACTTGCGCGAAGTACGCGACCAGTCTGTTTATGCCGTTGACTGGCACGAAAAGCACCAGGCTCTACGCCACATTGATGTGCTGAAGGTAAACGAATACGAAATGGACGTGCTCACCGGACAGAGCGACCCGCATGACGCTGCCTTACAACTGGCCGAATGGGGCGTAAAGGAAGTGTGCGTTACATTGGGTAATTTTGGCTCCGTTGTGCTTGAAAACGACCACTTTTACGACATTTGCGCCTACCCGCCCAAACAACTTGTTGACGCTACAGGTTGTGGCGACACCTACTCAACAGGCTACTTATATATGCGTGCGCGTGGTGCCAACCCGGGCGAAGCCGGACGCTTTGCCGCAGCCATGTCGACACTTAAACTTGAAGCATCAGGACCATTTGCACGTACTGAAGACGATATTTGGCGCCTCATCCGATAACGGAAGCCCCCTGCAATTCTACTGTTCAAAACGAATCAACACCCCGTGTAAAAGCATTTACACGGGGTGTTGATTCGTTTACACTGCTTAGCGCTGTAGCAAATGCTTAATGGCCAATATGGGATGGTAGAGCATCATCCTGGGGCCGGAATAACGCATCACTGCAGCTATGCGCTCTTTCATGTCGGGCCGATAACAATGTATGGGGCAACGCTTGCAAGCAGACTTATCCTCGGCAAATTTACAGCGTTCCAACCTTCGGTGTGCATAAGCCAACAACTCCTGACAATCAGCACAGAGCGTGTGCTTCGGACAGTGGTGCTTATGCCTGCAAAAAATGCCTATCATATAGGCTACCGTCTGCTTTTCGGCTTCGATACGCGACTTGGTTTTCATTCAAACTACTTTGCTGATGCCTTTTTGCCTCGGCTGACAAACCAAGCTACGGCCACCAGCACACAAAATGCCACTGTAATGGCAACCATCTCGGCCACATGATTCATAGGGTCGACCCATACCTCCTGGAACAAGCCGTTACGGGCAACTACCTCGATAAACGTCCAGAATACAATAACCGTTGCTACCGACATACGCAAGTTTCGTCCCCACGTAGCCATATACAGCTGTTTGCGGAACATAAAGAACGAACCGATTAAGCAACCTAAAGCTACCAGCAGCGTTATGGGATGGCGCTCACCGAGAAATACCGGATCGTAGCAGAACATTAACAGCAAATAGAGCGACCACAACATCATATTCAGCTCCAGGAAGGTAACCATCGACGAGTGGTGTGCCATGGGGCGCAACTCCACCTTTTGCTTGATGCAGCACACATCCTGAATCCACATGATAAACTTACATCCCGAACGGGTGCAGAAAATATAAAGCATCATGAACATCATCCACATGCCAAAGGTAGCGGGCATGATAAGGTATTCAGGACGCGAACCTATAATTTCTTTCAGTTCCGGGCGGCTATACGAGTCAAGGGGCAAGCCATTAATCAAATGAGTTTGTGCTACTGCTATGCCGTTGGCATACTGGGTTGTAGTTTGCACGATACCCGAACCGGTAAGGTCGTAATGCACACCATAGCGCACAGCATAATATGCAAAAAGGAATTCCACCCAACCCGTCCAAAAGAGCAGTCCTCCAAACAGTCCAAACGATGTTTGTTTAGTGTCGCCCTTTACAAAGACACCGGCTATAACAATACACATACCTACAAAGCCCATGGCAAATGCACTGTAATGCAAGGCCCCGGGCGAAAGGTAGTGTTCCATCAAAATCATGAGAGCATGCCCGAGAGGCATGGTAAACAATACAATCAGGAAAGAGCCTATGGCCTTTCCGAGATAACGCTTCTGGGTAGTTGTTTGCATGAATTGTAAATATTGAATGAATGGTTCAGAATTTGTCAAAATCAATATTCAGTCCCAGCATCAGGTTGGTGCCTGTTGTTACTGGCGAATTAAAGGCATAGACTTTGGGCACGTAGTTGAAAAGATTGTCTAACGCCAGGTTCAAGGTGCATCCCTTGTACAATGTTTGCGAAATCTGAGCTTTCCACAAAGTATAAGCCGGGTTTGTAACGCGCCTTGAGGTAAAGGGTTCTGTCATTTCCATACTTGTATAGCTCACCTTCGAAAGCAAACGGCCCGTTAGCTGTACCGTTGTTTCGTATTTGGGACGCCACTTTCGAGTCCAGGCAAACTTACAGTGCAAAGTATGCGGACGTGCCGGTGCATACTGGCTGATACCGGAGCCTATCGTCTGTTCGTGTGTAAAGTTGTAACCCAATCTTGCCGACAAGCCATAATTCCAACGGGCTTGAGCCGTAGCCTCTACATTCCAAACACGCAGATTTCCGACATTGAGGTACGCCAAATAAGGTTGGTTGTTTTCATCGTAAAGAACGGAAGACGTGGCTATTTTATTGTGTACCCGGTTATAACTTCCACCAATTGTTAAGCTATACCTGCCGCGCGCATACTCGGCCGAAAGGTTCAGGTTATGCGACTGTTCAGCCTTGAGCTGTGCATTTCCATGTATGTCAAATATGCCAGACATATCAAAGTTCATGTATTTCTCTTTAAGCGTAGGCGCTCTGAATCCACCGGCATAGCCCCCTCTGAAGGTAAAGGCACCCAACTTGTAACAAGCACTGGCCTTAGCGGTTAAGTTTGAGTTTTTTCCGTCTGAAAAATAGTCCCAACGTGCAGCAGCTACTACTTCGAAATGATGAGAAACCGTCCAGTCGTATTGCAAAAAAGCATCCAGCGAATACTGATTGTGGCTCTTACCGGGCTCAAACTGATAAGAATCGAGAAAATCGTACATACCATCGAAGCCAGCCGTCAGGACATCGCCATTAAGCAAGTTATTGCTATACAAGGCTCTGTATACATGCTGCACGTTTCGATAGTCGCGTACATCCAGATGGTATTGCTTGAGATAGTCCGACTTATCATATTGATCGAAGGCGTACGACAATTCCAACCTGTTGCGCTCATCAATATTCCACTCGCCTCTCAACCCAGCCGAAAAGTCGCGGTAACGGTCGGGCGTATCGGGATTGTAAAGCCGCTCCTTAAAATAGTAACCCGCCCGTGCCGTGAGTTTAAGTCGGTTGGGCAACTGGAATACTAACTTATCGGTAAAATTACACGTAGTGCCGCCATAAACATTTCTAAAATCGCATGCATCGCTTAAATTGCGGCATACGGTGTAAGTATCTATACCCGTATACGTTGCAGTAAACGAATTTTTAACGTACTTTCCCGCGCATGCCATAGCCAGCCCGTAGCGTCTTTCACGATGTCCGGCCACTCGGGCATTCAGATTCAAATTCCAGCGTTTGCGGGCGTCTTTAGTAATAATATTCACCACACCTCCGGTTGCATTCGAGCCGTAAAGCGCCGAAGCAGCCCCTTTGA
The DNA here is from genome assembly GCA_937906495.1 of uncultured Prevotella sp. GTDB lineage: Bacteria > Bacteroidota > Bacteroidia > Bacteroidales > Bacteroidaceae > Alloprevotella. Next base: position 73,533 of record CALCVT010000140.1, read on the forward strand.
CAATTTCGATACGCTCTACATTGAGCAAATTAAGCCGCGAAAAATCAACATTGTCCATTGTTTCGCCAGCCAAACGCTCGCCATCCAGCAAAATGAGTACGCTTTGACCTGCAAAACCGGCAAAGTTCATGTTTACCTGCTGATTCATGGCATACGAAAACTCCACTCCAGGAAGTTCTTGCTGCAACAAATCTTGCAGGTTCGTTGCATCCGAACAACGTATTTCAGCTTCGGTTATCAGTCGCGTTTGTATTGGAGCATCTTTCAGCAACTTAGGCGTTCGGGTAGCTGTAACTACCACGTCGTGCAGCTCATATCGCTGACTTGCAGTAAGCGTGTCGGCTGTCTCGCCCGACAAAACTGTACAGGGCAGGACAGCCACACACTGAAAGAGACCCATTGAGCAGGCAAGATACCTGCCTTTTATCACTTTCATACACAAAGGTACTTTTTAATAAGGATAGATAACATCAATACTAAGATAGCCCTTGGTTCCCGACGGGCTCATATAGTTTAGCATTTGCATAGCCGCATGCGTACCATCGGCCAAACGTAAAATATAAACCCTGCCTGAAGCCGTATAAACAGGAGGAGGCGTTGAAAAGTCCATGCGCACCCAACGCGAAAGTACCTCGTTGACTTTCAAATTCTGAAAACCTACCTTAAAACTCATCATATCCTTTAAATCAGTAATAACCTGAGTGGTACTCCATGCGTCTGCAGTAAACGAAGCACTCGCTAATACCTTGCTCGAAGGCGGCAGTGCATTGAGCGAAGTATAAGGCGTTTCGTATACCTGACCTCCATGCGTACGGGCATCAAAATGATGAATGGCAAAATCCCACTCTGAAGGTTCAGGCTGCGCATCGGTTTTTACATGAGCCAATGCTGTGTATTTTGTTCCTTCTACTAAATTATAAGTCCATCCCGACTGTCCGTCCCACTCGCCAGTCAATGCCGACGGTATAGGTTTACGTTCAAGCTCACGGGTCTTGAGATTTACATAAATCCATTCTGTATAACTGGTAGCATTGATTTGCAACTTAAAGCGGTTGGGCTTTGTGCCTGTATGAAAGCCCTCATCATAACTATTGTCTACAGGCGGCTCATCATAAATACCATCCATAAAGCCATTGCACGAAAACGTAGCGAACAAAGCTGGCAACAGGACGGACAGAATCTTTATCAAATTCATCGGGACTTGTATTTAGTATTTGAGATAGAACTATCTGCGTGAACTATCAAGATATAGATTTGCTTTCATAATCTGACTGGCACTCAAACGGCATACTTCCGGGCTTATAGTTCACTGTTACGGTGAGTTTACCCTCGCTGTAAACGCCCGAAAGCTTACCCTTGACTTCATAATCGCCGGCCTGGCATACAAAATTGTCTTTTACAAACTCAATGCTGCCATCAGCCTTTGCAGTACATGCGACATCCGAAACCTTCATAGTACCTATCGAAATAGTACGTCCCATCATTTCGACTTCAATATCGAAGGCCCCGACTTCAACAGTAGCTACTGAACGCGAAGCGTCTGCCCAAGATATCTTGACATAGTTCGAAGCCTGAACTGGCGTAAAGATTGGCATAGCTGGGATGCTTGTTGTAATGGTACCCTGCGAATAAACCTCAAGGGGTACAGCAGGCGGAACATCCTCATGCTTGGAATCGTCGGAACAACTCGCCATAAACAAACACGACAGGCATACTGCCAATGTCGTAAATACTCCCTTGGCACTACCCAAACTCAAAAGCATTGCCAACTTTACCTTATGCAACAAAACATACAGATTAGAGAACTGAAGGAAATGGACACTAGAAATACATTTTCCCATAATCAAAAATATAAATTATAAAGTTAACCCGTTGGCGGAATTAAATCAAGTAAATTAATACAATAAGAGGTTGTATATA